>NZ_POQU01000099.1 GCF_002938425.1 Blastococcus atacamensis | reverse complement strand
TTCTTATCAATGTGAGTTATACATTTTATGTTTTTTTTCATGTGCCGACGCTCTCAGAAGCCTACATTAGCCTCTTCTTCGGCAGCGTCATATGTGTATAAGAGCCAGCCCCGCGCAGCAGCACCCGGGCCGCCACCGACCGGCGGCGCCCTCCGGCGGAGCTCATCGGGACGACGCCCGATCGCCCAGCAGGCGGTCGAGCCCCTTGACGAGGTCCTGGTGCAGGACGGCGGAGTCGGCGTCGGCTGCCTCGGGACGGGCCCGGACGACCAGGTCGGCGCCGACCGGCAGCCGATCGAGCTCGTGCCGGACGACGGCGCGCAGGCGCCGGGTCACCCGGTGGCGGACCACCGAGTTGCCCACGCTCTTGCCCACCACGAAACCGGCCCGTGCAGCCGCCGGGGACGCGAGGTCACCGGCCGGCTGCGCGGGCCGTTCGGAGAGGAGGTGCAGCACCATGGTCGGTCGCCCGGCACGCCGGCCGGATCGGACGACGGCACTGAACTCCGGGCGCCGGCGCAGGCGTGCCTGCGCGGGCAGCACGTCAGGCGGAGAGCTTCTCGCGGCCCTTGCGGCGACGGCCGGCCAGGATGGCCCGGCCCGCGCGGGTACGCATACGCAGCCGGAAGCCGTGGGTCTTGGACCGGCGGCGGTTGTTCGGCTGGAACGTGCGCTTGCTCACGAGGTACTCCCACTACACGACATCGGCGGTGCGCTCCCGTCGGTGGACGGGCGCGCGCAGGGCGCCGGAACGACACGATGGCCGCCCCCGGGAACCCTGGAAGCTGGCACTGCGGACGACCGACCGGACCCGGCGGCGCAGGCACGGCACCGACCGGGGACGGGCAGACCCGTCCACAGACTCCGACAAGCATAACCGAGGACCGGCGCCAGCCGGTGACCGGTGGCGGACGGACTGCCCATGATCACCCGGGCAGGCGCCTCCCAGGCCGGCGGCGCGCCGGGAGCCCCGCCCGGCCGGGTCTCCCACCGGAGCCTCCGGCGGGCGTACGGCGACGTCGGCCGTCGTTGCCGGGCTGTGGACGGGGCTGTTAGCGTCGCCGTCGCTCCGCGTCGGACGCAAGGGTCACGACGCGCGGGCCGACCTCGTCGGTCGACCGACCGCCGAGCCGCCCCCACACCCCCCTGTTCAGGCCTCTGACCAGCACGGATGCTGCGCCGGCCGCCGTCCGGTCCGCGGCCGGCGCAGGATGCAGCCGCCCGTGCACAGCCTGTGGAAACCCATGTGGACCACACGTGTCCGCGTGTCCACAACCGGTCATCCACGGACGACCGGCACGACGGCGGGGCCGGCACGGAGGTGCTGGGCGCACCGGGAGCGGCCAGGGGTCGTACAGCTTGGGAGGACGAGACCGCATGGCCGATGCCACGCCGGACCTGGCGACGGTCTGGGACCAGATCCGGGAGCGGCTGGCCACCAGCCTCTCCCCGCAGCAGAACGCCATGCTGAACCTCACCCGGCCGCTGATGCTGGTGGAGGACACCGCCGTCCTGGCGGCACCGAACGAGTTCACGCAGACAGTCCTCGAGTCCCGCATGCGGCGGGTGCTGGCGGAGGCGCTCTCGGAGCAGTTCGGCCGCGACATCCGCGTCGCCGTGCAGCTGGAGGACGCGCCCGCCCAGCCCGAGCAGCCGGCCGAGGCCGAACCGACCCGCCGCCCCTGGTCGGCCGCCGAGGTGCAGCGCGCCGAGGAGGACCGGGCCACCCGGGACCGCGCCGACGACGGTCGCAGCGCCTTCGGGGTGCGCACCGACGCCGTGGGGCCGGCCCCCTGGGACCGCGACTCCTCCGAGCGTGCCGCGTCGGCGGACTTCTCCCAGGTCAGGGAGCTGCACCCGGCCGACGGCCCGCAGCGTCCACCGGTCGACCGTGGAGCCCCCGAGGACTGGAGCACCACGCCGTGGGGCCCCGATGCCGGTGACTCCTCCGACGGCGACCGCACCGCCGACGTGCTGCCCTTCGACGTCGACTCCGGCGCCGCCGACCAGCGCCGCGGGGGCGGCGGGGGAGCGGGCGGTCGCACGCGCCGGCCCGAGGGCGGCCGGCCGGCCGGTCTGGACCCCGGCCTGAACGCCAAGTACGTCTTCGACAGTTTCGTCATCGGCAACAGCAACCGGTTCGCCCACGCCGCGGCGGTCGCCGTCGCCGAGGCCCCCGCCCGCGCCTACAACCCGCTGTTCATCTACGGCGAGTCCGGCCTGGGCAAGACCCACCTGCTGCACGCCATCGGGCACTACGCGGCACGGATGTTCCCCAACGTCCGCGTGCGGTACGTCAGCACCGAGGAGTTCACCAACGAGTTCATCAACCTGGTGCACTCCGGCCGGGCCGAGGACTTCCGCCGCCGCTACCGGGACATCGACTTCCTGCTGATCGACGACATCCAGTTCCTGGAGCGCGCCGAGCGCACCCAGGAGGAGTTCTTCCACACCTTCAACACGCTGCACAACGCCAGCAAGCAGATCGTCATCACCTCCGACCGTCCGCCGAAGAAGCTGACGACGCTGGAGGACCGGCTGCGCACCCGCTTCGAGTGGGGCCTCATCACCGACGTCCAGGCGCCGGACCTGGAGACCCGCATCGCCATCCTGCGCAAGAAGGCCTGGGGCGAGCGGTTGCAGGTACCCGACCCGGTGCTGGAGTTCATCGCCAGCAAGGTGCAGACCAACATCCGCGAGCTCGAGGGCGCGCTGATCCGGGTCACCGCGTTCGCCAGCCTCAACAAGCAGCAGGTGGACCTGCCGTTGGCCGAGCTGGTGCTCAAGGACCTGATCAGCGACGAGCAGGGCCCGCAGATCACCGCGGCGATCATCATGGCCGCCACCGCCGAGTACTTCTCCGTGACGATGGAGGAGCTGCAGGGCACCAACCGCAGCCGCACGCTGGTCAACGCCCGTCAGATCGCGATGTACCTGTGCCGCGAGCTCACCGAGCTCTCGCTGCCGCGGATCGGTGCGTCCTTCGGCGGCAAGGACCACACCACGGTCATGCACGCGGTCAAGAAGATCACCAACCTGATGAGCGAGCGCCGGGCGACGTACACGCAGGTCACCGAGCTGACCGCCCGGATCAAGAGCCGCGCCCGGCAATAACACTGCGGTCCTCCGGACCGCACCGCCTCCAGCTGCCGTTCCCCGGTGCCGTGGAGCCCTTTCGTCGTGCCTGCGCGGAAGCCTCCGGCCCCCACTCGGCGCGGCACTCGGTGCCATTCCGGGGTGTCGCCGGGGACGTTCCGGGGAGGTCGTCCGGCCACCTGAGCGTCGTCGTTCGCACCGGGTCCGGTCACCTCCGCGGAGTGGTCGACAAGTCGTTGTCCACACCTGTGTGGATCCCTGGGGACGACGGAAGCCCAGCATTCCGGGCCCATCACGGGCGCACGGCCACCGGCCGCGGTCGACAGATCGAGAAGTTGTCCCCAGGAATGTGCACAGGTTGGGGAGATCTCTCCCCGGACGGGACCGGGCCGGCGACGTGGGCGGCCGTCCCCCGCGCCGCCCACGTCCTGTCCCAGACCCCGCACACGCGTGTGACCTGCAGGTACGTCCGTCGACAGCGGGAACCGACGGATCGCCGGCCGCACCGGGCCGACGAGGGTGGGTATGACCTGGGGACGGACCTGGGGCGGACGGGGGACGGACCGTGGAGTGGCGCGGACGACGGTGAACAACCGTCGATCTGTCCACGTGTCGACAACAGGAAGACGCTGACCGCCCACAGCGGACCAACAGGCCCGGTCGGCGGCTGACCTGCGCAAAGGGGCCCGATCCCCAGGTTCCACACGTGTGATGACGAGGATGAAGGAGTTATCTCGAAGAATTCTCGAACCACATTCTGGGTGGGGATGCTGCGCTGCCAGGGCCAGGAGCGGGTTCCAGGACAGGCACCGGTGGGGGCGCCGGCGCACCGCGGGCCACGGAGAGGGCAGCAGATGGCCCGATCAGGGACGGGGTTTCCCCGCAGAGCACTGCACCAGGCACGATGAGCACCGCATCGGAGCCCCGCGCCCGGTGCGCGACTGAGGACGAGCTCTGCCCGAACCGGGCGCCGCAACCAGGCGGCCGGCAGGCGGACCGAACATGGGTGGGTCGAGAGATGAAGTTCCGGGTGGCACGTGAGGTGCTCGCCGACGCCGTCGCCTGGACGGCGCGCAGCCTGCCGCCGCGGCCGTCGGTGCCCGTGCTGGCCGGCATCCTGCTCGAGGCCGACGGGACGCTGCTGTCGGTCTCCGGCTTCGACTACGAGGTGTCGGCCCGGGCCGAGATCGACGTCCAGACCAGCGAGAGCGGACGCGTCCTGGTGCCCGGCCGGCTGCTCGCCGAGATCACCCGCGCGCTGCCGCCGCACCCCGTCGACATCACCGCCGAAGGTCCCCGGCTGGCCATCACGTGCGGGAACGCGCGGTTCAGCCTGCCCACGCTGCCGGTGGACGACTACCCGTCGCTGCCGTCGATGCCCTCGGCCGCCGGTCTGGTCGACAGCGACGTCTTCGCCGAGGCGGTGGCCCAGGTCGCCATCGCCGCCGGACGCGACGACACCCTTCCGATGCTCACCGGTGTGCGCCTGGAGATCGAGGACGACCTGATCACCCTGGCGGCGACCGACCGCTACCGCCTCGCCGTCCGCGAGTTCGCCTGGCGCCCGGAGACCTCCGGCCTGTCCGCCGCCGTCCTCGTCCCGGCCCGCACCCTGGCCGACGCCGCCAAGACGCTGACCAGCGGGCCGGAGATCACGCTCTCGCTGTCCTCGGGCAGCTCCGGCGAGGGCATCCTGGGCCTGTCGGGCAAGGACCGGCAGACGACCACCCGGCTGCTCGACGCCGAGTTCGTCAAGTACCGCGCGATCATGCCGAACGAGTCGCTGTCGCACGCCACACTGCCGGTCGGGCTGTTCACCGACGCCGCCAAGCGCGTCGCCCTGGTCGCCGACCGCGGAACCCCGCTGCGCTGCGAGTTCACGCCGGGCCAGGTCACCCTGCGGGCGGGCGGCACCGATGACGAGGGCCAGGCCGAGGAGCGCTGCGACGTCGACTTCGACGGCGACCCCCTGACCATCGGCTTCAACCCGACGTTCCTGCTCGACGGTCTGGCGGCCGTGCACACCGAGCGTGCGCGCATGGACTTCACCAGTCCGCTGAAGCCGGCCGTGCTCTCCGGAGTGGACGAGCCGCCGGCGGATGACGCACCGGTCGCTCCGGCCGGGCGGACGGGCAGCTACCGGTACCTGATCATGCCGGTGCGCCTTCCGGGCTGACAGAAGGACCTCGCCGCCCCCACCGCTCGCAGGCTCGCGGCGGGACCCTGCAGCGAGGCCGGTAGCCGGGCACGATGGGCGAGCACGCCGAGATCGCAACGAGAGGACACACCGTGCAGCTGGGGCTGATCGGGCTGGGCAAGATGGGCGGCAACATGGCCGAGCGCGTGAGTCGCGCCGGTCACGAGGTCGTCGGGTACGACCGTGCGCCCGGTAAGCGGGACGTCGAGACGCTTCCGGAGCTGGTCCAGGCGCTCACCGCGCCCAGGGTCGTCTGGGTCATGGTCCCCGCCGGTGAGCCGACGCGGGCCACGATCAAGGAGCTCGCCGACCTGCTCGAGCCCGGCGACGTCATCGTCGACGGCGGCAATTCCAAGTACACCGACGACCAGGTGCACGACGTGATGTGCCGCGAGAAGGGCATCGGCTACGTCGACGCCGGCGTCTCCGGCGGGGTGTGGGGCCTGGAGAACGGCTACGCCCTCATGGTGGGCGGCACGAAGGACGACGTCGCCAAGGTGCAGCCGGTCTTCGACGCCCTCAAGCCCCCGGCTCCCGTGGACGAGTCGGGCCAGGAGCTGCCCGCGGCGGGCTTCGTGCACGCCGGCCCGGTGGGTGCCGGCCACTTCAGCAAGATGGTCCACAACGGCATCGAGTACGCGATGATGCAGGCCTACGGCGAGGGCTACGAGCTGCTCGCCGCCGTCGACCTGATCGAGGACGTGCCCGGCGTCGTCCGCTCCTGGACCCAGGGCACGGTCATCCGCTCCTGGCTCCTGGACCTGCTGGTCCGCGCGCTGGACGAGGACCCGTCGCTGGACAAGGTCAAGGGCTACGCCGAGGACTCCGGCGAGGGCCGGTGGACCGTGGAGCAGGCCATCGAGAACGCCGTGCCCATGCCGACGATCGCCGCGTCGCTGTTCGCGCGCTTCTCCTCGCGCCAGGAGGACTCGCCGACCATGAAGGCCGTCGCCGCGCTGCGCAACCAGTTCGGCGGGCACGCCGTCCGGGCCGTGCAGGCGCAGGAGGCCGAGCGTCCCGCATGACGAAGGACCCCCCTGCCCCCCATCGCTCGCAGGCTCGCGTCGGGACTCTGCACGGGGGCCGTTCCAGTGCCTCACCTCGGCGCGGGGCCCTGCAGGGGGGCCGTTCCTGACATGTACGTCCGGCACCTGCAGGTCGGATCGTTCCGCAGCTGGGACCGGGTCGACCTGGCGCTGGGCCCGGGGCCGACGGTCTTCGTCGGCCGCAACGGCGAGGGGAAGACCAACCTCGTCGAGGCCGTCGGGTACCTGGCGACGATGAGCAGCCACCGGGTCTCCGGTGACGCCCCGCTGGTCCGTCACGGCGCCGGCCAGGCCGTGGTGCGCGCGGCGCTGCGGCGGGGGGACCGCGAGCTGCTCGTGGAGGTGGAGATCAACCCCGGCAGGGCCAACCGGGTCCGGGTGAACCGCGCCCCGCTCCCCCGGCCCCGGGAGGTGCTCGGCCTGGTCCGCACGGTGCTGTTCGCGCCCGAGGACCTCTCGCTCGTGCGTGGCGACCCGACCGAGCGCCGACGCTTCCTCGACGAGCTGCTGGCCACCCGCACCCCTCGCCTCGCCGGCGTCCGCAGCGACTACGAGCGGGTGCTCAAGCAGCGCAACGCCCTGCTCAAGACGGCGCGGATGGCCCGGGGCAAGGCCATGGAGACCCTCGACGTCTGGGACGGCCACCTCACCGACCTCGGCGGTCAGCTGCTGTCGGCCCGCCTGCGCCTGGTCGCGGACCTGGCACCGCACGTCGCGGAGTCCTACGCCGGCGTCGCCGGGGAGGGCGCAGCGGTTGCCGCCCTCGGCTACAGCTCGACCGTGCCGCTGGCCGGCGACGGCGCCGCCCTGGGCGCGGGCGCGGAGCTGCCGTCGGTCGAGGAGCTGACCGCGGCGATGGCCGCCCGGGTCGCCGAGCGCCGCGGTGACGAGCTCGACCGGGGCATGACCCTGGTCGGCCCGCACCGCGACGACCTGGTTCTCCACCTGGGGCCTGCGCCGGCGAAGGGCTTCGCCAGCCACGGCGAGTCCTGGTCGCTGGCCCTCGCGCTGAAGCTGGCCACCTTCGCCCTGCTGCGGGCCGAGGGCGAGGACCCCATCCTGGTCCTGGACGACGTCTTCGCCACCCTGGACGCCGAGCGGCGGGCGGCGCTGGCAGCGGTCGCCCGGTCGGCGGAGCAGACGCTGATCACCGCCGCGGTGGTCGACGACGTGCCGCCGGAGCTCCGCGGCGCGCGGGTCGAGGTCGGGGGCGGGTACGCCGTCGTCGTGAAGGATGCGATCGCGGCCACCGAGGGAGGCACCCCGTGAGCGACGACGACCGGCCCGCCCGGCCCAGCGACATCGCCCGCGCCGCGCTGGAAGCCGCCCGCGCGGCCTCGGCGTCGCGGCCTCGGCCGACCCGGCGGCGGATCGCCGGACCACGCCGGTCCTGGAGCGGGCCGGGCCCCGGGGCCGACGACCCCCAGCCCTTCGGAAGGCTCGTCGACTCGCTGGTCAGCCAGCAGGACTGGTCCGAGCGCACCCGGGTGGGAGCGGTGTTCGGCCGCTGGTCGGTGATCGTCGGGCCCGACATCGCGGCCCACTGCCGGCCCGAGACGCTGAGCGAGGGGGAGCTGCTCGTCGTCGCGGAGTCGACCGCCTGGGCCACCCAGCTGCGATTGCTGGCGCCCACCATCCTGGGCAAGCTGCGCGCGCAGGTGGGCGGGGACGTCGTGACGAAGCTGCGCGTTGTCGGTCCGACGGCCCCCAGCTGGAAGAAGGGCCCGCGTTCCGTGCGCGGCCGGGGGCCCCGCGACACCTACGGATGAGGCGCCCGACGCACCGGTGCGGCGCCGGGAGGACGATGCAGCGATGAGCAGTCCACGCGACCCTGAGGACCGGGACGGTTTCGGCGGCCCCGACGACAGCGGCGACTGGCGGGAGCCGCCGCACCTGGGTCCTGGTGGATCCGGGGTCCCGGGCGGTCCCGGCGACGATGTGGACGAGCCGAACTTCGCCGACCGTCGACGCCGGCCCCGGGACGAGTCGGAGTCGCTGAGCTCCGCCTCCTGGCAGCCGCCCGGGTGGGACCTGCCGGCTGCCGAGCCGCAGCGTCCGGTCCCGCCGTCGGCCGACGTACCGCCCCCGTCGCGGGGCGTGCCGCTGGAGAAGCCGCCGCTCCCGGACCCGCCACCCCCGGGACCGCCGCTGCCGGGGACGCCACCGGAAGCCGTCGTGCGGCCGGAGCGGCGCAGGGGCAGCCGCGCCCGCGGCGCCGCCGACCGGGTCTTCGCCTACCAGGGTGACCTCGTGGGCGCGCAGGGATGGGCGCTCCAGCAGGGCTGGACGGTCACCGACGGCACGGCGCCGGAGGACGCGGTCCTGGCCGACCTGATCGCCGGGTCCCCGGTGCGGGCGACCAAGGACCACCGCGCGGGGAACGTGCTGCGCGGCCGTGCCGGCGGGCTCGAGCTGGTCGCCTTCGACGTCGTCTTCGCCTCCGGTCGCTACGTCGTCCCCGAGTACGCGGTCACCGCGGCGCCGGTGCTCGGCGACGTCCCGGCCTTCCGGCTGAGCCCGGCCCGCTTCTGGCGGCACCGCACCGGCGGCCTCGTGCCGCTGGCCGGCGGCGACCCCGCTTTCGACGCTCGCTGGCTGCTGCTCGCCGGTGCCGACGACCCGCGGTTGCACCGGCTCGCGCAGGACCCGGCGGTGCACGCGCTGCTGCTCGGCACCGACGACGGCGACGAGTTCTGGTCCGGCGCCGTGCGCGGGGGCGGTGGGGTGGGTGACTACATCGCCGCCATCCGTCCCGACGGCCACCGACCGCAGCTGCTCGAGCACCACGCCCGGCTGCTGACCGCGATCGTGGGTGTCCTGGGAAGTGGCCCGCACTGACCGGCCCGCGGTGAGCGACGAGGCGCCGGCGCCCCCCGCCCAGGTGCGGGACCTGCTCCCCCTGCTGCGTCCCCACCGGCGGTCACTCGGGCTCGCCGCGGGCCTGTCCCTGGTCGGCGCCGCCGCCGCCCTGGCGCAGCCGGCGCTGGTCGCCCGCGTCATCGACGCCGTGGGTGCGGGGCGCTCGGTGGCCGCGGCCGTCGGCGCGCTCGTGGTCGTCCTCGTTGTCGGGGCGGTGCTGGGAGCGGCGCAGCAGTTCGTCCTCCAGCGCACCGGCGAGGGCGTGGTGCTCACCACCCGCCGCACGCTGGCCGACCGGCTGCTCCGGCTGCCGGTCGCCGAGTACGACCGGCGGCGCACCGGCGACCTCATGTCGCGGGTCGGTGCCGACACCACGCTGCTGCGCGCGACCGTGACCTCGGGGATCGTGGAGATCGCCGGCTCGGTGGTCATCGCCGTGGGCGCCCTGGTCGCGATGGCCCTGGTCGACGTGTGGCTGCTGCTGGTCACCCTGCTCGCCGTCGGCCTGGGGATGGCCGTGGCGATCAGCGTCTCGCGCGGCATCCGCCGACTGTCCCGCCAGGCGCAGGAGGCGGTCGGTGCGATGACCGCAGCTCTGGAGCGGGCGCTGTCGGCGGTGCGTACCATCCGGGCCAGCGGCGCGACCGCACGGGAGGTTCGGGCGGTCTGGGACACCGCCGGACGCTCGTACGCCGCCGGTGTGCAGGTCGCCCGGCTGCAGGCGCTCGTCTCGCCGGCCAGCTCGATCGCGGTGCAGGGCGCCTTCCTGGCCGTGCTCGGGCTGGGCGGCTACCGGGTCGCGGCGGGCTCCATCGGCGTCGCCGAGCTCGTCGCGTTCATCCTCTACCTGTTCCTGCTGGTCATGCCGCTGGGCCGGTTCGTGCACGCCTGGACGGAGGTGCAGAGCGGCCTCGGTGCACTCGCCCGGATCCAGGAGATCCTCCGGCTCGCCCCCGAGGAGGACGACCGCCCCGAGCGCGGCGGACCCGTCGTCGTCCCCCGCACACCCTCGGCCGGCAACGCGACGCCGCTGCTCGAGCTGGACGACGTCTCCTTCGGCTACCCGGACGGGACGCCGGTGCTGCACGGGATCTCCTTCAGCGTGCGGGCCGGCAGCCGGGTGGCCCTCGTCGGGCCGTCGGGCGCGGGCAAGTCCACCGTCCTGGCCCTGATCGAGGGCTTCTACCCGCTCTCGGGCGGGTCGATCCGGTGGGTGGGGACCGACGTGCGCGATCTGCCGCGGGCGGCGCTGCGGGCCCGGCTGGGCTACGTCGAGCAGGAGGCGCCGGTCCTGGCGGGGACCATCCGGGACAACCTGCTCCTCGCCGCTCCGGACAGCAGCGACGCCGACCTGTGGGCGGTGCTGGCCGACGTGGGGCTGACCGCCCTCGTGCAGCGCTCGCCCCGTGGTCTCGACGTACCGGTGGGCGACGACGGTGTCCTGCTCTCCGGTGGGGAGCGGCAGCGGCTGGCCATCGCCCGCTCCCTCCTCGCCCGGCCGGAGCTGCTGCTGCTCGACGAGCCGACCGCCAGCCTCGACGCCCGGAACGAGGGGCTGCTGCGCGACACCCTCGCCGCCGCCTCGGCCGACCGGGCGCTGCTCGTGGTCGCCCATCGGCTGTCGACCGTCCGGGACAGCGACGAGATCGTGGTTCTCGACAGCGGCCGGGTCGTCGCCCGCGGCACGCACGACGACCTGGTGGAGACCAGCCCGCTCTACCGGGAGCTCGCCGCCGCCCAGCTCCTCGTGTGAGGCCCGGAACGATCAGGAGACCTGATCACTCCGGGTCCTGGCTCACGGTTGACGGTGAGCCAGGACCCGGGACGGCGAGCCAGGACGGCGGCTCGTCCCTCAGCCGGGCTGCTCGGCTGCCCGGACGATGCCGCGCAGCATGCCGCCGAAGATGAAGCCGTGGAACACCGCCACCGCCCACCAGTAGGCATGGCCGGCGAGGCCGCGGGGAGCGAACGTCGCCCGCTGGGACAGGGTCGCCCCGCCGTCGCCGGGTCCGTGTTCCACGTGGAACTCCAGCCAGGCCAGGCCGGGCAGCCGCATCTCGGCCCGCAGCCGCAGCAGCCGGCCCTCCTCGCGCTCCTCGACCCGCCAGAAGTCCAGGGCGTCGCCCACGTAGAGGCGGTCGGGGTCGCGGCGCCCGCGGCGCAGGCCGACGCCCCCGACGTCGCGGTCCATCCACCCGCGCACCCGCCAGGCCAGCGGCCACGAGTACCACCCGCGCACCCGCCAGGCCAGCGGCCACGAGTACCAGCCGCGCTCCCCGCCGATGCCCTCGACCACCCGCCACAGCCGCTCCGCGGGCGCCGTCGTGGCCAGCACCCGCTCGTCGACGTACAGGCTCCCGCCGGCCCAGTCCGGATCGGTCGGCAGCGGATCGGACGGGGCGCCGGGCACCGAGGCCGACGCCCAGCGGGTGGTGACGGCGGAGTTCCGTACCCGCTGCACCGCCAGCCGCACGGCCTCGTCGAAGCCGAGCAGCCCGTCGGGCGGGTCCGGCACGTAGGCGGCGATGTCGTGCTCCGTGCAGACGACGGTGTTGCGCAGCGACTCGACCAGCGGCCGGCCGATCCCAGCGGGCACCGGGGTGATCAGGCCGACCCAGTGGCTGGACAGCGACGGGGTGAACAGCGGCACCGGCAGGATCCGCCGCCGCGGCAGCTCGGCCACCCGCGCGTAGCGCTGCATCATCTCGGCGTAGGTCATCCGGTCCGGACCACCGATGTCGAAGCAGCGGTGCACCTCGGCGGGCAGCCGGGCGGAGGCCACCAGGTACCGCAGCACGTCGCGGATGGCGATCGGCTGGATTCGGCTGTCCACCCAGCGGGGCGTCACCATGACCGGCAGCCGCTCGGTGAGGTACCGCAGCGTCTCGAACGACGCCGACCCCGAGCCGAGGACGACGGCGGCCCGCAGCACCACGGTCGGTACCCCGGAGCCAGCAGGATGGCGGCCACCTCCGCGCGCGAGCGCGGGTGCGGGGAGAGCTCCTCGTCCTGAGGCTCCAGCCCGCCGAGGTAGACCAGGCGCCGCACCCCCGCCGCACGGCCCGCGTCGACCATCACCCGTGCGGTCCGCCAGTCGGTCTCCTCGAACGACGGGCCGGTGCCCAGCGCGTGGATCAGGTAGTAGACGACGTCCACCCCTTCGCACGCAGCGGCGACGGCGTCGGGGTCACCGGCGTCGGCACGGGCCACCTCCACGTCGGCGGACCAGGGGTGGTCGCGCAGCCGTTCCGGGGAACGGCTCATGACCCGGACGCGGTGCCCGGCGGCCAGCAGCTCGGGCACCAGACGCCCGCCCACGTAGCCGGTGGCGCCGGTGACCAGGCAGGTGAGCGAGCGGGCCCGCCGCGGGCGGCGCCGTCGGGACGGGCGGGAACGGGTCCGGGGTACACAATTACCCTTGCCAATACATGAGAATCGA
>NZ_POQU01000098.1 GCF_002938425.1 Blastococcus atacamensis | reverse complement strand
AGTGCGACGAGGGCGCCCGCGAGCGACCTCATCGAGTCGTCTCCCCCGCGGGCGCCCTCGTCGCACTCCCCCCGCCGGGCGCCTCGTGCGCCTGGCTGAAGCTGGAAGCGTGACCACGGCAGCCGGCCGTGGACGCCGTCCCCCGCTCTCCGTCGAGCACGCCGGAACCGGCCGCCCCCTTCCCCGGGTGGCCGCGGACCGTCGTCCCGTTCCCTGATCCGCTCTTCCTCCGGCCGAGCTCTCGGCCACACCCCTGTCCACCCCGACGGTGTCCCTCCGGACGCCCGCAGACCTCGTCGCTCCACGAATCCGGCCTCGACCTCCCGCCGACTGCACTGCGCAGCGCGCGGACCCTCCCGGGAGGCCCGGATCGCGGACGTCGCGGCTGCCGGCCCGGAACCGTCCGGGGGACGACGGGCCCTGCCGGTACCCGGTGGCGCGTTCCTCGCGACCCGGGTCTCTGACCGCCAGTGGCGCCCGAGGTGCGAGGTGGACGTCGTCGGGGCCGGTGACCGGCAGTCCTGTCCGGCCGCTCCGGCCGCAGGGGTCGACGTCCCGGGTGGGCCGTGGACCAGCGCCGGCGGACGGCACCCCGTCCGCTCCCGCCGCCGACCGGCGGGCGCCTGCCGAGCGCGGGCCGGACCGGAAACGGTCCGGCCCCGCCCGAGGCGCCCGCCTCGGCTGCCGGGGTGCCACCGCTCCGCCACCTTCCCCGCCCGGGCACGCGCGGCCGGCCGGGCGGTGTGGAACGCTCAGTGCCGAGGCCGTGCCGAGGCCGTGCCGGGGACGGCCGCATGGTCGGTCGCAGCGGACGCCGGAGGAGGGACGAACGTGACCCCCGCCGAGCGCTCGCAGACCTCGGTCCCCGCGGACGGCGTGACCGCGGCCGAGGACGCCCGCCTCCAACTCGTCCGGCAGCTGGCCGGAAGGGCGGTCGGTGCCCGGAGCCTCCAGCGGCTGACGGACCTGGCGTCGCGGCTGCTCGACTGCGACACCGCCCAGATCTCCCTGCTCGGGGAGGTGCAGACCGCCGTCGTCGGAACCGGGTTGCCGTCCGGTGCAGTGGGCGCCCAGCTCCCACTCCCCCACTCGCTGTGCGCCCTCGCCGTCGCCGGTGGAACCCCCCTGGTCGTGGAGGACGCCGCCGCCGACCCACGGGTGCGGGACCGGCAACCGGTCGCCTCGGGGGAGATCGGCGCCTACCTGGGCATCCCGCTCGTCGTCCCCGAGGGCCAGCCGGTGGGGGCGCTCTGCGTCTACGGTCCGCACGCCCGTGTCTGGAGCGAGCGGGACGTGACCCTGCTCGGCCAGCTGGCGGACTCGGTCGCCACCGAGCTGCAGCTGATGGCGCTCACCGCCGAGTTCGAGGGCAGCCGGCTGCGCTTCGAGCTGGCCATCGACGCCGCCGGCATCGGCAGCTTCGACTGGGACCTCGTCACCGGTGAGCTGGTGTGGGACGACCGGCTGCTCTCCCTGTTCGGCTACGACCGGCAGACCTTCGACCAGACCATCGACGCCTTCGCCGCACGGCTGCACCCCGACGACCGCGAGCGCACCCTCGAAGCCCTGCGGACCGCCGCCGAGGAGGTCGGTGCCTACGACGCCGAGTTCCGGGTCGTGCTGCCGTCAGGGGACACCCGCTGGATCCGTGGGCGCGGCCGGGCGGTGGCCGGGGACGGCGGGGAGGCGGTCCGGCTGCTCGGCGCGGGCTACGACACGACGCCGCAGCGGCAGGAGGACGTGCGCCTCGCCCGCCTGCTCGAGGCGATGAAGGCAGCGTTCTTCTCCCTGGACCGGGAGTGGCGGTTCACCTATGTCAACGCGGAGGCCGAGCGGGTGCTGGGCGCCTCCCGTGACGAGCTGCTCGGCGGGATCGTGTGGGAGCTCTTCCCGGCCGCCGTCGGGAGCGACTTCGAGCGCCACTACCGGGCGGCGGTGGCCACGGGCCAGCAGCAGATGTTCGAGGCGCACTACCCGGCGCCGCTGGACGCGTGGTTCGAGGTGCGGGCGTGGCCGACGCCCGACGGGTTGTCGGTCTCCTTCCTGGACGTCACCGAACGTCGGGCCGCCGAGGAACAGGCCCGGCGCAGCACGGCCCGCCTCTCGCTGGTCGCACAGACCACCAGTGCGATGGCCGCGTCGCTCGGCAGCGTCGCGGGCGAGGAACGGGCGCTGCAGCGGGTGGCCGAGCTGTTGGTCCCCGAGGTGGGCGACTGGGTGATCCTGACCCTGGTCGACGAGGACGGCCGGATGCGCGACGTCGCCAGCTGGCACCGCGAGCCGGGGCGCCGCACGACCGTGGCCCGCTACGCCTCGCTGCGGCTGGCCGCCCTGCGACCCGATGCGCCGGTGCTGCGGGCACTGGCCTCCGGGCAGGTGCTCGTGATCGCCGACGTGGCCGCGGCGGTGGGCCGGACGTTGCCACCCGGCGAGGTGAGCGACGCCTTCCGGCGGCTCGCACCGCGGTCGGCGTTGACACTGCCGTTGGCCGCCCGCGGCCGGACACTGGGCGCGCTGAGCCTCTACCGGTCCGCGGACCGGCCGGTCCCGGACGACGAGGACGTCTCGACGGTGCACGACGTCGCAGGGCGGATCGCCCTCGCGCTGGACAACGCCCGGCTGTACCGGCAGCAGCGGCAGTTGGCGGAGGGTCTGCAACGCAGCATGCTCACCGCCCCGCCGCAGCCCGACGACGCCGAGATCGTGGTGCGCTACCACCCGGCGATGGCGGCGGCCGAGGTCGGCGGTGACTGGTACGACGCGTTCCTGCAGCCCACCGGCGCGACCATGCTGGTCATCGGCGACGTCGTGGGTCACGACACGGAGGCCGCGGCCGCCATGGGCCAGCTGCGCGGCATGCTGCGCGGGGTCGCCTACCGGGAGGGCGTCGGGCCGGCCCGCGTGCTCGGTGACCTGGACGCGGCCGTCCAGGGGCTGGGCATGGGCACGCTGGCCACGGCCGCCATCGTGCGGATCGAGCAGGACGCCGGGGAGCGCGCGGCGGGTGTGATCCGGCTGCGCTGGTCCAACGCCGGCCACCCACCCCCGTTGGTGGTGCATCCGGAGGGTCGGGTGGAGCTGCTGGCCGGCGAGCGGGCCGAGCTGATGCTCGGCGTGGACGTCGGCGCGCGGCGCACCGAGGCCGAGCTGGTGGTGGCGCGCGGGACCACGGTGCTGCTCTACACCGACGGGCTGGTCGAGGGCCGGGATCTGCTGCTCGACGAGGGGACCGAGCGGCTCGTGGCGGCGCTGGGGGAGCTGGTGGACCTGCCGCTGCCCCAGTTGTGCGACGTGCTGCTGGAACGGCTGCGGCCCGAGGGCCTGCAGGACGACGTGGCGCTGGTCGCGGTGCGTCTGCACCCGCGGGACGGCTGACGGGTCGGCAGCCGGCTCAGCGAGCCAGTAGGGCCCAGACGTGCTTGGAGCCGTCGGTGACGTACCAGCCGTGCCGCTCGGCCAGCTCGGCGATCAGGTAGAGACCCAGCCCCCCGAAGCTCGGGTCCCGGCCCACCGCCGGCGCCGGCGGCGTCTGCGGGGCCTGGTCGGTGACCTGGATGAGGTAGGCGCTGTGCGTGCGGCCGATCGCTGCCCGGACGTCGCCTCCGCCGTGGCGCAGGGCGTTGGAGGCCATCTCGTCGAGCGCGAGGACGAGCCGGTCGATGAGGTCCGGGGTCACCGACCCGCGGGCGGAGACGCTGAGCCCTGCGCGGACGTCGGCCCGTACTCCCGGGAGCTCGGCCACGGCCGTGAGCTGCCAGTCCAGGAGGGGTTCCGCGGCGGGTGGGTACGCCGACGGCCAGATCCTCCCGGCCGCCTGCCCTGTCACGCGCGTGCTCTCCTCGGTTCCTGCCCCGCGGGACGTTGTGCTGGCCGAACAGTCACGTATGGGCCGTCTCGTGCAGCGGCAAACATGAGTGTCGTGTGGATCACTTCCCCGGCGTGTCAGCCGACGAAGACGGGGGACCACGAGCCGGTCCCCACGCTCAGCGCGACCGCCGCGGCGCAGACCACCACCGTGCCGGCGACGAACCAGAGATCCCGCCGGTGCAGGGTCGAACCGCGCGCGTTCGAGCGGGCGATGCCGGAGTCGAAGCCCCGCGCGTCCATCGCGGTGGCCAGCCGGGAGCTGCGGCGGACGGCGCCGACCAGCAGCCTGAAGCCGACGCCCGCGAGCAACCGGGCCCGGGCCGCCGGATTGCGGCCGGCCTCCACACCGCGGGTGCGCCGGGCCAGCCGGACCGACTCGAACTCGGTCACCAGCAGGGGGGCCAACCGGAGCGCGCCGTAGGCGAACCGGGTGGGCACCCGCCAGTGGATGGTGAGCGCGTCGGCCAGCCGCGCCGGATCGGTGGACGCGACGAGCAGGATGCCGGGCAGGGCCAGCCCGACAACCCGCAGGCCCAGGCCGAGGCCGGTGACCGCGCCGTCGTCGTCGGCCAGCACCACGTTGACGAGGCCGACGGTTCCGGCGCCCAGGAGCAACGGCCAGGTGCGGCGCCACACCTCCCGCCGGTCGGTCAACCCGGCGGCGGGAAAGAGGCAGAGCTCCGCGGCAACCACGACCGACGGTGTGACGACGTCGAGGCTGGTCAGCAGCACCAGCGTGACGACGCCGGTGGCCGTCAGCTGGGCGACGGGGTTGATCCGCGACAGCGGGACGTTCCCCACGGGGCCCAGGGCCAGGGATGCGGTCACCGGGCACCCCGCCGGTGCGCCGCTGTCACAGCTCCAGCCGCCCGTCGGCGAGGACCTCGACCAGGTCCGCGTCGTGCGTCACGGCGGCGACGGCGCAGCCACGGGCACGCTGCTCGGCCAGCAGGGTTTACCACCTCGCGCCAAGTGACGGCGTCCTGCCCGAAGGTCGGCTCGTCGAGGACCAGCACGCGGGGGGACGTGGCCAGCACCGTCGCCACCGACAACCGGAGAGCGTGTAGGGGTTGGTCTCGGCGAACGGGGTGAGCCCGAGGCGCTCCAGCAGTTCCTCGGCGGTGGCCCGCGCGGCGGCGGCGCCGCTGCCCGAGCGGAGCGGACCGAGAGCCAGCTCGTCGCGCAGCCGTCCGGTCAGGAACTGCTGCTCGGGGTGCTGGAAGACGGTACCGATGCGGGTCACCAGCTCGCCGGCCCGCCACCGGTCGGGCTCTCGGACGTCGCGGCGGACCCCTGCGGCCAGCTCGGCCGATGCCGCCACCCGTCCCGTCGTCGGTGCGCGGAGGCCGGCCAGCAGGAGCGCGAGGGTGGACTTCCCCCGCCCGTTGGGGCCGGTGACGGCCAGAACGGAGCCGCCGCGCAGCTCCGCGTCGGTGGGGCGCAGGGCCGGTTCGCCGGTCCCCCGGTAGGTGTAGCCCGCCGCCTCGGCGGTGAGCAGGACCGGCCCGGACCCTCCGGCGGGCAGCCGGAGGCCGGCGGCGCGGCGCGGCGGGGACCAGCCGGGGGGCTGCTCGACCAGCCCCCCGGGCACCAGTTCCACGACGCGGTCCACCAGCGGCAGCCACGGCGCGGCTTCGTGGTCGACGACGACCACCGTGGCGCGGCGGTCGGCGGTGGCCCGGGCGACGGCGGAGCGCACGGCGGCGGCGCCGTCGGGGTCCAGCTGGGCGGTCGGCTCGTCCAGCAGCAGCAGGCCGGGGCGGCGGGCCAGGGCGCCCGCGAGCACGAGCCGCTGCTTCTCCCCGCCGGACAACGCCTGGGTCGGCCGCTCCCGGCCGTACCGGAAGCCCACCGCGGCCAGCGCCTCGTCGACGCGCGGCCAGATCGCGTCGGCGGGCAGGCCGGCGTTCTCCAGCCCGAAGGCCACGTCGTCCCCGGCCCGGGTCATGACCAGTTGGCTGTCCGGGTCCTGGGCCAGCATCCCGAGGCGGGCACGGGCGTCGCGGGGTGCGACGCCGTCCACGGTGAGGTCGCCGGTCTGCTCGGTGGCCTCCGGGTCGAGGATGCCGGCCAGCGCGGCGAGCAGCGTCGACTTCCCCGTTCCCGAGGCGCGTAGACCAGCTCATCCGACTGCCGGTCCGGCGATCAGCCACGCGCAGGCGGGAGCGCGGACGCCACCGCCTCGACGTAGTCGGCGACGAGCCCCGGGTCGCGCATGGCCGGTCCCATGACGGCGACGCCGTGCGCGCCGGCGGCCAGGCAGCCGGCGACGTCGTCCGGGCGGACTCCGCCGAGGGCCAGCACGGGCGGGGCGCCGGGAACCAGCGCGGCCAGCCCGTCCAGGCCGAGCGCAGGGCCGTAACCCGGCTTGGACGCCGTGGGGAAGACGGGGGAGAGCGTGACCCAGTCACAGCCCTCCCCGGCGGCCCGGGCGAGCTCGGCGGCCGAGTGGCAGGAACGTCCGACGAACGGCGGGCGGTGCGCCGGGAACGGCTCGTGAGCGGCGAGGTGGACAGGGCAACCGAGGGGCGCTTCCCGGGCACCGCCGTGCACCAGCATCCCCTCGACGGGCTCCAGCACGGATCGGAGTTCGGCGGCCAGCGACCTCCGCTCGTCGACCGGGAGGTCCTTGTCCCGCAGGATCACGGCACGGGCGCCGGAGGCGACGGCCGCGGCGACCACCTCGACGAGCGGTTGCGCACACTGCGTCCGGTCGGTGACCAGCACCAGCCGCGGGAGGATCACAGCTCGGGCAGGCCGGCGAACGACGTGGAGGCCTCGGCGTGCCACCGGCGCGGGATCCGACCCGCGAGCTTGGCCAGCCGACCGCCCTCCACGGCCTGGCGCATGGCCAGCGCCATCCGCTCCGGGTCCCGCGCCCGGGTGACCGCGGAGGCCAGCAGGACCGCGTCACAGCCCAGTTCCATCGCCTGCGCGGCGTCGGAGGCGGTCCCGATGCCGGCATCGAGCACGACGGGCACCTGCACCGCCTCGCGGAGCAGCGCGATGTTGTGCGGGTTGCGGATGCCCAGACCGCTGCCGATAGGGGAACCCAGCGGCATCACGGCCGCGCAGCCCACATCGGCCAGGCGGCGGCCGAGGATCGGGTCGTCGTTCGTGTAGGCCAGCACGGTGAAGCCCTCGGAGACGAGCTGCTCGGCTGCGTCGAGCAGCTCGACGGCGTCCGGCAGCAGCGTGTGCTCGTCCCCGATGACCTCGAGCTTCACCCAGTCGGTGCCGAACGCCTCACGGGCGAGCCGGGCGGTCAGCACGGCCTCCCGAGCGGTGTGACAGCCGGCCGTGTTGGGCAGCAGGCGCACGCCGCAGCGGTCGAGCACCGCCATCATCGAGCCGGTGGCCGACGCCTCGACGCGGCGCAGCGCCACGGTCACCAGTTGGGTGCCCGAGGCCCGCACCGACGCCTCGAGCGCCTCCAGGCTCGGCACACCGCCGGTGCCCAGCAGCAGCCGGGACGTGAACGTCTCGCCGCCCACGGTGAACGGGTCACCGGCCTCCTCCCGGGCGAGCGCCGGGGCCAGCTCGGTGGTGAGGTCCTTCTGCATGGTCATCCTCCTGCGGTCGGTGCCAGCACCTCGAGGGCGTCGCCGTCGGTCAGCCGGGTCTGGCCCCAGCTGCTGCGCGGGACGACGTCGCCGTTGCGCGCGACGGCGACCCGGTCGTGCCCACCGGCGCGCTCGGCCACGAGGTCAGCCACGGTGGCGTCCTGAGCCAGCTCGGCCGGGGCGCCGTTCACGGTCACCTGCACGTCTGGAGTCCTCTCCTCGGTCCGGGATGCACCTCAGGGTGCCCCGAATCGGTCGACGGTGAAGGGGGCGGCCACCGCCGGGAGCGCCCCGGTGGTCAGCAGATCCGCGATCGCCTCGGCGGTCACGGGGGTGAGCAGCACGCCGTTGCGGTGGTGCCCGGTGGCCAGCACGAGGCCCGGCACGCTCGTCGGGCCCAGCAGCGGTGCGTTGTCCGGCGTGCCCGGCCGCCAGCGGGCCAGGGTCTCGGCCAGTTCCAGCTCGGTCACGCCCGGAACGACCTCGATCGCGTCGTGCAGCAGGTCGTGGACGCCCCCCGCGGTGACGGTGGCGTCGAAACCGCGGTCCTCGGTGGTGGCCCCGATGATCAGCCGGTCCTCCCCGTAGGGCACGAGGTACACGTGCCGACCGCGGACCAGTGCGCGCACCGTGCCCTCGAGCAGTCCCGCTGCCCCCGCCATGCGGAGGATCTGGCCCTTCACGGGCCGGACGGGGACCGGCGGGACACCCGGCAGCTGGGCGCTGTGCGCACCCAGGGCGACGACGACGGTGCCGGCCGGTACCTCGCCGCCCGCCGCGAGGCGCAGCCCGGTGGCCCGTTCGCCGTCCACGACGAGGCCCTCGACGCGGTCGCGGACCAGCACGACGCCGGCCGCCTCGGCGGCGGCCAGCAGGGCCGCGTGCACGGCGCGACCGTCCACGGAGTGGTCGCCGGCGACGAGCAGCCCGCCTCGGACCCGCGTGGTCAGGGACGGCTCCCGACGTCGGACGGCGCGCGGGAGCAGCCGCTCGGCGGACAGCCCCAGCTCTCCCTGGAAGTCGTGCAGCGCCTCCAGCTCGCGCATGTCGTCGTCGTCGAAGCCGACGACCAGCGTCCCAGCGGTGCGCAGGTTCACCGGCAGCCCGCCGTCGGCCTCGAGCTCGGCGGCGAAGGCGCTCCAGCGCTCCAGCGAGGCCAGGCCCAGCCGCAGCAGGGGCTCCTCGCGGTAACCGGCCTCGGTGACCGGCGCCAGCATCCCGGCGGCCGCCTCGGAGGCGCCCCGGCCCGGGGCCTCGTCCACGACGGTCACCGAGAGCCCTCGCCGGGCCGCGCGCCAGGCGATCGAGAGCCCGATCAGCCCGCCTCCGGCGACCGCGACGTCGGTCACGGCGCGCCGGCCAGGGCGCGGAGCAGCTCCCGGGTGGCGGCAGCCGGGTCCGGGGCGCCGGTGACCGCGCCCACGACGGCCACCCCCGCGGCGCCGGCGGCCAGCAGGGCGGCGACCCGGTCGGCGGTGACGCCGCCGATGGCGATGACCGGGACGTCCACGGCCGCGGCCACGGCCGCGATCCCGGCGGGCCCGAGCGCGTCGGGGAGGCCGGTCTTGGTCGTCGTCGGCCACGCCGGTCCGACGCCCAGGTAGTCGGCACCCTCGGTGACCAGCCGGCGGGCGGTGTCCGGGTCCCGGGCCGTGCCGCCGATGAGGTGGTCCGGTCCGGCCACGCGCCGGACCGCGGCGACCGGCAGGTCGGTGGCCCCCAGGTGCGTGCCGTGCGCACCGACGGCGAGGGCGACGTCCACCCGGTCGTTCACCAGGCAGGTCACGCCGGCGGGCGCGCAGATGTCGACCACGTGCCCGGCGAACTCGTGGAGGACCCGGTCGGTGCAGTCCTTCGCGCGCACCTGGACGACCGGGGCGCCCGCGGACACCGCGGCTGCGACGGCGGCCAGGGCCCGTGGTCCGCCCGCGGCGTCGGTGAGGACGTGCAGCCCACCCAGCGGCCGGATCATCGGCCCGCCCGCTCGCTCCGGCGACCGGCCAGGGCGACCGGCAGCGTGAGGACGACGGCGACGGCGAGCCCGACCAGCGAGGCCGACCACCCGTTGCCCGGATCGATGCCGAGGTCGGCCTGCCGGGCCCCCCACCACGCCGTCCACCCGGAGCCCGGGCCGGGGAAGAAGGTCGGCAGCGTGAGCTGGTAGGCGAGGAATCCGGCGATCCACGGCAGCAGGAACACCGGGCGCGCCGGTGCGGCGTCGGAGCTGTTCCAGCCGCCCCGGGGGGTGAGCCAGTACGCCACGATCAGGACGCCGGCGAGCGGGACGAACACGGCGCCGATGAGGAACAGGAACGGCTCGTAGGCGGCGATGTCGAAGGTCAGCGCGAGCAGCGTGGCCAGCGCGCCGACGGCGACGGCGAGCACCCGCCGGTCGAGCCGAGCGACGACGTTCTGCGCCGACACGGCGGTCGAGTAGACGTTGGCGAAGGCCTCGTCGAGCTCCACGGAGACCAGGACGAGCACGGCCACCGCGCCCAGCGGCACCACGAGCAGCGCGTCGATGACGTCGAGTCCGGCGCTGCCGTAGGCGGCCAGCGCCAGAACGCCCAGCACGAACATCGCGACCGTGGCCAGGCCGTAGCCGACCGCGGCCCCCGTGAAGGCGGCGCGGCCGCTGCGGACGTGCCGGGTGTAGTCGGCGGCCAGCGGCAGCCAGGAGACCGGGAGCGCGATGACGATGTCGGCGGCGGCCCAGAACGACGTCGCCCCGCCGTCCTCCAGTGGCGGCAGGGGCTCGGCGAGGACCTGCACGTAGAGATAGCCGACCGCCAGCAGGGCGGCCCAGACGGCGTAGCGGGCCAGCACCCGCACCACGCCCAGCGGACGCAGCGCCATCGCGGTGGCCAGCACGCCGGCAGCGAGGACGAACGGCCAGCGTGGCGCGTCGAGGACCCGCGAGGCGGCCTCGGCGATGATGACGATCTCGAAGGTGGCCCAGCCGATGCACTGCACGAGGTTGAACGCCGTCGGCACCCACGAGGTGCGCCGGCCGAGCAGCCCGCGCAGCAGGACCATCCCGGGAACGCGCTCACGGGCGCCGGCCGCCGCGACCAGCCCGAGCAGCACCGACCCGATGACCGCACCGACGACGATCGCGGCGATCGTCACTCCCAGGGGGCGTCCCGGCAGCACGACGAACACCGCTGCCACCGGCAGGAGCAGGCTGATGCCCAGGTTGCCCCAGAGCCCGAGGGAGTCACGCAGGCCGAGTGAGGGTGGCGGTGCTTCGGTGAGGGTGAGCGGGGCGTCGGCCCCGGGAGTGCGGACAGCGTCGGACGTGCTCATGGTCGCTCCCTACGCCGGCATTACCCGGACAGGTTCCAGCGGTCGGCGACGCGTCGTGTCGCCCTCTCAGCCCGGCCCGCCCGAGCTCCCGCACATGACTCGTCCAGCCTACGCACCACGTAGGGTGCCCGTCGTGCCGGTCGCCGAGCTGCTTCCCGCCTTCCCCGACGCCTGGCGGGCCGCCACCCGGCATCCGTTCCTGATGGCGGTCCGGGACGGGACGGTCGATCCCGCTCAGTTCGACACCTGGCTGACGCAGGACGCACTGTTCGTCGCCGACCTGCTGCGCTTCCAGGCCAGGCTGCTGGGCCGCGCGCCCCGAGCCGCGCAGGCGGTGCTGGCGGCGGGTTGCGTCGCCCTGGTCGACGAGCTGGCCTGGTTCGAGGAGCAGGCTGCTCACCGCGGTCTCGACCTGCACACCGCTCCGTTGCCGGCGACGGCCGCCTACGGCGAGCTGCTGGAGCGGCTGGACCGCGCCGACGTGCCCACCGCGCTGATCGCGCTCTGGACCATCGAGCGGACCTATCTGGACGCCTGGTCGGCGGCCCTGCCGGGAGCGCCGGCCTACCGGGAGTTCGTGGAGCACTGGACCGTGCCCGGCTTCGCCGGCTACGTGACCGGGCTGGAGGCGGCAGCCGACGCGGCGGGCGGGGACGGTGCCGGGGTGTTCGCCGAGGTGGTGGCCGCTGAGATCGCCTTCTGGGACACCGCGGTGGAGGCGGGCCGGTGAGCGTCGGGCTCGCCGCGCGGCTGTGGAGCGGGAGCACGGATCTCGCCGCGGCGGCCCTGGAGCACCCCTTCGTCACGGGTCTCGCCGACGGCTCGCTGCCCCGCGACCGGTTCGCCGGTTACGTCGCCCAGGACGCGTTCTTCCTGGAGGCCTTCGCGCGGGCCTACGCGCTGGGCGTCGCGCACAGCCGCGACCGCGCCACGCTGGACGCCTTCGCCGACCTGCTGGCCGGCGTCCGGGAGGAGCTCCGGCTGCACGACGGCTACGCGGCCCGGTGGGGGGTCGACCTCTCGACCGTCGAGCCGGTCCCTGCCACGCTGGCCTACACCGAGTTCCTGCTGGCCACGGCCGCGCTCGGCGACGTCGGCGAGACCTGCGCGGCCATGACGCCGTGCATGCGGCTGTACGCACACCTGGGACGGTCGCTCGTGGGCCGGGCGGCGCCGGAGTACGCAGAGTGGGTGGACACCTACGCCGATCCGGGTTTCGAGGAGCTCGCCGGCACGCTGGAGGCGCTGCTCGACCGGCTCGCCGCGGACACCCCGTCGGCCACCCGCGCCTACCGTCGGGCGATGCAGCTCGAGGTGGCTTTCTTCGACGCGGCCTGGGAGGGCTCCGTTGTCCGCTGAGCACCGTCGCACCCCGGTCGCGCTGACCGTCGCCGGCAGCGACCCCAGCGGTGGTGCGGGCATCCAGGCCGACCTCAAGACGTTCAGCGCGCTGGGGGTCTACGGCACGGCCGCCCTCACGGCGCTGACCGCCCAGAACACCCGCGGTGTCACCGGCGTGCACCCGGTGCCGGCGAGGTTCGTCGGCGACCAGGTGCGCACGCTGCTCGACGACGTCGAGGTGCACGCCTGCAAGACCGGCATGCTCGGTACGGCCGACGTCGTCCGCGAGGTGGCGGCGGTGCTGGCCCGGCGGGTGGCCGGGCCGGTGATCTGCGACCCCGTCATGGTGGCCACCAGCGGCGACCGGCTGGTCGCCGAGGACGCCGTGGACGCCGTCCGCCTCGACCTCCTGCCCGTCGTGGACCTCGTCACCCCCAACGTCCCGGAGGCCGCGGCGCTGCTCGACGTGTCCCCGGCCCCGTCTCTTATCCACATCTCACGCTGCAGACGAAGCGCGTAGTGCAGCCTGCCGTGTGACACGTACAATTATATATAATACATTACCTATCATATGTATCTAACTCTATCAATCCCCACTCTCTT
>NZ_POQU01000097.1 GCF_002938425.1 Blastococcus atacamensis | reverse complement strand
GAACCCGGACGCCCGGCGGCGACACTGGAGGACATGACCGCTGCCCCGCGCCCCGGTGTCACCGTCTTCCTGACCGGCCTCTCCGGCGCCGGGCAGCAGGGGGCGGTCGGCGGCGATCCAGTCCAGGTCGTCCAGCTCGTCGGGGCCGATCCAGCGCAGCTCGGAATGCTCGTGTGCGACCGGCTCCCCGCCGGCGCCGCGCGCCGACCACACCCGCATGGTCGAGGCACCCGGCGCCCCGCCCGCGACGACGCCGTCCAGCACCACCTCGCCCACGAACGAGCCGGGGACGACGGTGATGCCGAGCTCCTCCTCGCACTCCCGCACCAGCGCCGCCAACTCCGGCTCACCGCGCTCGACCTTGCCGCCGGGGAACTCCCAGCAGCCGTCGTGGGTGCCGCCCGAGCGCTGCGCGACGAGGACGCGGTCCCCCTCGATCACCGCGGCGCCGACCACCTGCACCACGTCCAGGGCTCGTCGGGCGGCCGCCGCGGCGAAGGCGTCCAGGTGCGCCCGCATCGCCCGCTCGATCCGACGGCGCAGCACGATCCGGCCCACGGGCCCCCACGACCCTGGTTCCCAGTCGACCTGCTCCTCGACCAGCGTGCCCGCGGCGGTCGCGGAGAAGCGGCGGGAGTGGGTGACCCGGCCCGGGCCGCCGACCGGCCCGCCGGCGAACACGTCGCCCTCGGGGCGCAGCGAGCCGACCTCCTCCAGCGGGAACGGCCAGGGCCGCCCGAGAACGCGGGCGACGTCGAACGCAACGGTCAGCGGCGCCTCCACCAAGGTGGTGAAACGCAGCTGGGGCACGCGGGCATGCTCCCAGACCACGGCAGTATGGGTCCGTGCGCATCAACGCCAGGGTCGACTACGCCGTCCGCGCGGTCCTCGAACTCGCCGCGGCCGCCCCCGGCGCGCTCACCTGCGACAAGATCGCCGCGGCCCAGGGCATCCCGTCCCGGTTCCTGCAGGCGATCCTCGCCGACCTGCAGCACGCCCGGCTGGTCACCAGCCAGCGCGGCCGGGACGGCGGCTACCGGCTGGCGCTCCCAGCCTCGGAGATCTCGATCGCCCGGGTCATGCGCGTCGAGCAGGGCTTCCTCGCCGAGGTTCACGGGCAGCGCCCGGAGGAGGTCAGCTATCCGGGGGCGGCCACGGAGCTCGCCGGCGTGTGGGTGGCCGCGCGCGAGGCCTACCGCCGGGTGCTCGAGGGCGTCACCGTCGCCGACGTCGTCGCCGGGCAGCTGCCCGCGCACGCCGCCGAGCTGGTCGCCATCGACAACGCCTGGCGCTCCTTCAGCGAGCCGTCCGGCGACTGACCGGCCCCCGTCGCCGGAACCCGGACGCCCGGCGGCGACACTGGAGGACATGACCGCTGCCCCGCGCCCCGGTGTCACCGTCTTCCTGACCGGCCTCTCCGGCGCGGGTAAGTCCACGATCGCCGACGCCCTGGTGGCCCGGCTGGAGGCCGAGGGCCGGCCGGTCACCGTGCTCGACGGCGACGTCGTCCGCACGCACCTGTCCAGCGAGCTGAGCTTCTCCAAGGAGCACCGCGACCTCAACATCCGACGGATCGGCTGGGTCGCCGGCGAGGTGGTCAAGCACGGCGGCACGGTCGTGGTCGCCGCGATCGCGCCCTACGAGGCCGCCCGCGAGGAGGCGCGCCGGCTGGTCGAGAAGAACGGCCGGTTCGTGCTCGTCCACCTCTCCACGCCGCTGGAGGTCTGCGAGGACCGCGACGTGAAGGGCCTCTACGCCAAGGCGCGGACCGGCGAGATCGCGGTCTTCACCGGTGTCAGCGACCCCTACGAGCCGCCGGTGCGGGCCGAGCTGGTCATCGACACGTCGGTCACCCCGCTGACGGAGTCCGTCGCCCGCATCCGTGCGGAGATGGACCGGGCCTGACCGCCAGCTCGCCCCTGTGAGCCGGTCCACGGCGGTCCGGCGGGCCACTTGTGGCACCCTTGACGCATGACCGATCGTGGCGCGCTCCTGGTGGCGCGTCTGCACATCGATCTGGCGCGGGTCTCCAGCGCCGCCTGTCGCGCCGCGCGCTGAGCCAGGTTGACCTGCGCAGCTCCCGCTGCGTTCCGATCCAGCAGCGCCCCGTCCCCCGGCCCGGCTGCCGGACAGCGGTGAGCGCAGGAAGAAGCAAGCCACGTGAGCACCCCCACCCGCACCAGCAACCGGCCCCAGCGGGGCCAGGGCCAGTGGGCGCTGGGCTACCGCGAGCCGCTCAACCCCAACGAGCGGATGAAGAAGGACTCCGACGGGCTCGAGGTCCGTCAGCGGATCCTCGACATCTACTCGAAGGCCGGTTTCGACTCGATCGACCCGGGTGACCTCCGGGGCCGCATGCGCTGGATGGGGCTCTACACCCAGCGTGCTCAGGGCATCCCCGGCGGCAAGACCGCCGTGCTGGAGCCCGAGGAGCTCGAGGACTCGTACTTCATGATGCGGGCCCGCATCGACGGCGGGCAGCTCACCAGCGACGCCCTGCGGATCCTCGGCGGGATCAGCACCGAGTTCGGCCGGGACGTCGCCGACATCACCGACCGGCAGAACGTGCAGTACCACTGGATCCGCATCGAGGACGTGCCCGAGATCTGGCGCCGTCTGGAGTCGGTCGGCCTCTCCACCATGGAGGCCTGCGGCGACGTGCCGCGCGTCATGCTCGGCTGCCCGCTGGCCGGCATCCTCGAGGACGAGGTCATCGACGCCACCGACGTCATCGCCGAGACCGTGGCGAAGTACCTGGGCAGCCCCGAGTTCAGCAACCTGCCGCGCAAGTGGAAGACCTCGATGTCCGGGTGCGTGGACCACTGCACCGAGCCCGAGATCGACGACGTCTCCTTCGTCGGCGTGGTCAACGAGGCCGGCGAGGCCGGCTACGACCTGTGGGTCGGCGGCGGGCTCTCGACCAACCCGATGTTCGCCCAGCGGCTCGGGGTCTTCGTCCGCCCCGACCAGGTCACCGACGTCTGGGCCGCCTGCACGAGCGTCTTCCGCGACTACGGCTACCGCCGGCAGCGCAACCGCGCGCGCATCAAGTTCCTCATGGCCGACTGGGGCCCGGAGAAGTTCCGCCAGGTCCTGCAGGACGAGTACCTGAACGAGGCGCTGCCCGACGGCCCGGCGCCCGCGCCGGCCAAGCACGACCAGCGCGACCACGTCGGCGTCAGCCGGCAGAAGGACGGCCTCAACGCCGTCGGCTTCGCGCTGCGCACCGGCCGGATCAGCGGCTCGCTCCTCACCACCATCGCCCACCTGGCCGACGAGTACGGGCAGGGGCGCATCCGCACCACGACCCAGCAGAAGCTGGTCATCCTCGACGTGCCGGACGAGCGGGTCGAGGCACTGGTCACCGCCCTCGCCGAGCACGACCTGCAGGTCCGGCCCAGCGCCTTCCGCCGCGGCACCATGGCCTGCACCGGCCTGGAGTTCTGCAAGCTCGCCATCGTCGAGACCAAGCAGCACGCACAGGACCTGTACACGGAGCTCGAGAAGCGGCTGCCGGACTTCGACACCCCGATCGGCATCAACGTCAACGGCTGCCCGAACAGCTGCGCCCGATTCCAGACCGCCGACATCGGGTTCAAGGGCTCGATGGTCCGCGACGACAGCGGCGAGATGGTCGAGGGCTTCCAGGTGCACCTGGGTGGGCACCTCGGCGTCGAGGCCACGTTCGGCCGGAAGTTCCGCGGGCACAAGGTGACCAAGGCCGAGACGGCCGACTACTGCGAGCGCGTCCTGCGCGGCTTCCAGGAGCGGCGCACCCCCGGCGAGTCCTTCGCGCACTACGTCTCCCGCGCGGAAGAGGAATGGTTGCTGTGAGTGAGGAGCCGAGGTCGGGAAGGACCCGGCAGCTGCCGGTGTTCCACTGCCCGTACTGCGGCGACGAGGAGCTCACTCCTCACGAGGACTCCGGATGGCGCTGCGGCGCATGTCTGCGGGCGTTCTCGGTCCGCCTGATCGCGACGGGGGTGCAGGAATGACCGCAGCGGGAACGACCAGTTCCATCTCACCGACGCCGGAGCTCGCGGCCGACGCCGATGCCCGGTTCGAGGGCATCGCCGATCCGGTGGAGCAGGCGCTCGCCGTCCTCCAGTGGGCCGGCGAGACGTTCGGCTCGCACTTCGCGATCACGTCGTCGATGGCCGACGGGCTGCTCTCGCACCTGGCCAGCCGGGTCGTCCCCGGGGTCAACGTGGTCTTCCTCGACACCGGTTACCACTTCGCCGAGACCATCGGCACCCGGGACTGGATCAGCAGCGTCCTCCCGATCACCCTGCACAACGTCACCCCGCCGCAGACTGTCGCCCAGCAGGACGCCGAGTTCGGCCCCAAGTTGCACGACCGCGACCCCGACCTCTGCTGCGAGCTGCGCAAGGTCAAGCCGCTGGCCGAGGCGCTGGCCGGCTTCACGGCCTGGGGCTCGGGCGTGCGCCGCGACGAGTCCCCGACCCGCGCCGGTACGCGGCTGGTCGACTGGGACGCCAAGCGCGGCATGGTCAAGGTCAACCCGATGGCGGCCTGGACCCAGGACGTCGTCGACGCCTACACCGTCGAGCACCAGATCCCGGTGAATCCGCTGTTCGAGATCGGCTACGGCTCGATCGGCTGCGCGCCGTGCACCCGGCCGGTCGCTCCGGGTGAGGACCCCCGGGCCGGGCGCTGGGCCGGTAAGAACAAGATCGAGTGCGGCCTGCACACCTGAGCCGTCGCGCGGGAGGATGAGCCGGTGCCCCGCCCACCCCGCCTCTCCCCCGACGAGCTCGCCGCCGCGCTGCACGGACTGCCGCTGTGGTCGGGGAACGGCGAGGGCATCCGTCGTAGCGTCGAGCTGGCGACCTTCCGCGATGCCGTCGCGGCAATCGTCGCGATCGCCGACGTCGCGGAGGAGATGGACCACCACCCCGACGTCGACCTGCGGTACCGCACGCTGCACCTGTCGCTGGTCAGCCACTCCGCCGGCGGCGTCAGCGACCTGGACCTGACCCTCGCCGCCCGGATCGACGCCCTGCTGCCCGGCTGAGCCGGGCAGCAGGTCAGCCAGGCAGCGGGCAGAACACGTCGACCCGGTAGCCGTCGGGGTCGGCCACCGTGGCGTAGCGCTGCCCCACGGTGCGTCGTAGGGCTCCTTCACCACCGCGTGACCGGCCGCCCGCACCCGGGCCACCGTCTCATTCCACGGCGGCCGGTGAGCCGACCACCATCGCGAAGCCCGCCGCGTTGCCCGGTCTACCCGCTGCCGCCGACACCCGGCAGCCGCCGGAGGTCCCCGGGCCGCGTACGGCACGGGTCCCGACGGCGATGGTCAGCTGCCGATGCGCCCGCCGTCGCTGCGGTGGACGACGGCGACGCTGGGCCGCGGGAACGGCTTGTCCCGCCGACGGTCGGGCCACGTGCTCGTGGGCGTGTCGACGGTCGAGCCGTTCGTCTCACCCGGGTGCTGCACGGAGACGAACACCGACCTTCCGTCGCGGGTGATCAACGGCCCGCTGCACTCCGCGCCCCGTGGCACCGTCAGGAACCGCTTCACCAGTCCGCGCTCGCCGCCCTCGGTGGGAACGGCGTAGAGCCCGTCGTTGCTGCCTGGCAGTGTTCCGGGGCTCCCGTCGGTGGAGATCCACAGGTTGCCGGCCGGGTCGAACTCGACATTGTCCGGGCACGAGATGGCGCTGACCCGCGACTTGTCGAACCCGGCGAAGTAGGTGCTGGGGTCGGCCGGGTCGCCGGCCACCAGGAAGATCCGCCAGGAGAAGCGCTCCCCCGCAGCTCCCCCGGTCTCCTCCCACTCGACGACGTGCCCGTGCCGGTTGGCGTTGCGCGGGTTGGCCTCGTCCGGGCCGGCCTTGTCGGCCTTGCCGCGGTCGGTGTTGTTGGTGAGCGCCGCATACACCCGCCCGTTGACCGGGTTGACCTGGATGTCCTCGGGGCGGTCCATCTTGGTGGGCGCCGACGCCGGGCCCAGCGCACCCAGCTCGTCGGCGGCCAGCCGGGTGAAGGTGAGCACCCACGCCACGTCGCGTCCGGGCACCATCGAGCGCCCGTTCTTCACCAGCGGGATCCACCGGCCCACGCCGTCGAACTCGCGGTCGGACAGGAGCCGCCCGGTGCCGTCGATCTCGGCCGGGGAGTCGCCGGTGAACTGGGCGACGTAGAGGTCGCCCTCGTCGAGCAGGGTCAGGTTGTGCGCCCGGCTCGACCGGTCCGAGCCTGGCCGGTACTTCTTCTTCGACACGAACTTGTAGATGTAGTCGAAGCGCTCGTCGTCGCCGGAGTAGGCGACGACGCGGCCGTCCTCGGCGATCTGCACGTTGGCACCCTCGTGCTTGAACCGGCCGAGCGCGGTGCGCTTCTTCGGCCGGGACGTCGGGTCGTAGGGGTCCACCTCGACCACCCAGCCGAAGCGGTTCACCTCGTTCGGCTCGCGGGCCACGTCGAACCGCGGGTCGACCTCGTGCCACCGGCGTCCGGCCGGGGCGTCGGTGGAGATGCCGTACCGGCTCAGCCGCCGCTCGGGGTCGGGCACCGAGCCCGTCGCCGGCCCGAAGTACTGGTTGACGTTCTCCTCGCCGTGCAGCGTCGTCCCCCACGGGGTCATGCCGCCGGCGCAGTTGTTCAGGGTGCCGAGCACCGTGCGCCCGCGCGGATCGGCCGCGGTCTTCAGGTACTCCGACCCGGCCGCCGGCCCGGTGAACTCCATCGGGGTCGAGGCCGTGATCCGGCGGTTGCGCCGGCCGTTGCGGACCGGACGCCACTCCCCGCTGTTGCCGTGCCGCCGGACTTCGACCACCGAGATGCCGTGCGCCATCATCGCGATCCGCTTCTGCTGCGCGGTCGTGGGCGAGGACTCGCTCGCGACGCCGGGGAACATCAGCTGCTCGTTGGTGTACTCGTGGTTCACCACGAGCAGGGCCTCCCGGTCGTGGTCGTCCAGCGGCAGCAGCCCGATGTAGTCGCAGTTGTAGCCGAACTGCTTCGCCTGGGACTCGGGCGTCTGCCGCGCGATGTCGAAGTCCGGCGCGCCGGCCTCCACCGGGTCGCCCCACCGCATGACCACCGAGTATCGGTAGCCCGGTGCCGTGACCAGCTCGTCGAGGGTGTTCTGCTCGACCGGCCGGAAGGTCAGCGCGCCACCCCGGCCGCCACCTCCGGGCCGGCCGCCCGGGCCGCGGTCGCCCGCCGCGGCCGAGGCCACGGGGCCGACCGCGACCAGCAGGGCGCTCGCGCCGGCCGCCTTGAGCACGTTCCGGCGGCTGAACGCCGTCTGGACGACGTCGGCGAACGTCGGGTTGTCGCTCTGGTTGGGGACGGCGGCGTCGCAGGCGTTGCCGCACTTGTAGAAGCAGGTCGCGTGGCTGCGGTTGCCGTGCCGCAGGGTGTTCAGGAAGGGCAGCAGCGCACGGGAGCGGGGCTCCTGGGAATCGGTCATCGGGTCCCTCTGGTCGCGCGGGAAGCGGGCCCCCAGAGCCTTGCGGGCCCGGTCCACGCGCGGGTGGCCTCCGGGTGAATCCCCGGTGACCTCCGGACAGCGATCTCGGCGGTCAGCCGGGAACCGGCAGCACCAGGAGCCGGAGCAGGCGGTCGGCCTCGGCGTCGGGATCGTCGGTCAGGCCGGTGTGCACCGGCCCCGGCTGGATCACCGTGCTGCGCGGCGCGGTCAGCCACCGGAACCGGGAGCCGAGCGCCTCCCGCCCGGCCGCCCCGGCACCGGGATCGGCGGCGCAGACGTCGGCGGCGGCCTGCAGGGCCCGGCCGATCGCGGCCGGATCGGCGGTGGGGTCCAGCGCACGCAACCGGTCGGCGTCCAGGTGCAGCCGGGACCCCAGGTAGTCGCGCTGCCGGCAGTAGACGAGGACGCCGGCGTTGAACGACTCCCCCCGCTCGATGCGCGGCACGACGCGCAGCACGGCGTACTCGAAGGTGTCCCGCGTCATCGCTGGCTCATCCCCTCCGGCGGCGGGGGTCCCAGCCAGCCGGGTCTGTTCTCCCCCACCCGCGGGCGACGGCGCCCGGCCCCGCCGGCGGCGGCTGCCGACACCAGCCCGGGCAACCAGGCCTCGCGGGCGGCCAGCCGGGCCAGGAGCTGCCCCACGTACCGGTTGCGGACGACGTGTGCCGGCTCGTCCGGGCGCTCCCCCTCCAGCCACTCGTCGGGCACCTGCGCCAGCACGCCCTCCAGCAGCGGCCGGGTGATCCGGGAGGCCAGGGCGGCGTCCGCGGCGGGGACGTCCGGTGCGCACTCGACCAGCGCGTGCGCCGAGGCGTCGTAGGGCCGGGTGATGGCGGCCTCGGCCCCGGGCCAGTTGTGGTGGAACGTGAGGGCGGCGCCGTGGTCGATGAGCTGCAGCCGCCCGTGCCAGAACAGCATGTTCGGGTTCCGCCAGGAGCGGTCCACGTTCCCGACGAGGGCGTCGAACCACAGCACCCGACCGGCGAGCTCCGGGTCCACGCCGTCGGCCCCGGCCTCGAAGTCCAGGGCGCCGGGCAGGTAGTCCAGCCCGAGGTTGCGCCCGGCCGAGCGCTGCAGCAGCTCCTGCACCTCGTGGTCGGGCTCCCCGACCGCCAGCTCCGGCGCGACGTCCACCGTGACCAGGGCCGGCACCGGCAGTCCCAGCGCACGCGCCAGCTCTCCGCAGACCACCTCGGCGACCAGCACCCGGACGCCCTGGCCCGCGGCCCGCCACTTCACCACGTAGGTGCCGAGGTCGTCGGCCTCCATGAGCCCAGGCAGCGAGCCACCCTCGCGCAGCGGGGTGACGTAGCGGGTGGCGGTGACGGCGGGCAGCACAGTGCTGGTCAACCTACCGCCGGCAGGCCGCCGGACGTCGCCCCGACCGCGGAGCGCGCGGGGCCACCCGACCGGGGGACCGGGGCGCCGGTCGGCTCAACCACCGTCCCGCGGCGGCCGATGCCCCCGGGGACGACGAGAAGAGAAGGAGGGCGCATGGGCGTGGGCTCCCACCGCCTGGCACCGCTGCGCCGCCGTGTCGTGCGCGAGGCGCTGGCCGTCGTGGTCCTGACCGCGCTCTTCGGCGTCGCCGCCGTCGTCTGGGACCTCCCGGACCGGCTCGGCGGACCGGCCGCGCACGTCGTGCTCCTCCTCGCCTTCTCGCACCTGCTGATGATGGTGTTCGGTAAGCGGCGCTCCGACGACCTCAAGGCCGAGTTCCTCTCCCGGAGCGTCGCCGAGCAGGTCCTGCTGCACCGCGCCCGCCACGACGACCTGACGGGGCTGCTGAATCGCTCCGCGCTCGTCGAGGCACTGGACCGCGCCACCGAGGCCTGGCCGGTCGCTGTGCTGGTCCTCGACCTCGACCGCTTCAAGGACGTGAACGACACCCTCGGCCATGCCGTCGGGGACGCGCTGCTCGTCGAGGTCGCCGCCCGGCTGCGCAGCGACCTGCCCGCGGACGCGGTGCTCGGCCGGCTCGACGGCGACCAGTTCGCCGTGCTGCTCCCGGGCCGCGACCAGGCCGATGCTGAACGAGCGGCCGAGCACGCGCTGTCGGCCGTCAGCCGCCCCATCACCGTCGAGGGCGTCGTGCTGGAGCTCGAGGGCAGCTGCGGCGTCGCGATCCGGGGCGGCGCGGCCGCCGAGCTGCTCCGGCACGCGGACGTGGCCATGCACGCGGCCAAGGACGTCCATGCCGGCGTCGCCGTCTACCGGACCGCGATGGACGCCGACGGCCCGGCGCAGCTCATCCTCGTCGCCGACCTGCGGCGCGCCATCCGCGACGGGGAACTGGTCGTGCACTACCAGCCGCGGGTCGGCCTGTCCGGTGGCCGGGTGCTGGGCGTCGAAGCCCTGGTCCGGTGGCAGCACCCCGACCGCGGGCTGGTCCCGCCGTCGGAGTTCGTCCCGCTGGCCGAGCAGACCGGGCTCATCGGCCCGCTGACCGACCTGGTCCTCCGCGACGCCCTGGCCGCGTGCCGGCGCTGGCGCGACGAGGGGCTGGGCCTGACCGTCGCGGTCAACCTCTCCGTCCGTGAGCTGTTCGACACCGGCCTCGCCGATCGGATCGCCACGCTGCTGCACGACCACGACCTCCCGGCCTCCCGCCTGGAGCTGGAGATCACCGAGAGCGTCGCGATGCGCGACCCCGGCCGGGCCCTGGAGGTGCTGACCCGGCTCCGCGACGTCGGGATCGCGCTCTCGGTCGACGACTACGGCACCGGCCACGCCTCGCTGGCCTACCTGACCCGGCTGCCGGTCAGCACCCTCAAGATCGACCGGTCCTTCGTGCAGACCATGGAGCTGGACCCCAGCGACCGCACGATCGTGCGGTCGACCATCGAGCTCGCCCACGGGCTCGGGCTGCGCGTGGTGGCCGAGGGGGTCGAGACGCGAGCCGTGTGGGAGGAGCTGCGCCGGCTGGGCTGCGACGACGCGCAGGGGTACTGGCTGGCCCGTCCGCAGCCCCTCGGGGACGTCGGCCCGTGCGTGACCGCTCTCGAGGAGCGGCTCGCCGGCTCCCGCGCCGGTTGACGAGCAGGCGGCCAGACGCTCCCGCGTGGAGACTGGTGCCGTGGCGAACAGTGCACCCCCGACGACCGATGACGGCCGCTACGAGCGGCAGCCCTTCCACTTCACCGACCGGATCACCGCCGACGGCCGCGACGGCTGGCCGGCCGAGGCCGGTCGCTACCGGATCGTCGTCAGCCGGGCGTGCCCCTGGGCCAGCCGCACGCTGATCACCCGGCGGCTGATGGGCCTGGAGGACGTCGTCAGCGTCGCGGTCACCGATCCCATCCAGGACGACCGCAGCTGGCGGTTCACCCTCGACCCCGGGAACGTCGACCCGGTGCTCGGCATCGCCTTCCTGGCCGACGCCTACCACAAGGCCGACCCCACCTACGACGGCGGAATCAGCGTCCCGGCGATCGTCGACGTGCCCACCGGCGCCGTCGTCACCAACGACGTCTTCCAGGTGACGCTGGACCTGGCGACCGAGTGGGGCGCGTTCGCCCGCGAGGGCGCGCCGGGCCTGTATCCGGAGGCGCTGCGCGGCGAGATCGACGAGGTGAACGCCCGCCTGTACCGCGACCTCAACGCCGCGGTGTACGAGGCCGGCTTCGCCACCACCCAGGAGGCCTACGAGGACGCCTACACCCGCGTGTTCGCCTGCCTGGACTGGCTGGAGGAGCGGCTGGCCGGGCAGCGGTTCGTGGTGGGCGACACGATCACCGAGTCCGACATCCGGCTGTTCACGACGCTGATCCGGTTCGACGCCGTCTACCACGGCCATTTCAAGTGCAACCGGAACAAGATCACCGAGATGCCGGTGGTGTGGGCCTACCTCCGGGACCTGTTCCAGACGCCCGGCTTCGGCGACACCGTCGACCTGGACCACATCAAGCGGCACTACTACCAGGTGCACACCAACATCAACCCGACAGCGGTGGTGCCGGCCGGGCCCGACCTGTCCGGGCTGACCAGCCCGCACGGCCGCGAGGCGCTCGGCGGCCGCCCGTTCGGCGACGGCACCCCGCCGGGTCCCGTGCCGGCGGACGAGGTCATCGCCCAGCAGCTCTAGATGGGGCTGCTCCGGGCGCTGGACCCCGCCACGTTCACCGACGCGCCGTTCACCTACGCCGAAGTGGGCGCCACCGGGGACGCCCTGCTGCCGACGGGTTACCACCTGGCCGAGCACTGTGCCGTCGTCGGCTCGGGTCCGGCGGCGCTGGAGCGGGCGGCGGCCGCGGTCTTCGGCTGGCGGGCGCAGCGCTCCGTCGGGCTGCGCATCCGCGCGACCGGCCCGGCCGGCACCCCGGGCACCGTCGTCGTCCTCACCGCGGGGCTTCCCCGCCTCGGCTACGACATCCCGTGCCGGGTGGTGTGGGCGAGCACCGAGGGCGAGCTGCGCGGCTTCTCCTACGGCACGCTGCCCGGGCACCCGGAGAGCGGTGAGGAGCGGTTCACCGTCCGGCTGACCGAGGACGGCGACGTCGTCTACACGATCCGGGTCTTCTTCCGGCTCGCCTCCCCCGCCGCCCGGCTGGCCGGACCGGCGAGCCTGCTGCTCCAGCGCGCGTCGACCGCCCGGTACGTCTCGGCGATCCGGCGCGCCACCGCGGGCCGGACGTACTGACACCTAGTGACCGTCGGCGACGGCGTCACGCTCCCGCTCGACGAGGTCCTTGCTGCGCACCAACCGCAGCAGGGTGACGACCAGCAGCCCACCGGCCATGTTGAGCAGCGTCACGTACCAGAACCAGGCGAGCCAGTCGCCGTACCCGAACGGCCCGCCGGCGTGGATGCCCGCGAAGATGATCAGCGAGTCCAGGATCGAGTGGAACAGCACCAGCCCGGCCAGCACGAAGGCCCCGGCGACGGCGGCGACGATCTTCCCGCCCTCGGACTCGGCCCCCTGCTGCATGCGGGTCATCAGCGTGATGGAGCTGCCGGCGAAGAACGCCAGGCAGAGGGCCGTCAGGTCCAGCGGCGCGTCGACGAACGTGGTGGCCGACTCGACGGCCGTGGCGCCCAGCTCCGGCAGGGCGTGCACGACGACCCACATGACCAGCCAGCCACCCACGAGGTTGGCCACCAGCGTGCCGCTCCACAGCTTGGCCAGCTGTCCGACCCGTGCGCGCCCCGCGACGACGGCGGTGACCGGCATCAGGAAGCCCTCGGTGAACAGCTCGCTGCGGGCCAGCAGCAGGGCGATGAAGCCGATGCTGAACGCCAGCCCGGCCAGCAGGTGACTGCCGGTCTCGGCGTACACCGCCAGCAGCGCCACCACACCGACCCCGACCTCGAGGCCACCGGCCAGCCCGGTGGTCAGCACCTCGCGCCACGTGCGGTGCAGCCGCTGCGCCCCCTCCCCGACGATCCGGTCGAAGGCCTGCACCACCTCGTCCTCGGCGGGGGCGTCGGTCTCGCCGAGCTCCTCGCGCGCGTTCTCCACGGCCACAGGTCCTCCTCAATGTCGGGACGCCGAGGGCCGGGCTCGACGTGACGTCCGCCCGCCGCCCTACCCCCACCGGAG
>NZ_POQU01000096.1 GCF_002938425.1 Blastococcus atacamensis | reverse complement strand
GACCCGCACCACCCCGTCGACCCGCACCACCCCTCCGACCCGCACCCGCGCCGCCGGTGCTCCTCGCCGCGACGGCCGTCCGCCCCTGACCCCGGCGGAGGCCGCCGCCCTGCGGGACGCGCTGGCGGCGCGGGATGCGCATGCTCGCCGGGAAACCGGCGCCGCCCGTCCGGCCGCTGCGATCCGTCCCGGCGTGACCCCGGAGCAGCTCGCCGCCGCGCGCGCCGCCGTCGCCGCCCGCCGTCCCGGTGGCACCCGTACTCCCGGCGCCCGCCGTCCGGCCCCGGGCCGGACCGCCGCGCGCCGGGCTCCGACCCGTGGCCGCACCAGGCCCAAGGCGCCCAAGGCCGAGCGCACCGGCGCGCGCTGGTCGACCCGGCTCGGCGTCGTCGCCACCAGCGCGCTGCTGCTCCCCGCGGCGCTCGCGCTCGGTCTTCCCGCGTCCGACCCGGTTCCCGGGCAGAGCGACACCGTCACCCTGGCCCTCACCGCGCGCAGCTCGCTGCTCGAGCAGGCCGACCTCTACCGCCGCCTGGAGCAGACCGCCGACCAGCGTCGCGCCCGGCTCCAGCAGGCCGAGGTCGCCGAGCAGGCGGCCCGGGACCGCGTCGAGGCGCAGAGGTCGACGGTCGGCGCGAGGGCCGCCGCCCTGTACCGCTCGGGTCCGGTCGACCGGCTGCCCGTGTTCGCCCTGGACACGCGGGAGTCCCAGGCCGCTCCGGCGGTCCTCTTCCAGCAGGGCGTGGCGGAGCTGACCGGGTCCGAGATCGAGGCCGCCGTCGCCCGGGCCGAGCGCGCAAGCGCCGACCTGCGAGCAGCCGACGCCCGCGTCGACGCCGCGCGCTCGGACCTGGCCGTCGCCGAGGCGCGGGCTGCCGAGGTGCTGGGCACCGTGCGCTCCGAGGTCGACGACCTCTCCCCCGAGGTGTCCGGCGTCCTCGCCGGCATCGGCTCGATCCCGGTCGCCGGACCGCAGCAGAGCCGCAACGACGCCGTGCTGCGCCGCTGGCAGGAGTACCTGGCCCGGCTCGCCGCGGCCGACATCGCGCCGCCGCCGGCGGCGGCGCTGGCCGACCCGGCGGCGCTCCCCGACGGCTTCTCCCCCGCGCTCGACGCCGACGGCCGGCCGGTGCCCGGCGTGGTGTGGGCGATCATCGGCAGCGAGCCGGTGACCGTGCTCCCCGCCGAGACGGTCGCGGCGGTCAGCAACGCGCTCTCCCAGCTCGGCAAGCCCTTCGTGCCCGGCAGCGCCGGCCCCGAGACCTACGACTGCGGCGGGTTCACCGCGGCGTCGTGGCTCATGGGCGGCTACGCGCTGGCCCGCAGCCCTCAGGACCAGTGGGCCAGCGGTGCGGCCGTCCCGCTGCGCGACCTGCAGATCGGCGACCTCGTGTTCTCCCCCGGCGGCACCGACGTCGGCCTGTACCTCGGCGACGGCGACGTCGTCGGCGCCTCGGCCGCCACCTACCAGGTCGGCGTGCGGTCCCTGGACCCGAGCGCGTCGGCGGTGCGGGTCACCGCGTCCGGTCCGGCCCAGCCCAACGCCCCGTTGCCCGTCCTCGCCGACAGCACCGCCGACTGCGGCGCGCCGCTGCCGGTCGCGGGCCCGGTCAGCCCGGCCTGGGGCGGCTGGTCCAACGGCCGCATCCCGGTCGAGGCGCTCTGCCGTCTCGGCGTCGACGGCCACGCGCTGCGGTGCGACGCGGCCGCCTCCTACGGTCGGATGGCCGAGGCGTACACGGCCGAGTTCGGCACGCCGATGTGCATCACCGACTCCTACCGCTCGTTCGGTGCGCAGGTCGGGGCCTACTACCGCAAGCCGATGCTGGCCGCGCTGCCCGGCACCTCCAACCACGGCTGGGCGCTGGCGGTCGACCTCTGCGACGGCATCAACGTCGCCGGGACGCCGCAGTGGAACTGGATGACGGCTCACGCGGCACGGTTCGGCTTCGTCCAGCCCGACTGGGCGCGCCCGGGCGGCGAGAAGCCCGAGCCCTGGCACTGGGAGTACGGCCGCATCAGCTGAAAGGACCCCGTCCTCCCCACCCTTCGCACGCTCAGAGCGGGACCCGGGACGGGGCCGTCAGAGCCAGGGGAGGTCGACGACGCGCCGCCAGGGCAGGGTGACGCTGGACTCGCCGGTCTGGCCGGCCAGGCGCCGCGCCACCCCGGGCGCCGCGCAGACCACCGGCCGGTGCGGGGTCACCACGACGTGCACGTCGGACGTGGACAGCCCCGCCGTCACGATGCGGTGCAGCATCAGCTCCGGCGCGACGAGCGCCGAGGTGGCCAGAACCGGCACTGTGCGGTGCGACCACAGGGCCAGGGGGCCTTCGACGCGCATGTCCAGCGCGACGTCGTGCGACCGGCCGGTCGCCGCCGACCGGGTGCGGTGCAGCTCCAGCGCCCGGGCGGCCGGGGACGGTGCCCAGGGAAGCGCGAGGTCGCCGCGCACGACGACGACGGTCCAGCCGACCGCGGTCTGCGCGTCGTCGGTCCAGTCGAGGACGGCGATCCCGCCGCGCGCAGCGGCGGCATCGGTGACCGGACGGCGGGCCACGAAGGTGCGTAGCGCCGTGGCGATGCCGGCGGGCGTGGCCGGCACGCCGGCCCGGCTCATGTCGTCGGCCAGGTCGAGCAGCGGGATCTGCTCCTCGCGCTCGTCCTCCTCCAGGTGGAGCACCGTGCCGGCGCCGGAGCGGCGGACGAGACGCAGGCGCAGCCCGGGAGTCGCGAGTCGGGGCAGGAGCTCGGCGGCCACGTCGAGCAGGTCGGTGACGTCCACCGGGGTCACCCGGAAGCGGTGCAGCAGGCCTGAGGAGGTGCCGAAGATGCTGGACGCCGTCATGGGCGGCCCGCCCGGGAGCGGAGCCGATCGCCCAGCGCATCGGGGAGGTCCGCCAGCTCCAGCACGGCGGTGAGCTCGACGGGGCTCAGTCGGACGGGGAGGACGTCGTCGTCCCAGCCGGTGGCGAGCCGCACGCGCGCGGTGGACGTGGGCCAGACCGCCTCGCGGGCGGCGGCCACGTGCAGTTCGGTGAGCACGTCCTGGAGGTGGATGGCGGTGACCGGGTGGACGTCCTGGTCGGCCAGGGCGGCCTGCACGGTGTCGCCCAGGAGCGAGCGGGCGGCCGCATCGAGCCAGTGCGGGACCAGCGTCTGGGAGCCGGCGTCGCCGGTGGGCAGCGCGGTCACCGGGGACCGCCCCGGTACCACGGTCCGGTCGCCGCCTCCGCCGATCCGGCGTGCTGGCGAGTGCGGGGGCCCGGTGTCACGAGGTGGATATCGGCAGGCGCACGGCCCTGTGGACCCCTTCCCCGACCCTTTTCCCCGACGCTGTCGGCACCGGGCGTGTCCGCCCCGGGCGTGACCCAGGTCCCACCTCGGGCGTAACCGGTTGCGGACCTGCGCGTTCTCCACGTGACGAACCCCGACCGGGAGGCTCCCCGATGCGTCGCACCGCCGCTCCGCTCGCCGTCGCCCTCGCCGTGTCCGCGGTCCTGGTCACCGGGGGCACGTCGGCCGCCCGCCCCGGGACCGACCGCCCCTCGGCGCCGCACGAGGTGATGTTCGTGGGCAACAACTGGGACGGGACGGCGACCGTCGTCGATGGACGGACCCACGAGACGATCCGGACGATCGACACGATCCCCGACCGCGCCGCACGGATGGCCGAGATCGTCGCCCGACCGGACAAGCTGGTCTTCTACCTGGCCATCCAGGCGGGGATCGGCGAGGGACGCGCGCAGTACACCGACGACATGTTCACCACCCACGACGGCCGGCTGCTCGCGGTCAGTCGGCCCAGCTTCGCCGACGTCGTGGGCATCGACCTGGCGTCCGGGGCGATCCGCTGGCGGTTCCCGATGGAGGGCTACCGGTCCGACCACATGGGGGTCTCCCCGGACGGCGAGCGGTTGCTCGTCAGCGACTCGACCGCGAACAAGGTGCACGAGCTCGACATCCGCACCGGCGCGAAGACCGGGGAGTTCCCGAGCGGGGACACCCCGCACGAGAACAACTACACCGCCGACGGCGAGCGGGTCTTCCACGCCAGCATCGGCCGGGTCTACACCCCCACCGACCGGCCCGTCCTCCGCCAGCCCTACGACACCCTCAAGGGCGAGCGGGTGTTCCAGATCGTGCGGACCGACGACATGACCGTCGAGTCCCGCTGGGACATGGGCAAGGAGCTCGAGGAGGCCGGGTATCCGGGGATGGCGTCGGCCGTGCGGCCGATGGCCGTGGCACCGGACGAGCGGTTCGTCTACCTGCAGGTGTCGTTCTTCCACGGGTGGATCGAGTTCGACACCCAGGCGGCCGACCCGACGGTCACCTACGAGGGCGAGCCGACGGTGGGCGCAGTGACCCGCGTGGTCGACCTGCCGCAGCGGACCACCGAGCCCCGCGAGCTGTACGTGCTCGACTCCGCGCACCACGGCCTGGCCATGAACCCGGAGGGGACGACGCTCTGCGCCGCCGGCACGATGGACGGCTACGCGGCCGTCATCGACCGGGACACCGAGGAGTACACCCTCGTGGACGTCGGCGACAAGCCGTACTGGTCGACCAACGGCGTCGACGGCTCCGAGTGCTGGGTGTCGGTCAGCGGCGAGGACGAGGTCGTCGTCATCGACTACGACACCGCTGCGGTGGTCGCCACCATCCCGGTGGGCGACCACCCGCAACGGGTGCGCGAGGGCGTCGTCGACGCCACGGTGCTGAAGGCCTGGGCCCGCTGACCCCCGGCGAGACCCTTGATGATCAGGAGACCTGATCATCAAGGGTCCTGGCTCAGCGTCGACGGTGAGCCAGGACCCTCCGTGGTGAGCCAGGATTCACGCCGGGACCGTCAAGCAGCGTCGGCCGGCGACCCCGGTTCTGCGCGCGCCACGGTGCGGAAGCGACGCTCGCCTACGTAGGGGGCGGCCAACAGCGCTCCGATCCTCGCCGCCTTGAGAGGCCATGCGCCGCCCAGATCCTCGTTGAAGACGCGGACCACACGCACCCCGGTGTCCCGGATGCGGTCCTCGCGCCGCTTCTCCCTCCACAGGACGTCGCCGGGCGACTCGCCGTCCCGCGGATCGAGGTACTTCACCCGCCCGTCGAACTCGAGCGCGACGGCCGCCTCGGCGTACCAGGCGTCGACGCGCCCCACGAAGCCGGCGTCGTCATGGATCTCCACCTGCAGCTCCGGGCGCGGCAGTCCCGCCGACAGCAGCGCCAGGCGACCGCGGGTCTCCAGCGGAGACTCGGCTCGCCCGTCGCTCAAGCTGAGCGCCCGGGCCGCGCCGGAGATGCCCACGCGATGGCGGCCCGCGAGCACCGCCCGGTGCAGCTCGGCACGATCGATCTTCAGCCCCTGCAAGGCGGCGTCGAAAGCAATCACGCTGTCGGTCAGTGCCCACTCGCGCGCGCAGTCCACCAAGGTCCGGGCGACCGAAGTCGCGCCGTACTGCAACCACGGGACGACGTCGTCCTCGGCCAGCATCGCTCGAGCCACCCGGTAGCCGCGGCCACGCCGCCACTGATCCACCGCAGTCACGCGCACTTCCTGCGGCTCGCTCCGGGGGACGATCAGGCCGTGCAGCCGCGCGGCAGAGGAGTGGCTCAGCACCGGACCGGGGCCGAGGCTCAACAGCACTGCCACGCAGTCGACCATGTGTCTGAGCCGCGGATCGCCTCGCAGCTCGTCAGCCGACACGTAGACGCCCTTGCGCAGACGCGTCCACCGGCGCGTCCTGAGTTCCACCCGGACGTCGTCGACGCTGTAACCGACGGCCAGCGCCTCCTGGCTGGTGAAGACGCCGAGGCGCGTGTCGGCCAGGGCTCGTAGCTGCGGATGCACCCGGGGAGTCTCGCCAGAGCACCGGTCACGCGGGCTCCGCGCGGCTCGGGCTGTGGACAACCGCCGTCCCGGCTCAGCATCCGGGGTCCTGGCTCACCACCGACGGCGAGCCAGGACCCTTGACGATCAGGCGACCTGATCGTCAAGGCTCCTCGGGGGTCAGTCGGCGAGCTCGGCCAAGCGGTCCTTGAGGGCCTTCTCCACCCGGTCGGCGTAAACGTTCATGTTCCGCACCGAGGTGTTGAGGTCCGACGACAGCTGGGTCTTGGTCTGACCGCCCCACGTCGTCAGGTACCAGGTGGCCCAGCCCAGGACGTTGGGCTGACCGGCGCGCTGGTCGGGCCGGGCGCCCGGGTCCGGGGCGCAGGCCGCGGTGAGGGCATGCGAGAGCAGGGTCTGCTCCGCCTCCCCCATGATCTCGTCCGGCGCCTCGCAGGAGTCCGGCAGCAGGATCTCGGTCGCGTCCGGCGTGCCGTCCAGCGACTGCAGGTTGCGCAGGCCGTTCAGTGTGGCGACGGTCTGCGAGTTGCGCCGCAGGGTGGCGACGCTCTGGCCCATGTAGGTGGCCAGTTCCTTCTCCGAGGGCCGCCGCTGGTGCTCCGCCATGAAGGCGGCGATGGCCTTCTGCTGCTTGTGCTCGGTGTCGGCGGCGGTGCGCCCGTGGGCGTTGCGGCCGAGGTCGTGCACCCACTTGGAGAGCTGGGTGGCGAGGAAGGCACCGAACGGGACCGACTTGGTCTCGTCGTACTGCGCCACGGCCTTGAGCACCCACTCGTACACCTGCTGGCCCAGGTCGTCCGGGTCGGGCAGGTGCAGGCGGATGGTGCTCATGTTGCGCTGCAGCCGCTTGAGGCTGACCGGGCCGTAGTGCCGACACAGGTCGGCGAGGAACGCCGGCGGCAGGTCGCGCGGCGCCCGGCGGCGGACGTCGGTCTCGGCGCGCAGGCCGATCGTGGTGACCCCGGCACCGCTGCACCAGGCCTTGACCCAGTCGGCGAGCACGGCGGCCGTGCCACAGGCGCCGTCGACCCGGTAGAGGCCGTCACCCTGGTCGTAGCTGACGGTCACGCCGTCGGGGACCTCGCCGCGGAACTCCTCGAGCGGGAGCTCCTGGTCGGCGCGGAAGTGCACCCGGTCGCGCGGGGTGATGGGCGCCAGCGCCCAGCCCTCGGCCTCGGGGATGCCGCCGAACACCAGGGGCTGGCGAGCGGCGGCGCGGCTGCGGTCGTCGGTGGTCGTCGGGAACGACGACGGGATGCGATCGGACATCGGTACTCCAGGGCACTACGGGGAAGAAGGGGCCGCCGAGAAGTCGGGGACCCGGTACTGCGGAGGAGGCCGTCAGGCCGAGATGCGCTCGCCGGGGCCGGGAAGCCGGGGCGTGGGGATCGTCGACACGGGCGCCGAGCCGCCGGGCCGGGTGTCGCCCAGGTCGGCGACGAGGTCGTCGACGCGGGCGGTGCCGTCGGCGATGCGGTCGAAGAGGGCCGTGGCAGCGGCGCGCTCGGCGGCGCTGGGCTCGGCGGTGTAGACCGGCATGTGGTCGTACAGCGAGGTGAACATCGCCGACACGAAGGCGTAGGCCGCCTGCGCCTGGGGCGAGAACTTCGCGATGGCGGTGCGCGGACCGAGGTCGATGCCGACGGTCACCCGAGCGACGCGGTCGTCCTTGCTCAGACCGGTGACGGTGACGACGACGTCCTCGTGCTCAGCCGCGAGAGCCGCCAGCGCCGCGAGGCACTTGCGCGTCGCGCCACGCCGCGGTCGCAGCTGCACGTGGACCACCACGGACTCCTGGTCGCCGGTCTGGTCGCCGGCCACCGACGTGGTGAATGCGTTGCGTGCCATGTTCATCGCCCCCTGTCACTTGCGTAGGGAGGAATCTGCCGCATGCGCGGTCCGAACACGGCACACAACTCGCTGTGTCCAACGCAGTTGTCGGCCCAAAGCTTCGGCAATAGTTGCCCGTGTCGCACACCGACCGGCCACCGTCGCCGTCAACTTGGCACGGCTTGACGAGAGTGGACCCCCCGTGGCCGTGCACTTCTGTCAGTCCACGGCGCGTGCCGGCTGCGCCTCCGCGTCGGCGGTGACCGCCGCAGCCTCGACGGTGCCCTCGACGGGCTCCGCGGCCGCGGCCGTGGGCGCGAACGCCGCGAGCGCGCCGAGGGTGTCCGCGGTGACCTGGGCCGCCAGCAGGTTCGCCTCGGCGATCTGCTTGTAGACCTCCTCGCGGTGGATCGCGACCTCGCGCGGGGCCTTGAAGCCCAGACGCACGGTGCCGCCGCGAACCTCGACGACGTGGACCTCGATGTCGTCGCCGATGCGGATGGTCTCGCCGACGCTGCGGGTGAGTGTGAGCACGTGTACCCCTCCATGGGTGATGTGGTGGCCGTCCGTGGCGGTGACCGCCGGTGCGGGCTCGGGCCGCGCGCCGCGCGGCCCTGTCGAGGTTATCGGCGCAGGCGCCGCCGAAGGGGAAGGGATCCGTCGGTCAGGACCACCTGCCGGGCCCGGTGCGTCGAGGGGGCGACGACGACCGGAGCGCGGAGGTTGGCCGTGGCCTCGGCGACATCCCCGACGGGAACGCTGACCAGGCAGTAGACCCGGGCCTCGGCCGGATCGGCCAGGCCCAGTTCCTGACCGACCGCCGCCGGGATCACCGGCGAGTAGTCCGGGAAGAAGTCCTTCGCCGGCACGGCGAGGAACCGCGGCCCGTCCGGCGCGACCGACTGCAGCCAGAACAGCAGGCCGGTGCTGTCCCCGGCGACCAGGACGTAGTCCCGGTGGACCGGGAAACCGGGCACGGGCTCGACGAACGACAGCACCTGGACCGGGGGCGGAGCGGGTGCGGTCGTCGGCCGGCTGGTCGCCGGGATGTCGGTCAGGGCGGACATCAGCGCAGGTAGTCCATCAGCGTCGGCGTGATCGCCTTCGCCGTCGCCTGCAGCGCCGCCTCGTAGGACGTCTGCTGCATCTGCAGCTTCATGATCGTGTAGGGCAGGTCGATGTCCTCGACCTGGGCGAGCCGCGTCTCCAGACCGAGGATCTGGTCGGCGTTGATCGCCTCCTCGCGATCGATCCGGTTCGCCCGGGCACCCACGTCGGCGATCGCCGACATCATCGTGTTCATCAGGCCGTCCAGGGCGTCCAAGGAGGCCCCCAGGGCGTCGGGGTTCGCCTCGAGGTCGACGACGATCTGGTTGACGACGGCGAACAGGTCGGCGCCGGCCGGACCGAAGGCCTCCGGCCCGTTGATGTCTATCCGCACGCTCTCGGTGGGCGAGACGCGCCGCTCGACGTCGGGGCCGACGACGCCGGTGAACGTGCCGGCGTCGTCGTAGGCGAACTGGCCGGTGGTGATGCCGCCGAAGAGCGGGCGGCCGGCCAGCGTCGTGTTGGCCATGCCGAGGAGGCTCTCCCGCAGCTGGGCGGTCTCCGTGGCGAGCGCCTCGCGGCTGGTGGCCGACATGGCGCCGTCGTTGGAGCCCTGGACGGCGAGGTTGCGCACCCGGCGGGTGACGTCGAGCATCTGCTGCAGCGTCGAGTCCGTCGAGTCCAGCCAGCTCCTGGCGTCGGCGATGTTGCGCGAGAACTGCGCGGTCGCCTCCTGGTCCGCCCGGGTCTGCATGGACCGGTTCACCCCGACCGGGGAGTCCGACGGCTTGCTGATCAGCTTGCCGGAGGTCAGCTGCTGCTGGAGCCTGCCGAGGGCGGCGAGGTTGGTGTTGAGACCGTCGAGGCTGGTCAGCGTGACGGCGCGCTGGGTGATCCTCATCTGAGTCAGCGCCCCACGAGTCCGGTGCGGTTGATGAGCACGTCGAGGGCCTCGTCGATCGCGGTGATCATGCGACCGGCGGCCGAGTAGGCGTGCTGGTACGAGAGCATGTTGGTGAGCTCCTCGTCGAGGTTGACACCGGCGACGGACTCGCGCGCGGCGTCGACCGTGGTGGTGATGCTGGTCTGGATCTGCAGGTTGCGCTGCGACACCGCGGAGTGGACACCGAGTTCGACGATCATCGTGCGGTAGATGCCGTCGGTGCCGTCGACCTTGTTGGCCAGCTGCGCCATCTTGTCGGCGTTGCGGGCATCGTTGTTGGCACTGCCGGCCACGGAGGATGCCGCCAGCCGGTTCGGGTCGGTGATCAGGACGCTGATGTTCGCGGCCGTGACGGGCGTGCCACCACCGAGGATGTCGCCACCCTGCGCCCCGTACAGGTCGGTCCCCTCGCCGTGCGTCTCGTTCATGGCGCCGGCCAACCCGGCGGCGATACCGTCGAGCTGCCCCCGGTAGCCGGGGATGATGGTGTTCAGCGTGTTGAGCTGCCCGGCCGCCGTGCCACCCACGCGCACGCTGAAGTCGCCGGTGGCGGTGACGATGCGGAGCGGGTCGGCGCCGGCCGAGTCGGGGTCGATCGTGCCCTTGAGCGAGAACTTGCTGGCGGTGCCGCCGGACACCAGGCTCATCCCGCCCACGACCACGTCCAGGACGCCGTCCTTCCCGGGACGGACGGCGGCGCCCACCGAGTCGGCGAGCTTCATGACGAGCAGGTCGCGCTGGTCGGCGAGGTCGTTCGACGGCAGACCGCTCTGGGTGGCCCGCTGGATCGCCACGTTCAGGGTCGCGATGTTCTCCGCGGCCGCGTTCACGTCGTCGACCAGGACCGAGAGGTTGTCACGCGCCTGGTCCCACTGACCGCCGAGCTGGGCCTGGCTGAAGTGCAGCCCGCCCACGAGCGTCTCCAGCCGCTTGAGCAGCTGGCCGCGGGCAGCCGGATCGTTCGGCTTGTTGGCGATGTCCTGCCAGCCGCTCCACATCTCGGACAGCATCTTCTGGATGCCCGTGGTCCCCGGCTCGCGGAAGGCCTGCTCGACCAGGTTGTAGGCCTCGGTCTCGGCGACCAGTTGCGCGCTGTTCGCGTGCTCGGTGTGCCCGCGCCCCTCGAGGAAGGCATCCCGGATGCGGATGACGTCGTCGGCGTCGACGCCCTGCCCGATGCCGGGGCTGGTCGAGTAGAACGCCGGGACCGCGCTGCCCCCGATGGCCTGCAGATCGACCCGCTGGCGGGTGTAGCCCTCGGTGTTGACGTTGGCGATGTTCTGGCCGGTCACGTCGAGGCCACGGCGCTGCGCCCAGAGGGCGGTGGTGGCTGCGTTGAGGGCGGAGAACGTACTCACAGGGCTCCGTCCAGGGTCACGGCGCGGGAGCTGCCGCTGGCGTGGCGGCCGGTCGAGCCGTAGGTGCCGGCCGAGGGGGTGCGGACCTTCAGGAGGGCGTCACCGATGGCCGACAGGCCGCTCTCGATGAGCTCGCGGTTGGCGTCGGAGAGGCTGCGCAGCTCGGTGACCAACACCAGCAGGGCCTCGTGGTGCTTGGCGTACAGGTCGTTCCACGGCGCGGGCGCGGAGTCGGCCACCTGGCGCAGCGACGGGTTGGCGCCCAGGCCGAGGCCCTCGGCCAGCGCCTCGGTCGCGGCGGCGCGCTCCACCTCGAGGGTGCGCAGCTGGTCGAGCACGACCTCGATCTCGTGGGCGATGCGCTGCAGCCAGCGCGTCTTGCCGGTGAGGATCAGGTACTGCTTCTCCTCGGCCTTGAACAGCAGCAGGTCAAGGAGCTCCTGCTCCCGCCACAGCAACGTCGACAGGTGCTGGTAGTCCACGTGTCCACCGCCTTCCGTCGTCTCGCAGTTCGTTGCACGCGGTCGGGCCAGGGAGCCGGGCCGTGACCGCCGTCGGTGCTGCCATCGGCACCCGCCGAGAGTGGGTCAAGCCGAAGCGCGGAAGTGGCGCTCAAGTTTCTGCGGGAATCTGCCGACGAGTGGTGCCGACCTCGCCCCGGCCCGCCGAGAGATACGGACGTGACCCCAGTCCGTGCCCTCGCGACCGAGCGTTCCCTGCTACATCGGTTGACGCATGACCGGCCGTTGCGCGAACGTCCCCAGGACGACCGGGCGCCCAACCCCTCGACGATCCGGTCCGCCCAGGAGGTGGACGCGCTGGTGACCGAGCACCTGCCGCTCGCTGCCTTCGCCGTCAACGCCGTGGCCGCCCGCATCTCGCTACCCACGCACGTCAGCCGTGAGGACCTGCTGTCCTGCGCGCACGTGGCCCTGGTCGAGGTCGCCAAGCGGTTCGATCCGAGCGCGGGCGCCTCCTTCTCCACATACGCGCTCGCCCGTCTCCAGGGCGCCGTGCTCGACGAGCTGCGCTCCGGCGACTGGGCCAGCCGCTCGGTGCGGGCCGCGGCCCGGCGGACCGACGCCGCGGCCGACGCGCTCACCATCAGCCTGGGCCGGCCTCCCACGCGGGAGGAGCTGGCCGAGAGCCTGGGCATCGCGCGGAGCGAGCTGGACCATCTGCAGGTCGACGTCCACCGCGCGGTGATGGTCAGCATCGACGCCGAGGCCGGCCCCGACGGGACGACGCTCGACCTGCCCGACACCGGCGAGTCACCGGAGCGGGCCGTGATGCGCGGCGAGCGCGCCCGGCACCTGCACGAGGCGATCCGTGCGCTTCCTGACCGGCTCGACGAGGTCATCGAGCGGAATTTCTTCGGTGATGAATCCCTGACCGACATCGCGGAGGACCTGGGGGTCACCCTCTCCCGCGTCTCGCAGATGCGCGCGCGGGCGCTGACCCTGCTGCACGCGGCGATGGGGGAGATCTGGGAGGGGACGCCGGTACCGGCCAGCGGTGGCGTGCGGGCCCGCAACCAGCAGCGCAGCTACCTGGATCGCCTCACCGCACGGGCCCCCGGGCACGCACCTACGCCGCCGCTCCCCCGGGGGCGGACCGCGTGGATCATGCCCGAACCGGCATCGGTCGCCCGGCCGGCCTGACCGCCCCACCCGACCGCACACCGCCGCACGGGCCGTCCGGAAAGACCACATCCATGAAGGTGCTGCTCATGCACGCCGGGGGCGACGCCCAGGACTACTACCGCGTCCGCGAGCCCGCGCGCGCCGGTCGGGCCTCGGCGTCGAGATCGAGCTGACCCGCGGCAGTCGGCCTGCAGGACCTGGATGGTCTGCAGCATGGCCGGTGTCTTGGAGAGCGGGAGGACGACGACGGGGCCTGCGGCAGGCCCTGGACGCGACCCGCGGCCAGAGCCGGTTCACCGTGTTCGGCCAGTGTGGCGACGCCCGGGACCGGCTCGGACTCTCCGACGAGCCGGCCGAGGTGCCGTGGGTGGCCGACGTCGACCGGTACGTGACTGCCCTCGGCGAACTCTTCGACGTCGGAACGGCCCCGCTGCGGGTGGACCGGCTCAACACCTGCAAGAGCTGGCTGAAGGCGCTGGAGCTGTCTCCTATACACATCCTCCGAGCCCAAGAGACCGTAA
>NZ_POQU01000095.1 GCF_002938425.1 Blastococcus atacamensis | reverse complement strand
TTATCAGCTTATCTCTTTGCCTCTTTTTAGTTAGTTCGTCACCACCCACCCGTATCTACCCTTCCCGCTTCGTCGGCAGCGTCTGATGGGTATAAGAGACAGCTCCCGGAGCCAGCGCTCGGCCTCCCCCGCGCTGCTGCCGCCGCCACCGCAGGTGGATGCGCGGGCGGAGGCCGAGCGCTGGCTCAGGGAGCTGGCCGCGCAGGCAGAGCGTGCCCGGGAAACCGCGCGCAACGCGGACAACGGCAACGGGAAGAAGGGCAGGGGGAACGACGGCGACCGGGACGATCGCGGTCGCCGAGGCCGCGGGGACTGAGCCGGTCCGGCCGGGCCGCGGCGAGGAATCCCGTCGCGGCCCGGCCGCCGGGATCAGGCGCCCCGCTCGACCTCGGCCTGCACCACGCCTCGCACGGCCTGCAGCAGCGAGTCGTCCGAGGTGTCCCCGTTCGCCAGGGCGGTGCGCGTCTGATCGGTGAGCAGGCTCCCGTCGACCGACTCGAGCCAGGTCAGCTCGCCCCCGACGCGCCGGCCCACCTTGAAGCCCTCGCCCTCGGGGCTCACCACGTACTCGTCGCCGTCCAGCTGGATCGTCATCTCGTCGCTCATGTCCGCACCCCTACCCGCGAGGCCCCCGGTTCCACGCAGGCGGTTCTCTCCGGGCGGGGGAGAGACTCCGCGCATGGACGAGGAGTACTGCGAGGTGGTCGTGACCGCGGCGGACGCCGACTGGCTGGCCGGCTTCACCCGGACCCTGGTGGAGGAACGGCTGGCCGCCTGCGGTCACCACCTGTCGCCCATCCGATCGGTGTACCGCTGGAACGGCGCCGTGCACGACGAGCCCGAGGCGCGGGTCGCCCTGCACACGCGGCGGTCGCTGGTGCCGGAGATCGTCTCCCGGACCGCTGATCTCCATCCCTACGACGTCCCGTGCGTGATCGCCCTGCCCCTGGTCGGCGGGAACCCCGACTACCTGCGCTGGATCGGGGCGGAGACACGGGAACCGCTCGGCCGGAACTGACCTCAGCCCGGTTCTCCCCGCGCCTTGCGGCGCAGGACGACGACGAGGTCCACCGCTGCGACCGCGGCCACCGCGAACAGCGCGACGGCTCCCCAGACGGGCAGATCGGTGGCCAGCACCAGGACGCCCAGGACGATGCAGGCCACCAGCCCGAACGACGCGAGCACCGCCCGCAGGGTCAGCGCCGACTGCGCCGGTGCGGCTCCGCCGACCCCCGCCGTCGGGTCGTGGTGGTCGGGGAGGCCGCGCTCGTAGTCCTCCCTCGTGCGGTGTTCGCGAGGCTCGTTCATGGCACACCTCCCTACCCGTGGCGGGAGCGCACTACCCTGGGTCGACGTGGCCGCTGACTTCTCCGTCGTCCTGGACGAACTCGACACGACCCTGAAGTCGATCGAGGCCGTCCTCGACGTCGACAAGCTCCGCCGGGAGGTGGCCGAGCTCGAGCAGCAGGCCGCCGCGCCCGACCTCTGGGACGACGTCGAGGCCGCCCAGGGGCTGACCTCCAAGCTCTCCTACATGCAGGGCGACCTGCGCCGCGTCGAGGAGTTGCGCAGCCGGCTCGACGACGTCGCCGTGCTGCACGAGATGGCCGTCGAGGAGGACGACGCCGCGACGGTCGCGGAGGCCGAGCGCGAGCTCGAGGCGCTGCGCAAGCAGCTCGACGAGCTCGAGGTCCGCACGCTGCTGTCGGGTGAGTACGACTCCCGCGAGGCGCTGGTGACCATCCGGTCGGAGGCCGGCGGTGTCGACGCCGCCGACTTCGCCGAGATGCTCATGCGGATGTACCTGCGCTGGGCCGAGCGGCACAAGTACCCGACCGAGGTCCTCGACATCAGCTACGCGGAGGAGGCCGGCATCAAGTCGGCCACCTTCTCGGTGAAGGTTCCCTACGCCTACGGCACCCTCTCGGTCGAGCAGGGAACGCACCGCCTGGTGCGGATCTCGCCGTTCGACAACCAGGGCCGTCGCCAGACCTCCTTCGCCGGCGTCGAGGTGCTGCCGGTGGTCGAGCAGACCGACCACGTCGACATCCCCGAGAACGAGATCCGGGTCGACGTCTTCCGGTCCTCGGGTCCGGGCGGGCAGAGCGTCAACACCACCGACTCCGCCGTCCGGATGACCCACATCCCCACCGGCATCGTGGTGTCCTGCCAGAACGAGAAGAGCCAGATCCAGAACCGCGCCGCCGCGCTGCGCGTGCTCCAGGCCCGGCTGCTCGTCGTCCGGCAGGCCGAGCAGCGGGCCGAGATGGACGCGCTCAAGGGCGAGGGCAGCAGCTGGGGCAACCAGATGCGCTCCTACGTCCTGCACCCGTACCAGATGGTCAAGGACCTGCGCACCGAGCAGGAGAGCGGCAACCCCAGCGACGTGCTGGACGGCGGGATCGACGCCTTCATCGAGGCCGGGATCCGCTGGCGCCGTCAGCAGGAGGTCGCCGCGTGACAGCCCCGGGAGCATCGCAGCGAGGAACGAGCGAGGAGCGGACCGGGGCGCGGAACGCGGCTGGCGGTCGCCGCGTGACAGCCCCGGGAGCATCGCAGCGAGGAACGAGCGAGGAGCGGACCGGGGCGCGGAACGCGGCTGGCGGTCGCCCTGCCCCGTAGGGCATGTGGGTCCTTTCACATGTTCCGGCTCTTTCCGGAGCCGGACGCGACCGTCCGTGACCGCCGACCCGGCGGATGCGACGGTGCGGTCACTGTCGGCGAGAACGTCTCCCGGCAGGTCGCGGCCAAAGGCGCTTGAGGGGGGTCGCGGGCTAGTACCGTGGCGCCTCGTGATCGAAATGCAACACGTCACCAAGCTCTACCCGGCGAGCGGCCGGCCGGCCCTGGACGACGTGACCACGGAGATCGACAAGGGAGAGTTCGTCTTCCTGATCGGCTCCTCCGGTTCGGGCAAGTCGACCTTCCTCCGGCTGCTGCTCAAGGAGGACGATCCGACCTCGGGCACCGTCTCCGTGAACGGCAAGGCGCTCAACACCATGAGCAAGTGGCAGGTGCCCAAGCTCCGCCGCACCATGGGCTGCGTCTTCCAGGACTTCCGGCTGCTGCGCAACCGCACCGTGGCGCAGAACGTCGCGTTCGCCCTCGAGGTCATCAACAAGCCGCACCGGACGATCAAGCGGGTCGTGCCGGAGGTGCTGGAGATGGTCGGGCTGGAGGGCAAGGCCAACCGGCTGCCCGGCGAGCTCTCCGGTGGTGAGCAGCAGCGGGTGGCCATCGCCCGCGCGTTCGTCAACCGGCCGCTGGTCCTGCTGGCCGACGAGCCCACCGGAAACCTGGACCCGGAGACGAGCGAGGGCATCATGCTGCTGCTCGAGCGGATCAACCGGACCGGCACCACGGTGATCATGGCGACGCACGACTACCACATCGTCGACTCCATGCGCCGTCGCGTCATCGAGCTCAACGGGGGAGTCCTCACCCGCGACCAGTCGCGCGGCGTCTACGGAGTGGGCCGCTAGGCCCACCGCCGTACCGCCCCCGCCGACCGCGTCCGCACGCACTCCACGACAGGGAATCCATGCGCGTCAACTTCGTGCTCTCCGAGGTGGCCTCCGGGCTGCGTCGCAACCTCACCATGACGGTCGCGATGATCCTCACCACGGCCATCTCGCTCGGCCTCATGGGCACCGGCCTGCTGATCGCCTCGATGATCTCCGACATGAAGGAGATCTACTACGACAAGGTGCAGGTCTCCATCTTCCTGGCCGACGACGTCACCGAGGAGCAGCGCCAGGCGATCCAGAGCGAGCTCGAGTCCTCCGACGAGGTCAAGGGCTTCGTCTACGAGTCGCGGGACGAGGCCTACGAGCGCTTCCGCCAGCAGTTCGCCCAGCAGCCCGAGCTGGTGGAGAACACCCCGCCGGATGCGCTGCCCGAGAGCTTCCGCGTCGAGCTGGAGAACCCCGAGCGCTACCAGGTCATCGCCGCCGCTTTCCCGAACGGCGAGGCGGGCGTGGACCAGGTGCGGGACGAGGGCGACTTCCTCGACCGGCTGTTCAGCCTGCTCAACGGCGCGCGCAACGCGACCCTCGCCGTCGCCTTCGTGCAGGCGGCCGCGGCGCTGCTGCTGATCTCCAACACCATCCAGCTGGCGGCGTTCAACCGGCGCAACGAAACGAACATCATGCGGCTGGTCGGCGCCTCGCGCTGGTACACGCAGCTGCCGTTCATCCTCGAGGCCGCACTGGCCGGTCTGATCGGTGGCCTGCTCGCCCTCGGCGGCCTGGTGCTCACCAAGATGCTGTTCGTCGACCGCACCCTGGCCGGGCCGATCAAGGCCGGGATCATCACCAGCGTCGACTGGGGCCAGGTGCTGGGCACCGGTGCCTTCATCACGGCCGCCGGCGTCGTGCTGGCCAGCGTCGCGTCCTACGTGACCCTGCGCCTGTACGTAAGGTTGTAGTCACCGATCTCGGGAGCCGCCCCGCGAGGGCGGTCCGAGGAGTGGGGGCCGGAGGCCTCCGCGACGAGGGGCGAGGTGGGCTCCACGCAACCGGGGAACGGCACCTGATAGCGGTGTCGTCCGGAGGACGACGGATAATGGGGTCATGCCGCGGGAACAGGGGCGCAAGTTCATCGCCCAGAACAAGAAGGCGCGGCACGACTACTCGATCCTCGACACGTTCGAGGTGGGCCTGGTGCTCACCGGTACCGAGGTGAAGAGCCTTCGTGCCGGCCGTGCCTCCCTCGTCGACGGGTTCGCCTCGATCGACGACGGCGAGGTGTGGCTGCAGCACGTGCACATCCCCGAGTACGTGCAGGGCACCTGGACCAACCACACGCCGCGGCGGAAGCGGAAGGTGCTCATGCACCGCGCCGAGATCGACAAGCTGGTCAGCAAGACCAAGGAGGGCGGGCTCACCCTCGTCCCGCTGGACCTGTACTTCAAGGACGGCAAGGTCAAGGCCACCCTGGCGCTCGCCAAGGGCAAGAAGTCCTACGACAAGCGGCACGACCTCGCCGAGCGCGATTCGCGCCGCGAGATCCAGAAGGCCTTCGGCCGGTATGTGAAGGGACGTCGATGAGAGGCATCGCCTACGAGCGGTTCGGCGGGGCCGAGGTCCTGCAGCTGCGCGAGGACCTGCCCGAGCCGCCGGTCGGCCCGGACACCGTCCTCGTCCGCACCCGCGCGGCGGGCGTGAACCCGGTCGACATCGGCATCCGCGCCGGCGGTCTGGCGTCGTTCTTCCCGCACCGCTTCCCGATCGTGCCCGGCTGGGACCTGGCCGGGGTCGTCGAGGCCGTGGGCCCGGCCGTGGTCGACTTCAAGGCCGGCGACGAGGTGTTCGGCTACCTGCGCCGCGACGACGTGCAGTGGGGGACGGCGGCCGAGCTGGTGCCCGCCCCGCAGCGGTGCATCGCCCACAAGCCCGAGACGCTGTCCTTCACCGAGGCAGGAGCCCTGCCGCTGGCGGGGCTGACCGCCTACCAGGCACTCACCGAGGCGCTGGCCGTCGGCGAGGGCGACCGGGTGCTGGTGCACCGCGCGGCCGGCGGCGTCGGGTTCTTCGCCGTGCAGATCGCCGTCGCCCTGGGTGCGCACGTCATCGGCACCGCCAGCCCGCGCAACCACGGCTTCCTCGCCGAGGCCGGCGCCGCCGAGGTGCTGGACTACTCGGCCGGTCCGATCAGCGAGCAGCTCACCGAGCCGGTGGACGCCGTGCTCGACCTCAACGGCGGGGACTCGCTGGCCGACGCCCCGAAGCAGGTCCGCGACGTCTCGCGCATCGCCAGCGTCGTCGACCCGTCGGTGAACGAGATGGGCGGCCGCTACGTCTTCGTCCGCCCGGAGCGGCACGACCTGGAGGAGCTGGCCCGCATGGCCGACGCCGGTCAGCTGCGGGTGGCCGTGGCGAAGGCGTTCCCGCTGGAACAGACCGCCGCGGCGCACGAGCTCGTCGCCGGCGGCCACGTGCGCGGCAAGGTCGTCATCACCCTCTGATCCGTGAGAGCGACGCCCGAGTGAGCATCGCAGGGAGCGCCCGCGACCGAGGAGCGGAGAGAGGCCGGAGTCGAGCCATGGACACGGTCCGGCCGCCGGAGTCCGACGACGACGTCCCCCGGTACTGGCATGAGCTGGGCCTGCCCGGGCTGGTCGACGTGCACGTGCACTTCCTGCCGGAGCGGGTGCAGGCCAAGGTCTGGCAGTACTTCGAGGCGGCCGGCACGCACTACGGCGCCGACTGGCCGGTGGCGTACCGGCTGCCGGAGGAGGAGCGGCTCGCCGTCCTCGACCGGCTCGGCGTGCGCGCCTTCCCGACGCTGCCCTACCCGCACAAGCCGGGCATGGCGGCCTGGCTCAACGACTGGTCGGCCGAATTCGCCGCTGGCCATCCCGGGGTGCTGCAGTCGGCCACGTTCTATCCGGAGCCCGGGGCGGCCGAGTACGTCGCCGAGGCGCTCGACCGCGGTGCCCGCGTCTTCAAGGTGCACGTGCAGGTCGGCTCCTTCGATCCGCGCGACGAGCTGCTGGCCGACGTCTGGGCCCGGCTGGAGCAGACCGGCACCCCGGTGGTCATCCACTGCGGCTCGGGCCCGCTGGCCGGGGAGCACACCGGCCCTGCGCCCGTGGAGGGGTTGCTCGAGCGCCACCCGGGACTGCAGCTGGTGATCGCGCACCTGGGCATGCCCGAGTACCGGGAGTTCCTCGACCTGGCCGAGCGGTACGAGCGCGTGCACCTGGACACCACGATGTTCGCCACCGACTTCACCGAGCGGCTGATGCCGTTCGACCCGGCCGACCTGCCGCGACTGGCGGCGCTGCGGGACAAGGTGCTGCTCGGCAGCGACTTCCCCTCGATCCCCTATCCCTACGCCCACCAGCTGACCGCGCTGCACCGGCTGGGCCTGGGAGAGGACTGGCTGCGCGCCGTCCTGTGGCACAACGGGGCACGGTTGTTCACGATCGACGGGTGACCGCGAACATCCGACTGCGCGCTCCCGTTCTCGGCAGCCCCGATCCGCAGGCACTGGCCCGGTTCTACCAGCGCCTGCTGGGGTGGCCGCTGCGGGCCGACGAGCCCGAGTGGGCCGCCCTGGCGCCGGAGGACGGGGAGCCCGGCCTCTCCTTCCAGCTGGAGCGCGACCACGTGCCCCCGGTGTGGCCGCCGGAGCCCGGCACCCAGCAGATGCAGCAGCACCTGGACTTCCTGGTCGACGACCTCGACGCCGCCGCAGGGATCGCCGAGGAAGCCGGCGCCCGGCTGCTCAACGCCTACACCGACCCGCACGAGGACGTCCGCACCTACGCCGACCCCGCGGGCCACCCGTTCTGCCTGTTCGTCCAGACCTGATACCTGGTGGCCCGTCGGCGGCCGGCTGCCTAACGTGTCCAGCCGTGCCCGCGCTCCCCGCCGTCCCCGACGGCTTCTCGACCCGACCCCTGTCCGACGACGACGCCGCCGCGGTGGCCGGGCTGATCGTGGCCGCCGAGCCGGGCGACGCCACCGGTGAGTATCCGGAGGCCGACGACGTCGCCGACGAGTGGGCCGGGTGGAAGCTCGACCTGGAACGGGACGGGGTCGCCGTACACGCAGCGGGCGGCGCGCTGGTCGGCTACGCCACCGTCATCGTCACGGCCGATGTCCCCGAAAACTTCCGCATCTCGCTCGACGGCCGGGTCCACCCGGCACACCGCGGCCGCGGGATCGGCCGCGCACTCCTGGACTGGCAGCTGGCCCGCGGTGCGGAGGTGCACGCCGAGCGGCACCCCCAGGCCCGCGCGACGCTCGTGGTCGGCGTGCTGGGAACCCAGCCGGACCTCGAGCGGCTGGTCGGCGCCCGCGGGCTGAGGGCCGAGCGCTGGTACCGGTCGATGGAGCGGCCGCTCGCCGACGTCCCGGCGGGGCAGCCGGTGCCGGGCGTGGACCTGGTGCCCTTCACCTGGGACCGCGACGACGAGGTGCGCCGCGCGCACAACGCCGCCTTCACCCAGCACCACGGGTCCAGCGAGCGCGACCAGGAGTCGTGGCAGTCACTGTTCACCGGCCAGCGGGCCTTCCGCCCCGACCTGTCGGTGCTGGCCCTGGCCGACGGCGCGGTGCAGGGCTACGTGCTGGCCTACGTCTACGAGTCCGACGCCCGGGCCAAGGGATACCGCGAGGTCGTCCTGGGCCAGATCGGCGTGCTGCCCGGTGTGCGCGGGCGCGGGGTGGCGTCGGCCATGATCGGCGAGTCGCTGCGGCGGGCGGCCGCGGACGGTTGCGCGCGGGCCGGTCTGGACGTCGACAGCGACAACGTCACCGGCGCGCTGCGGCTCTACGAGGGGCTGGGCTTCGAGACCGTCCGCACGCGGGTGTCCTGGTCGACGTCGCTGCCGCCGGTCGCGGCGAACTAGGGTGCGGCTCATGGTCAGCGTCGATCAGCCCGTGCCCGCGTTCGATCCCGCCCTCGTCGGCCGCGCCCATCGCGCGGTCGACCCGCTGCACTCGCAGCTGTACTTCGCCCCGGAGCAGGACGAGCACCTCGCCGCCCTGGGGCTGAAGCCGGGCCGGATGGTCTACTTCGCGGCCCGCGCCGCCGCGATGGGCGCCGTCGGAGCCGGGGTGGTGACGGCGACCTTCTACAACTTCTCGCCGTCGCTGGTCGCGCACATGATCCCGCGCGCCTGGACCCTCGCCTCGCCGGAGCAGGTGCTGGCCGCCCGCCAGGACGCGGCGCGTGCCTCGCTCACCCGGCTCCTGGGCGACGACGTCGCAGCGTCGCCCGAGGTCGCGGAACTCGGCGAGCTGCTGCGGGAGGCCTGCGCCGGGCTGAGCGCCGAGGGGCGGCCCCTGTTCGCCGGCCACGCCGACCAGCCCTGGCCCGAGGAGCCGCTGCTCGTGCCGTGGCACGCTGCCACGCTGCTGCGCGAGCACCGCGGCGACGGGCACGTCGCGGTCCTGGTGCACGCCGGTCTCACCGGGCTGGAGGCCCTGATCACCCACTCCGCCACGGGGCGCGGCTTCACCGAGCAGGCCGCCAAGGCCACCCGCGGCTGGAGCGACGAGCAGTGGGCGTCCGCGTGCGGCGCCCTCGCCGACCGGGGCCTGCTCGACGACGCCGGGCTGACCGCCGAGGGCGAGGAGCTGCGACAGCGCATCGAGATGCAGACCGACGCCCTGGCCGCCGATCCGTGGCTGCAGCTGGGCGCGGAGAAGACCGCGCGCGTGGTGGAACTGGGCAAGGGCCTGTCCCGGACGATCACCGCCAACGGCGCCTTCGGTCAGGGCATCTTCGGCCGCTGACCGGGCACCGACCGGCCCGTCACGGCCGCAGCCCGAGGAGTCGCCGGGCGCGCGGGCGCATGCAATCGTCTGACCACACCTCGGCACCGGGAGGCGTCATGACCGCGACGGAGCGGGCACCAGGACAGCAGGGGCAGCGGACCGACGTCGATGCGGCGTTCCGCGGCAGCGCGACCTACCGCAGCCTCGGCGAGCAGGAGCTGAGCCCGGCCGAGGAGCGGTTCGAGAAGGGCCGCCGCACGGTCGGGCTGTTCCTCGCGCCGGCGGTGACGATCGTCTTCGCGCTGCTCCCGATCGGCCTCCCGCGCGACCAGCACCTGCTGGCGGCGATCCTGCTCGGCGTCATCGTGCTGTGGATCACCGAACCGGTGCCCATCCCGATCGGCGGGCTCATCGGCATCGGAGCGATCGTCGTCCTGGGGGTGGTGCCCGCCGACGACGCGCTGGCCCCGTTCGGCTCCACCACGGTCTTCACCTTCATCGGCGCGTTCATCCTGGCCTCCGCGATGCTCAAGCACGGGCTCGCGCGGCGGTTCGCCATGTTCGTGCTGTCGCTCAAGTGGGTGGGCACGTCGACGTACCGGGTCGCGATCGCCTTCGGTGCGATCACCGCGCTGCTGTCGGCCTTCGTCTCCAACACCGCGACCGTCGCCATGCTCCTGCCCACGGCGCTCGGCATCATCTCCGTGATCGCCAAGCTCCTGCAGGACAAGGAGATGGTGAAGCCGGACTTCGACCCGCTGCGGCTGCGAGTGGGTGTCGCGATCATGTTGATGCTGGCCTACGGCGCCAGCGTCGGCGGACTGCTCACGCCGGTCGGCACGCCGCCCAACCTGATCGGGCGCGGGCTGATCGAGGAGGCCACGGGGGAGCGGATCGGCTTCCTCGACTGGATGCTCATGGCCGCGCCCATCTGCGCGCTCATGTTCGTCGCGCTCGCCGCCGTCCTGCTGCTGCTCAACAAGCCCGAGATCCGGCGGATCGAGGGCGTGAGCGAGTACGTCCACAGGGAGCGGGCCGAACTCGGGAAGTTCTCCCGGGCGGAGAAGAACACCCTCATCGCGTTCGGCGTCACCGTGGCGTGCTGGATCTTCCCCGGCGTCATCGCGCTCACCGCCGGTACTGAATCGGACCTCTACGCGACGATCAGCGACCGGATGGACGAGGGCATCATCGCCGTCCTCGGCGCCTCGTTGCTGTTCCTGCTGCCGACCGACTGGAAGCAGCGGGAGTTCACCCTCCGCTGGAGCGACGCCGCGAAGATCGACTGGGGCACGATCCTGCTGTTCGGCACCGGGATCATCTTCGGCTCGCTGCTGGCCAGCACCGGCCTGGCCGAGACCATCGGCACGGCGTCGGCGAACGCGCTCGGGCTCACCAGCACGTTCGCGATCACGATCTTCGCCGTGATCCTGGCGATCATCATCAGCGAGACGACGTCGAACACCGCGTCCGCGGCGGTCGTGGTGCCGATCATCATCCCGGTGGCCGTGGCGGCCGGCGTCAACCCGTTCGTGCCGGCGCTGGCCGCGACCTTCGCGGCGTCGTTCGGCTTCATGCTCCCGGTCTCCACGCCGCAGAACGCCATCGCCTACGGGTCCGGCGTCGTGCCGATCACCAAGATGATCCGGTCGGGCGCATCGTTCGACGTCCTCGGTGCGCTGCTGATCGTGCTGCTGCTGCCGCTGCTGGTCGAGCTGGTGCTGGGCAGCGCCATCGGCTGACGCCGACGCTCACCCGTGTGAGCGAGCACCCCGGGAAGGGTCGCCGGCGGACGTGCGACCATGGGCGACGGCCGTGACGCCAGGGCGACTGCCCGGACCGGGAGGAGGACTCGTGCGCAGCGAACCTCCGAGTACCCCACCCGTGTAGAAGGACCACCCTTCCCCCACGCCTCGCAGGCTCGCCGCGGGCCCCCGAAGGGTGGCCGCCCACCTCGCCACGCCGCCGCCCCGGGAGTCCGTCATGGCCGAGCGCCGCCGCGCGCCGTTGACCGCGCTGTCCACCCTCACCCGCCGTCCGCGGGTCGAGCTGCTGCCCGAGCTTCCCCGGTCGCCGCTGCGCGCGGAACCGGCCCTGCCCGCGCCCTCGCGCATGGTCGACAACGCCGTCTACTCCGACGGTCGTCGCGTCGCCACGCCCGACTCCGCCGAGGAGAGCCGCGAGGAGCTCGGCCTGGGGGAGGGGCGCCTCGCCTGGCTGGGCCTCTACCGGCCGGGTCCGGGCGAGCTCGGTTCGCTGGCCGAGCTGTTCGACCTGCCCGAGCTGGCGGTCGAGGACGCCATCAAGGCCCACCAGCGGCCCAAGTTCGAGCGGTACGGGTCGACGCTGTTCGTCGTCCTCAAGGCTGCGCGGTACCTCGACGCGGCCGAGGAGGTCGAGTTCGGGGAGCTGCACCTGTTCCTCGGCCAGGACTTCGCCATCACGGTCCGGCACAGCGAGTCGCCGGACCTCTCGCGGGTGCGCCGCCGGCTGGAGAGCGAGCCGGCGCTGCTGGCCAAGGGCCGGGAGGCGGTGCTCTACGCGACCCTGGACGCCGTCGTCGACGGGTACCGGCCGGTGGTCGACGGGCTGGCCAACGACATCGACGAGATCGAGACCGAGGTCTTCCGCGGGGACCCCGGCGTCTCCCGGCGCATCTACGAGCTGTCGCAGGAGGTGCTGGAGTTCCAGCGCGCCGCGCAGCCGCTGACCGGCATCATCGCCGCCATCACCGCCGGCTTCGACAAGTACGGGGTGGACGAGGAGCTGCGCGGCTACCTGCGCGACGTCGCCGACCACGTGGTGCAGGTGACCGAGCGGGTCGAGGGCTTCCGGCTGCAGCTGCGCGACATCCTCACCGTCAACGCGACGCTGGTCGCACAGCGGCAGAACGAGGAGATCCGCGAGCTGACCGAGACGAGCATCGCCCAGGGCGAGGAGGTCAAGAAGATCTCGGCCTGGGCGGCCATCCTCTTCGCGCCCAGCCTCGTCGGCGGCGTCTACGGCATGAACTTCGACTCCATGCCCGAGCTCGACGAGTGGTGGGGCTACCCGTTCGCGCTGCTGCTGATGTTCGGCGTCAGCCTCACGCTGTACGTCGTCTTCAAGCGCCGCGACTGGATCTGAGCGGGGTTCGCCTTCCGCCGAGAGTGCAGTTGGTGCCGCGGGACACGCCGTGGCCCGGCGTGTCGAGCGACTGCAACTGCACTTTCGGCGGGCCCGGGCGGGGTGGCGCAGCGCCGGCGGAACATCGGGCTTGCCGGTGCCGTTAGGCTGTCTGCACAACTACACAGGGGGTGAATGGTCTCGACTTCGGTCGGGTGACCAGGGGAAGCGAGCCGAGGAAGGCAACGATGAGCTCGTTAACCATCCGTTGCAAAACACACAAGCGCCGATTCCAATCAGCGCGACTTCGCTCTCGCTGCCTGATAGCAGCTAGGCGAGTCTGTCAGCCCGGGTTCGTCATCGGCCCGGATCCTGGCATCAGCTAGATGACTCACTGCGCGCGCCGGTCGCGGGCACGCGTGGGACACCAAACAGTGACTGGGCCCGTCACGTCGACTTGTTCGCATGATCGACGGGGTCGAGCAGAGGCAACGCGGACTGCGCTCGGAGAAGCCCTGGTTGTGCGTCGAAGGACGCGGGTTCGATTCCCGCCACCTCCACCACCCCTGAGAGAGCCCCGTGAGGACGGCGTCCTTGCGGGGCTCTCTCGCGTTCGGGTCGGCTCGTCCGCCGACCGATGGCCAGGTCAGGCCGGCCATCTGTGGCGGATCTCGCAGGCCTCGCGGCACGCCGGGCGTGGCGGCTCCGTAGAATTCGCACTGCAACCATCCGGAGCGACTGAGAGACCTGGCTCGTCGACGTCGCAGCAACCCCCCGCATCGGCGGGCGCGGGTGCTACTGCCAGGACCGATGGAGGAACGCCATGCGCCACGGGCAGCTCTCGTGGGCTCGCCGGCACGTCCACCTCTACCCCTTATACACAACTCACGCTGCCGACGAAAAGTATAAAGGTAGATCTCCGAGAC
>NZ_POQU01000094.1 GCF_002938425.1 Blastococcus atacamensis | reverse complement strand
TTAAACGAGTTTTACACTTTCCCTTTCGTCGGCAGCGTCAGACTTTTGTAAGGGACGGCCCTTCGCAAGCTCGGGGCGGGACCCCGGACAGGGCCGTACGGGTCCCTGCGAGGGGGCCGCTCCGTTCTCTCACCTTGGAGTTCCGATGGCCGACCCGGCCCGCGCACGCAAGCTTGCGGTGCGCATCCGTCAGATCGTCTCCGCCGCGATCGAGTCCCAGATCAAGGACCCGCGGCTCGGCATGGTGACCGTCACCGACGCCCGGGTGACCAGCGACCTCCGCGAGGCCACGGTCTTCTACACCGTCTACGGCGACGAGACCGCGATCGCCGACTCGGCGAAGGCGCTCTCCAGCGCCACCGGTGTGCTGCGGTCGACGGTCGGCAAGCAGACGGGGATCAAGTTCGTCCCCTCGCTGGAGTTCGTGGCCGACATCGTCCCGGACACCGCCCGTGAGCTCGAGGAGGCGCTCGAGCGTGCCCGTCACGCCGACGCCGAGCTCGCCCGCGCCCGGGAGGGCGCCAGCTACGCCGGCGAGGCCGACCCCTACCGCCGCCCGGCGGAGGACGACGACGAGGACGACTCCGACCCGGTCGCCTCCGACACTGCCGATGACAGGGGCGAGGACGCCGCTGTGGACACCAGGAGCGCGCTGTGAGCGAGAACGACCCCGATCCGTACGAGCCCGGCGAGGGCCAGGGCCGGTCCGTCCTGGGCGGGCAGCCCGTTCCCGACGCCGGAGATCCCACCGACGGCGGCAAGCGCGGGCAGATCGGCGACGCTCCGAGCATCGCCTCCGACGAGCCCGACGACGGTGGTCCGACCTACGCCCCCGGCGGCGGGGACATCACCGAGCACCAGGGCGGCCGGGTGGCCGACCCCGACCCGGGCGCGTGAGCGCCCGAACCACGACCCCGCGCGAGCCGGTGGGCCCGGATCTCGCCGATGCCCTGCGCGTGGCGTCCGGCCTGCTGGCCGAGGCGGCGGACGCGCGCGCGACCGTGGTCCTCTCCGGACACGTGCAGCCCGACGCGGACGCATTGGGCAGCACGCTGGCCCTCGCCGAGGGGCTGCGGCGCCGCGGCGCGCGCGTGCTCGCCACGTTCCCCGGACCCTTCACGCTGCCTGCCTCGCTCGGCTGGATCCCCGGTGCCGAAGGGCTCGTCCCCTCGGGCTCCGTGCCGTCCTCGCCGGACGTGTTCGTCAGCCTGGACGCCGCGTCGCCGGGTCGGCTGGGTGAGCTCGCTCCGCTGCTGGAGCGGGCCAGGACGTCGGTCGTCGTCGACCACCACGCGAGCAACCCGGGGTTCGGACAGCTGCGCGTGGTCGATCCGGCCGCCCCGGCCACCGTCACCCTGGTCGCCGACCTGCTCGACGGGCTCGGCGTGACGCTGGACGAGCACCTGGCGACCTGCCTGTACGCCGGGCTCGCCGCCGATACCGGATCCTTCCGCTTCGGCAGCACCCGCCCGGAGACCCACGAGCTCGCCGCCCGGCTGCTCAGCACGGGCATCGACCACGCCGCCATCAGCCGCCGGCTGTTCGACACCGCGCCGTTCGGGTGGCTCGGGCTGCTCTCGGCGGTCACCGGCCGCGCGACGCTCGAGCCCGAGGTGGGCGCCGGGCTGGTGTGGACCTGGTCCAGCACCGCCGAGGCAGGCGAGCACGGCCTCGCGGGCGAGCAGCTCGAGGCGCTGGTCGACGTCATCCGCTCGGCCGAGGAGGCCGACGTCGCGTGCGTGCTCAAGGGGCAGGCCGACGGCTCGTGGACGGTGTCGCTGCGCTCGCGTGGTGGCACCGACGTCGCGCGGGTGGCCATGGCTCTGGGCGGCGGCGGCCACCGCGCGGCCGCCGGCTACACCTCCTCCCTGGACCGTGAGGGAACCGTCGCCGCGCTGCGGGACCAGCTCGTCCTTGGCTGAGCGCACAGAGCGGGCAGCGCCCTCGGTCCCGGCGCTGGCGCTGCCGGCACTGGTCGTCCTCGCCGCGGAGCCGCTGTACCTGCTGGTCGACACCGCCGTCGTCGGCAACCTGGGCACTGTCGCCCTCGGTGGGCTGGCCGTCGGTGGAGGCCTGCTGGCGTGGGCTGCGGGACTGCTGAACTTCCTCGCCTACGGCACGACCGCGCGAGCCGCCCGCCGGGCCGGCGCGGGGGACCGGCCGGGTGCGGTGTCCGAGGGCGTCCAGGCCACCTGGCTGGCAGTCGCCCTCGGTCTGCTCGTGCTGGTCGTCTTCCAGCTGCTGGCCGGTCCGCTGACCCGTGCGCTGGCCGGCGGACCGGGGCCGGTGGCGGAGGCGGGGGAGCGGTGGTTGCGGATCGCCTCGCTCGGGGCGCCGCTGCTGCTGGTGTCCCTGGCCGGCAACGGATGGCTGCGCGGGGTGCAGGAGCTGCGCCGTCCGGTGCGCTACGTCCTTGCCGGGAGCCTGCTGAGCCTGGTGCTCTGCCCCGTGCTCGTGTACCCGGCCGGGCTCGGGCTGGCCGGCTCCGCGGTCGCCAACGTCGCCGGCCAGGCGGTCACGGCCGGCCTGTTCCTCCGCGCCCTGGCCCGGGAGCGGGTCGCCTGGCGGCCGCGCCCCGCCGCCGTCCGGGCGCAGCTGGTCATCGGCCGGGACCTCCTGCTGCGCGCCGCCGTGCTGCAGGTGGCCTTCCTGGCCGCCGCAGGCGTCGCTGCCCGGGCGGGGACCGTGCCGCTGGCGGCCCACCAGATCGCCCTGCAGTTGTTCCTGTTCCTCGCGCTGGTGCTCGACGCCTACGCGATCGCCGCGCAGACCCTGGTCGGGCAGGCGCTGGGCCGGGGCCTCCCGGCGGAGGCCCGAGCCACGGCCCGCCGTGTCGCCCTCTGGGGGCTGGGGACCGGAGCTCTGATCGGCGGGCTGCTCCTGGGCCTGCGCGGGCTCCTGCTCCCGCTGTTCACCGGGGACCCCGCGGTGGTTGCGCAGGCCGAGGCCGTCTGGTGGTTCCTGGCCGGGATGCAACCGCTGGCCGGTCTCGTCTTCGCCCTCGACGGCGTGCTCATCGGGGCGGGCGACGTCGGGTACCTGCGGACGCTGACGATCGGCTCGGCGCTGCTGGGCTTCCTGCCCCTGTCGCTGCTGGCGCTGCCGCTCGGTTGGGGGCTGGCCGGCGTCTGGACCGGGCTGAGCGTCTTCATCGTCCTGCGGCTGGTCGGCACCGTCCTCCGGGTGGCGGGGAACCGCTGGTGCGGCACACCTGAGACGGTTGCGGCATGAGCCCGCGCCGACCCGATGCCGACGTCCCGCCCGGTCTGCTGCTGGTGGACAAGGCCGGCGGCATGACGTCCCACGACGTCGTCGCCCGGGCCCGGCGTGCGCTGTCGGTGCGCAAGGTCGGCCACGCCGGCACCCTCGACCCGATGGCGACCGGCCTGCTCGTCCTGGGCGTGGGCACCGCCACCCGGCTCCTGGGCCACGTCGGTGGTCACGACAAGACCTACGAGGCGACCATCCGCCTCGGTCAGGCCACGGTCACCGACGACCGCGAGGGCGAGCTGCTGAGCTCCGCCTCCACCGCCCACCTGGACGACGACGCCGTCCGCGCCGCCCTGGCCGCCCAGACCGGCGCCCTGCAGCAGGTGCCCTCGGCGGTGAGCGCGGTCAAGGTCGACGGCCGCCGCTCCTACGACCGCGTGCGCGCGGGGGAGGCCGTCGAGCTCGCCGCCCGCTCGGTCACCGTGCACCGGCTGGAGGTCCACTGCACCACCCGGCCCGGACCGGACCTGGTCGACGTCGACGTCACCGTCGAGTGCACCGCCGGCACCTACATCCGCGCCATCGCCCGCGACGCCGGGACCGCGCTGGGCGTGGGTGGCCACCTCACCGCGCTCCGCCGCACCATCTCCGGTCCTTTCGCCGTCGCGCAGGCCGGCACGGTGGAGGAGTCCGCCGCGTCGCTGGTCGGCGGCGGCGGCCCCGGCTTCCTCGGCCTCACCGAAGCGGCCCGCCTCGTCTTCCCGGAGCGGGCGCTGACCGCCGAGGAGGCGGTGGCGCTGGGCTACGGCCAGCGCATCCCCGCGACCGGCGCGGACGGGCTGCACGCCGCCGTCGACCCCGACGGGCGGCTGGTCGCGCTGATCGAGGACACCGGTCGCACGGCCAAGGTGACGGTCGGCTTTCCGGCGTCCTGACGCTCGTCGATCCGTCTCACACCGACACCTCGAGCATCGTGCGGGCACCGCGCTGGAAGCCGTACCCGACCGGCCCCTCGTGTGCCTGCAGCCCGGCGCCGGTGAGCCGGTCGACCAGGTGGGCGACGAGGCGTGGCTGGGCGCGGCCGGCCTGGTCGACCAGGGGGTAGATCCGGACGCCCGCTCGGGACACCCGGGCCATCTCGCGCAGCGCCGCGACGTGGAAGGCGGCGTCCAGGCGGTCTGCGTAGGTGAACAGCAGGTGCGAGGACAGGACGAGGTCGAAGCTCCGGTCCGCGAAGGGCAGGGCCGGCAGGGCCGCGGCGACGTAGCGCTCCGGCTGCACCCGGCGGTCGCGGGCGAACAGCGCGGCGGAGTCGGCGCGGTGGCGAGCATGACCGGCGGGGTCGCCGAAGAAGTCCCACGCGTACCGGTCGGCGTTGGCGGCCGCCCAGGCCTGTCCGCGCTCCAGCTCGGCGGTCAGCCGCTCCTCCAGACGCCTCGGCCGGGTGATGTACACCGGGTCGACGGCGACGGCCCGGGCGCCCCGGCTGCACGCAGCGGCGGTGAAGCTCGACGCCCCGCCGGGGCAGTCGAGGACCCGCCCCAGGAGGTCGTCGTCGGTGAGGGCGAACATGGCGCGGTACTCGTCGAGGGAACGGGCGCTGACGAGGTAGTCGCCGATGTCGTCGGAGCCGGCCAGGCCGGTCACCGCTGCGCTCCGGGGAGCGTCGTGACGAGGTGGACGCGTTCGGCCACGAGCTCGTGGAGCGACTGGGCCAGGGCGGGCAGGAACGGGTCGCCGTAGGCCTGCGCCTCGGTGACGTGGGTGGCGTGCTGCAGGGTCGGCAGCTCACCGGTGGCGGGGGAGGGGAGTGGGCGCAGTTGGACGGACGCGGGCACGGACGGTCCTCTCGGACGTCGGTGGACCGCGGAAGCCCACCGACAGGGGTGGCCTGGGACGACGGAGCGCAGCCACCTACGGGTGGCGCCACCAGCACGTCGTCATGGCGCGGATGCTGTCATGGCGCGGGGCCTGGTGGCGGGTAGGCCGCGGACGCCGGTGGTTGATCTTGCGATTGGCCGGGACGCGGTGCGGGAACGGGAGGGCCATGAGCGTCGTGAAGATCAACGCGATCACCGTGCCCAAGGACAAGCAGGAGCGCTTCGAGGAGCGGTTCCGCGGCCGCGCCGGTGCGGTCGAGAGCACCCCCGGTTTCGAGTGGTTCGAGTTGCTGCGCCCCGTGGAGGGCACCGACCAGTACCTCGTCTACACCCGGTGGAGCACCGTCGAGGCGTACGAGGCCTGGCAGTCCGGCCAGGACTTCGACCGCGCCCACGACGGCGGCGGCGACACCCTGGCCCCGGCCGCGCCGCACTCGGCCCACGTCTGGACCTACGAGGTGCTGGAGAACGCCGGGCCGAAGGAGAGCCAGGCCTGAGCCGGGCTACTGTGACGGCACCGGTTCCGCACGCCCGCGGAGCCGGTGCCGGTCCGGCGCGCCGCCGATCGGCGCCATGACGGAGCACGCCCGGGTAGGAGCCATGACCGACACGCTCGCCGACAGCCGTACCTCCTCGCGGATGTTCCTCGCGGACGTGCCGGTGGTCGCCGACGACGTGCGTCGCCGCTCTCTCGCCGAGCGCGCCGAGCTGCTGGCCGACCCCGGGTTCGGCCGGTACTTCACCGACTCCATGTTCGTGGCCCGCTACCAGGCCGGCCGCGGCTGGTACGACGCCCGGCTCACGCAGTACGGCCCGCTGCCGATGGACCCCGGCACCGCCGCGCTGCACTACGCGCAGTCGATCTTCGAGGGCCTCAAGGCCTACGCCCAGCCCGACGGCAGTGTCGCCATGTTCCGGCCCGAGGCCAACGCCGCGCGATTCGTCCGCAGCGCCGAGCGGCTCGCGATGCCCCCGGTGCCCGAGGAGGCGTTCCTCGCCGCCGTCGAGGCGCTGGTCGACGCCGACCGCGACTGGGTGCCCACCGGAGCCGACCAGACGCTGTACCTGCGGCCCTACCAGCTGGCCAGCGAGTCCTTCCTCGGCGTCCGCCCGGCGCACGAGTACCTCTTCCTGGTCATCGCCAGCCCGGCGGGCGCGTACTTCCCGCGCGGCGTGCAGCCGGTCTCGGTCTACGTCTCCGAGGACTACGCCCGCGCGGCCCCCGGCGGCACCGGCGACGTGAAGTGCGCCGGGAACTACGCCGCCAGCCTGCTGCCGCAGCAGGAGGCCAGCGCCCTGGGCTGCGACCAGGTCGTCTACCTCGACGCCGTGGAGAAGAAGTACATCGAGGAGCTGGGCGGGATGAACCTGTTCTTCGTCCTCGGCTCCGGCGACGACGCCGAACTGGTGACCCCCGAGCTCTCCGGGAGCCTGCTGCCGGGCATCACCCGCGACTCGCTGATCACCGTGGCCCGCGATCTCGGCCACCGCGTGACCGAGCGAAAGGTGAGCCTCGAGGAGTGGCGCAGCGGTGCCCTCGACGGCTCCATCACCGAGACCTTCGCCTGCGGCACGGCCGCGGTCATCACCCCCGTCGGCGAGGTCAAGGCCCGCAGCGGTGAGTTCGCCGTCGGCGACGGCACCCCCGGCCCGCTCACGATGCGGCTGCGCGAGACCCTGCTCGGCATCCAGCACGGGCGGGTGGCCGACACCCACGGCTGGCTGCACCGGGTCTCCTGACCGGGGCCGGGCGCATGCTGCGCTGGCGGGGGCTGGAGGCGACCCCCGGTGATCTCGGGCGGACCGTGGTCACCGTCGGCATGTACGACGGCGTCCACCTCGGGCACCAGAAGCTGATCGGGGCCGCAGTCGCCCGGGCCCGGGCGATGCGGCGTCCCTGCCTGCTGCTCACCTTCGACCCGCACCCCGCGGAGGTCGTCCGCCCCGGCTCGCACCCGGCGATCCTCACGTCGATGGACCGCAAGGCGGAGCTGGTCGCGGGCCTGGGGGTCGACGCCATGTGCGTGCTCCCGTTCACCGCGGAGTTCAGCCGCCTGGTACCGGAGACCTTCACTCACACCGTGCTGGTGGAGCGGCTGCACGCCGCGCAGGTCGTGGTGGGGGAGAACTTCACCTACGGGCACAAGGCGGCCGGGAACGTCGCCAGCCTCGCGGAGGAGGGACGGCGGTTCGGCTTCGCGGTCGAGGGCGTACCCCTGGCGCAGGACTCGTCCGACGACGGCGAGGTCACCATCTCCTCGACCTACATCCGCGCCTGCGTCGCCGCCGGTGACATGGTGTCGGCGGCGCGGGCGCTCGGGCGGCCGCACCGGGTCGACGGCGTCGTCGTCCGGGGCCACCGCCGGGGACGTGAGCTGGGATACCCGACGGCCAACGTCGAGACCCCGCCCTACACCGCGATCCCGGCCGACGGCGTGTACGCGGGCCACCTGGTGACCCGGCACGACGACGGCACCAGCGACCAGCGCCTGCCGGCGGCGGTCTCGGTGGGCACCAACCCCACGTTCCAGGGCACCCGTCGCACCGTCGAGGCCTTCGCACTGGACTACAGCGGCGACCTCTACGGCGAGCACGTCGGGGTGGAGTTCACCACCCGGCTGCGCCCGATGGCGGCCTTCGACGGGGTGGAGGCGCTGCTGGCCGCGATGGCGCAGGACGTCACCGACACCCGCCGGGCGCTGAACCTCCCCGACGCGTCCTGACCCGGCCGGGTCGGTCCGGCGACGCACCGTGATCGGCCGGCCCCGGGACCGCTGGTAACCTTCGGGGCAGCCGGTACCACCGGCGTGTGCAGCCTGCCCTCGTGCGTCAGACCGAGGGCCACACGTGACCCGCCCAGGAGGCGAACCATGGCGCTCGACAGCGCGACGAAGCAGCAGATCATGACCGAGTACGCGACGGTCGAGAAGGACACCGGTTCGCCCGAGGTGCAGGTCGCGATGCTGACCCGCCGGATCAGCGACCTGACCGAGCACCTGAAGGCGCACAAGCACGACCACCACAGCCGGCGGGGACTGCTCCTGCTGGTGGGCCGGCGTCGCCGGCTGCTGAACTACTTGGCGAAGACCGACATCAACCGGTACCGCTCGCTCATCGAGCGGCTCGGCCTGCGCCGCTAGTACGTCGAGGGGACCGCCCCCGGTTCACGCCGGGACGGTCCCCTCTCTCGTGCGGCACCCGCCGCACGGGCCACGGCGAGCCCACCCGACGCGATCCGCGACGGGCCGGTCCTCGGTAGTGGCCCCCGGGCACGCATCAGGTCCCCTCCGCAGGGGAACGCGGTTCCCGAGGGCTTCGATCGAGCACCGGTCGACCGGACGACGACGGCAGGACCCCTGACGGGCCCGCCGCAAGAGGAGTCGCAGACCGGCACGAGGCCGCTGCGACGAAGAAGAGAGAAGGACGAGTGTCCGCACCCACCATCACCGCTGAGTTCGACGCCGAGGACGGCGTCACCACCGCCACCGCGGTCATCGACAACGGCAGCTTCGGCAGCCGTTCGGTCACCTTCGAGACCGGCCGGCTCGCCCGCCAGGCCGCCGGCTCCGTCGTCGTCACCATGGGCGACACCATGCTCCTCTCGGCCACCACGGCCGGCCGGCAGCCGAAGGAGCAGTTCGACTTCTTCCCGCTGACCGTCGACGTCGAGGAGCGGATGTACGCCGCGGGACGCATCCCCGGCTCGTTCTTCCGTCGCGAGGGCCGTCCCTCCGAGGACGCCATCCTCACCTGCCGCCTGATCGACCGCCCGCTGCGCCCGACCTTCGCCAAGGGTCTGCGCAACGAGGTCCAGGTCGTCATCACGGTCATGTCCCTGGACCCGCAGCACCTCTACGACGTGCTCGCGATCAACGGTGCCTCGGCGTCCACCCAGCTCTCCGGCCTGCCGTTCTCCGGCCCGGTCGGCGGCACCCGCGTCGCGCTGATCAACGGCCAGTGGGTCGGCTTCCCGACCCACGCCGAGCTCGAGGACGCCGTCTTCGACATGGTCGTGGCCGGCCGCGTGCTCCCCGACGGCGACGTCGCGATCATGATGGTCGAGGCCGAGGCCACCGAGAAGACCATCGAGCTCATCGCCGGTGGCGCCACCGCCCCGACCGAGGAGGTCGTGGCCCAGGGCCTCGAGGCGGCCAAGCCGTTCATCAAGGCGCTGTGCGACGCGCAGTCCGCGCTGGCGGAGAAGGCGGCCAAGCCGGTCGCCGACTTCCCCCGCTTCCTGGACTACCAGGACGACGTCTACGCCGCCGTCGAGGCGCAGGTCGGCGACAAGCTGGCCCAGGCGCAGCAGATCGCCGGCAAGCACGAGCGCGAGGACGCCACCGACGCGCTCAAGGACGAGGTCAAGGCCGCGCTGGCCGGCCAGTTCGAGGGCCGCGAGAAGGAGATCTCCGGCGCCTTCCGCGCGCTGACCAAGAAGGTCGTCCGCCAGCGGATCCTGCGCGACAAGGTCCGCATCGACGGTCGTGGCCTGACCGACATCCGGCCGCTGTCGGCCGAGGTCGAGGTCATCCCGCGGGTGCACGGCTCGGCGTTGTTCGAGCGCGGCGAGACCCAGATCCTGGGCGTCACCACGCTGAACATGCTCCGCATGGAGCAGCAGCTGGACACGCTGTCGCCGGTCAGCCGCAAGCGCTACATGCACAACTACAACTTCCCGCCGTACTCCACCGGTGAGACCGGCCGTGTGGGCTCGCCCAAGCGCCGCGAGATCGGCCACGGCGCGCTCGCCGAGCGGGCGCTGGTCCCGGTTCTGCCGGACCGCGAGGAGTTCCCCTACGCGATCCGTCAGGTGTCCGAGGCCCTGGGCTCCAACGGCTCCACCTCGATGGGCTCGGTCTGCGCCTCGACGCTGGCCCTGCTCAACGCCGGTGTGCCGCTGAAGGCGCCGGTCGCCGGCATCGCCATGGGCCTGGTCTCCGACGAGGTCGACGGCAAGACCGAGTACGTCGCGCTGACCGACATCCTCGGCGCCGAGGACGCGTTCGGTGACATGGACTTCAAGGTCGCCGGCACCAAGGACTTCGTCACGGCCCTCCAGCTGGACACGAAGCTCGACGGCATTCCCTCCGACGTCCTCGCCGGTGCGCTGACCCAGGCCCGCGCGGCCCGGCTGCACATCCTCGACGTCATGGGCGAGGCCATCGACGCCCCCGACGAGATGAGCCCGTTCGCGCCCCGCGTGACCACGGTGCGCATCCCGGTCGACAAGATCGGCGCGGTCATCGGCCCCAAGGGTCAGATGATCAACGCGATCCAGGACGAGACCGGCGCGGACATCACCATCGAGGACGACGGCACGATCTACGTCGGTGCCTCCGACGGCCCCTCGGCCCAGGCTGCGGTGGACCGGATCAACGCCATCGCCAACCCGCAGATGCCCAAGGTCGGCGAGCGGTTCCTCGGCACGGTCGTCAAGACCACGCCGTTCGGTGCCTTCGTGTCCCTGCTCCCCGGCAAGGACGGCCTGGTCCACATCAGCAAGCTCGGTGGCGGCAAGCGGATCAACAAGGTCGAGGACGTGTGCAACGTCGGCGACAAGCTGCAGGTCGAGATCACCGACATCGACGCCCGCGGCAAGATCAGCCTGGCGCCGGTCGCCGAGGGTGGTGCCGAGGCCACGTCCGAGGCGCCGGCCGAGGCCGCCGCACCTGCGGGTGAGTGACCACGTCTGACGTGATCGGAACCGGGGCGGGTGCGGATGCACCCGCCCCGGTTCCAGTCGGGGAGACCGCGCTGCTCGACCTCGACGAGGTCGGTGGCCGGGTGGAGCGCACGACGCTGCACGGGGGCCTCCGGGTCCTGACCGAGACGATGCCGGGCGTGCTCTCGGCGACGCTCGGCATCTGGGTCGGCGTCGGCTCGCGGGACGAGACGCCGGCCGTGGCCGGTTCGTCGCACTTCCTCGAGCACCTGCTGTTCAAGGGCACCTCGTCCCGGTCGGCGCTGGAGATCGCGACGGCCATGGACGCGGTCGGCGGTGAGATGAACGCGTTCACCGCCAAGGAGCACACCTGCTACTACGCGAACGTGCTCGCCAGCGACCTGCCCCTGGCCGTGACGCTGCTGGCCGATCTGGTCACCGAGGCGACCAACACCGCGGCGGATCTGGAGTCCGAGCGCACGGTGGTGCTCGAGGAGATCGCGATGCGCGACGACGAGCCCGCCGACGCCGTGCACGACCTGTTCTCCGAGACCCTCTTCGGCGACACCTCGCTGGGCCGCTCCGTGCTCGGCACCGTCGAGTCGATCGAGGGACTGACCCGCGACGACGTGCACGGCTGGTACCGCTCCCGGTACGCCGCCCCCTCGATCGTGGTGACGGCGGCCGGGCGGGTGGACCACCGGCAGGTGCTGGACCTGGTGACGGCGGCCTTCGGGGATCGGCTGTCCGGGACCGGCGAGCCGGCGCCGCTGCGCACCGGGGACCTCGAGGTGGTTCGCCCGGCGCATAGCGCGGGCCTGATCGCGCGACGGACCGAGCAGACGCACCTCCTGCTCGGTGCACCCTCCATGGGACGCCACGACGAGCGGCGCTACGCCGCCGCGGTGCTGGACGCCGCAGTCGGGGGCGGCATGAGCTCGCGGCTGTTCCAGGAGATCCGCGAGAAGCGGGGACTGGTCTACAGCGTCGGCTCCGCTCTCACCCACTACGCCGGCGCCGGTGCCTTCTCGGTGTACGCGGGGTGCTCCAAGAAGCGGGTGCCGGAGGTCCTGCGGCTGATCCGCGGCGAGCTCGACCGCGTCGCGGCCGATGGGCTCACCGCCGACGAGGTCGCCCGCGCCCGCGGGCAACTGCGCGGTGGCCTGGTCCTCGGCCTGGAGGACACCGGCTCGCGGATGAGCCGGCTGGGCAAGAGCGAGCTGTCCTACGGGGAGTACGTGCCGGTCCGCGACGTCCTCGCCCGCATCGACGCCGTCGAGGAGGCCCAGGTGCGTTCGGTGGCGGCCGATCTGTTCGGCCGGGACACCTGCCTGGCCGTCGTCGGGCCCTACCGCGAGTCCGACCTCGACAGGCTCTGACGTGCCGGGCCCCTTCGGCGGCGTGCTGCCGCGCGCCGTCTTCGGCGTCGCCGTGCTCGTCTCGCTGGTCGTCCTGTTCCTCCCGGCCCCGGGGGTGCCGACCGCACCCCCGGGGACGGACAAGGTCGTGCACGTCCTGCTCTTCGCCGCACTCGCCTTCACCGGTCGGTGGGCCGGCGTGGCCCGGCTGCCGCTGCTCCTGGGCCTGGTCGGCTACGCGGCGGTCAGCGAGGTGATCCAGGGCGTGACGCCGTTGGCCCGGTCCGCCTCGGCGATCGACGGTCTGGCGGACGTCGCCGGAGCCATCCTCGGTCTGCTGGCGTGGGCGGCGACCACCCGCAGGACGGGCTGATCCGGCCGCTGTCTTGCGCCGGGGACGCCGTCCGGGAAACCTGACCGGGTGACCACGACCGACCAGCAGACCGCCGCCACCTCCTCGTTGATCCCCGTGGGGGTGTTGGGCGCCCGGGGCCGCATGGGCGCCGAGGTGGTCAAGGCCGTCAACGACGCCGAGGACCTCGAACTGGTGGCGATGGTCGACGACGGCGACTGGCTGTTCAACGTCGCCGACGCCGGCGCCCAGGTCGTCGTCGACTTCACCCGGCCGGACGTCGTCATGGACAACATCCGCTTCTGCATCGACAACAACATCCACTGCGTCGTCGGGACGACGGGCTTCGACGAGGCGCGGCTGGCGACGGTCGCCGAGTGGCTCGAGCCGAAGCCCGACCTCGGCGTCGTCATCGCTCCGAACTTCGGGATAGGAGCGATCCTGCTGATGCGGTTCGCCCAGGAGGCCGCGCGCTTCTTTCCGTCGGTGGAGGTGGTCGAGCTGCACCACCCGAACAAGGTCGACGCCCCGTCGGGGACGGCCGTACGCACCGCGCGGCTCGTCGCGGCGGCGCGGCGGGCGGCGGGGCTGCCGCCGTCGCCGGACGCGACCACCGACGCGCTCCCGGGCGCACGCGGTGCCGACGTCGAAGGGGTGCCGGTGCACGCGGTCCGGCTCACCGGCCTGGTGGCGCACCAGGAGGTGCTGCTCGGCGCGGCGGGGGAGGCCCTCACCATCCGGCACGACTCGTTCGACCGGGCATCGTTCATGCCGGGCGTGCTGCTGGCGGTGCGCGAGATCAGCCGCCGACCCGGGCTCACAGTGGGGATCGAGGGCTTCCTCGGTCTGTGAGCCGGCTCGGTCCAACCCCCTGGGGGGCACGGGTTCCGGAACCCGCGGAGTGTGACACGGACCGCTCCGCCGGGGGTTGCACACCACCCCGAGCGTTCGTGTACTGTTCTCCATGCGCCGCGCGGTCCGGAAGGGCCGCCGGGCCAGACCTCCTCTAGCGAGGCTCTGGGAACCGGCGTAGAGTTGGACATCCAGCCAGGGACGGAGCCCGGAAGGGTCGAGTTTCTGCGCGTCCGCTCCTTGAGAACTCAACAGCGTGCCGAAAGTCAGTGCCAAGTATTACCCCGTGTCAGGGCTTTG
>NZ_POQU01000093.1 GCF_002938425.1 Blastococcus atacamensis | reverse complement strand
AAGTAGTGATCGACTGACTATTTTTCGTTTTTTCTTGTTTTTTTGTCGAGCAGTAGACGGCACACGAGCTCTAGTACGGTCTCGTCGGCTCGGTGATGTGTATAATAGACAGAGATCGAAGGGCTCGTCGGGCTCCTGACCTTCGGCGGCCACCATGGCGTCGACGGTCACCTCGCCGGACTCCTCGAAGGAGAAGGTGACCGGGATGGACTCCGACGAGCGCAACGACGTCCGCAGGTCCTGGAGGACGATCGACGGTGCACCCTCGGCGCCGACGTACACGTTGTCGCCGGCCGGCACGCTGATCACTCCTGCCGAGCCGTCGACCGTGATCGCCGCATCGGCGAAGTCCGGACCGCGGACGTCGAGGAGGCCGTCCTCGGTCTGCCCCGTGTTGGCGATCCCGAGGTAGAGCTCCGCGTCCTCCCCGACGTCGTAGACGCCGTCGGGTGGGTAGGCCAGCTGGACCTGCAGCACCTTCACCGCCTCGCTGACGGGCTCGTCCGGCCCCACCGCGCCGCTGTCGTCGACGTCGGGGGTCTCCTCCCCGCAGCCGGCCAGGACGAGGGTCACCGCCCCGGCGACCGCCCACAGCCGTGCACTTCCGGTCGACATCGCTCTCCTCCTCCGATCGGTGGTCGCGAGCGCACCGACCCGCAGGTCCCGGTCGGCCGTCTGCTCGCTCCTCCCGGCTGCCCGCGCCCACTGCCGGAAAACGACCTCCCGGACCTCCGTCACGGAACTGACACGGATCAGCTCGTGCCGGGCCGGTCCTGTGACGTTCCGGGAGGAGGACCCGGCTGGCGGCGCAGCGGCGGCCCGACGTGCTGGACTCCCTCGAGCGCGGTCCCGTCCCCGAGCCGGTCGGCCGGGACGACGCTCAGCGACCCGTCGCTCTCCAGCACGACGGCCGCCACGCGCGAGAGGTCCCCGCACCCGGTGGCCCGCACGGCCTGGCGGATCTCGTCCACCGACACCCGCTGGTCCCTCAGCGCCGCGGCCACTGGCTCGCCGTCCCGGAGGACCAGCGTCGGGCGGGCGGTGACCACCGATCGCAAGCCGGGGCGTCGAACGGTGGTCCAGGCGACGACGAACTGCGCGGTCGCGAGCAGCGCAAGCGCGACGATTCCCTCGGCCAGCGACACGTCGCTGCTGAGCAGGATCGTGGCCAGGGTGGAGCCGAGGGCGACGGTGACCACAAGGTCGAAGGCGTTCAGCTTGGCCAGGGTCCGCTTCCCCGAGAGGCGCAGGACGAGAACCAGGCAGGCATAGGCGCTCACCCCCACCGCCAGGATCCGCCCCAGGTCGGACCAGGAGTCGAACCACATCGTCACGACCCTCCCGCGCGGGTGGTCGTCACGAGCCGGCGTGCCCCGGCGGCCCGCAGGACCACGTCGATCAGCACGCAGCGCCTCCCGTCCGCGCCGTCACAGCTGCGGGCGGACGCCGGGCTCGGCGGCCAGGTCGCCCGGGGACAGCGAGCCCTCGCCCTGCACCGCGGCCCGGCCCGGACCGCGTCGGCCCAGCGGCAGCACGGTGCGGCCGTGGCTGCCCTCCAGCTCGAGGGCCAGGGCCGCGTAGAGGGCGATCACGGCCAGCGCGATGCCCACCCAGCCGGCCGTGGCCTTCCACCCGGCCGACGCGGTCCACTCGTAGCCGCCGGTCACGGCGAAGCGTGTGCCGGCCACCGCCATCACGAGGGCGGGGACGAGCTTGGCCCCGGCGGAGACCGCCGGGACGAGCATCCCGATGGCGGCGACGAACAGGAGCACCGCCAGCCCGCGGCTGGTGGTTCCGGGCGCCGCCGTCAGCGTGGTCAGGCCGACCACCGCCCACGTGCCCGACAGCAGTCCCATCCCTGTCGCCGCGACCGGGTCGCGCGCCCGGAAACCCATGACCGAGGCGAGCAGCTGCAGGGGAACCGTCGCGCCGAGGGCGGTGAGGGCCGCCACCCGGCCCTCCGCGGGCGGGACCCACTCCAGCTGGACGGCGGAGAACACCACGGTGGCGACCGACAGGGCCAGGAAACCGAGGGGCAACGGCGTGGCCAGCGGCTGGAGGACGACGCGGCTGGCGACGGACTCGGGCACGTGGGGTCCCGACATCAGCTCACCAGCGCCTGGGTCGCGGACTCCTTGAGCTTCGCGTTGGCCCAGCGCAGTTGGCGAAGGGTGTCGGGGTGGCAGCGCTCCGCGAGCTCCAGGAGCTCCGGCTTGCGCGCACCCTGGGCGGCCTGGGCGAGCAGCTCCCAGTCCAGCGAGACGCCGGCGGCCTCGCGGTGCACGTGGCGGAGGTCGGCGAGCAGGAGCAGTCCCGGCTCGGGACGGCGGCCCAGGAGGTCCGAGGTGGCCTGCTGGATCCGCTCCAGGATCTTGGGCTCCCCCTCGGGTCGGGGGTCGAGGTCGACGCCGAAGTCGGTGCCCACGCGGGCGAGCTCGGTGACGTGCCGCTGGGACCAGCGCGCCAGGTCACTGGCGACGTGGAAGACCTCGTGGTCGGCCTTGTGCCGGTCGGCGACGGCGAGCAGGACGCGCGCCAGGTGGTTCTCCGACCGGTGCAGCTCCTCGATGGCGAGACCCAGCTTCATCGTGCCCCCGCCTCCTCCGTGACCAGGGCGGCGTCGCCGCCGCGGGTGGGCGGGACGCCGGCGGCCACCGGTCGCGATGCGGTGGTCGTCGGTGCCGACGAGGGCCCGGTGCCCTCCGACAGCCGGGTGACGGCAGCGGCGGCGGTCTTGAAGATCGGCTGCTTGGACGCCGGGTCCCACTCGGTGATGGTCAGCTCGTTGGCCGCCCGGCCCTCCTCCCGCGCCGGCTCGTGCCCCCCCGGGGAGTCCCAGTAGCCGTAGTGGAAGGGCAGGAAGAGCACGCCGGGCCGGATCCCGCTGATCCGCAACCGGGCCTGCACCCGGCCACGCGGCGTGCTCACCTCCAGCAGGTCGCCCTCGGCGAAGGCGCGGTCGGTGGCGTCGCTCGCCGACATCTCCACCCAGACCTCCGGCGCGGCGGCCTGCAGCTGCGGTGCGCGGGCGGTCTTGGTCCGGGTGTGGAAGTGGTAGAGCGTGCGGCCGGTGATGAGCTGGAACGGGAAGTCCTCACTGGGCAGCTCGTGCGGCGGCAGGTACTCCGCGGCCTTGAGGACCGCCTTGCCGGTCGGGTTCAGCGCCTTGTACTCGGTCTCGGAGACCGGTGCGCCGGTCACCAGGTCGCGCCCGTAGCTCTCGCAGTAGGAGGGCTCCGACCAGAACTTCCCGTCCTCGTAGATCCGCTCGCTGCCATCGGGGTGCTCGTCGTTGCACGGCCACTGGATGCCGCTGCCACCTCGGAGCTTGTCGTAGCTCAGGCCGGTGTAGTCGCAGGGGCGCCCGCGGCTGCACTCCTTCCAGCCCTCGAAGGCGGCCTCGGGGTCGGACCACTTGACCAGCGGGGCGCCGTCCTTGTCCTTCAACCCGAGCCGGTGCGCGTAGTCCACGAAGATGTCGAAGTCCGGCCGGGCCTCCCCCGGCGGCTCGACCGCCTTCTCCGACAGGTGCACGGTGCGGTCGACGTTGGTGAACGTGCCGGTCTTCTCCCCCCAGGTGGCCGCGGGCAGGACGACGTCGGCGAGCTGGGCGGTCTCGGACAGGAAGATGTCCTGGACGACGAGGAACAGCCGGTCCTGGGCGAGGATCGAGCGGATCCGCGCCAGCTCCGGCAAGGACACCGCCGGGTTGGTCGCCTGCACCCACAGGAGGCGGATCGAGCCCTCCTCCGCGTACCGGAAGATCTGCATCGCGTGCGTCGGGGGCGAGTAGTGCGGGATGTCCATCGGCTCGACGTTCCAGATGCGCGCCAGGTCGGCGATGTGGTCCTTGTTGGTCCAGTTCCGAAAACCCGGAAGGTCGCCGTCGGCGCCGGCCTCGCGGGTGTTCTGCGCCGTGGGCTGGCCGTTCATCTGCAGGACGCCGCAGCCGGGCTTGCCGAGCATGCCCCGCAGGATGTGCACGTTGTTGACCTGGACGGCGGCGGCCGTGGCCTGGTGGGACTGGTAGAAGCCCTGCAGCACCGAGGAGAGCAGCCGTTCGGCGGTACCGAGGATGCGGGCCGCTTCGCGGATCTGCTCCACCGGCACGTCGCACACCTGCGCGGCCAGCTCGGGCGGGTAGTCGCGGACCCGCTTCTCGAGCTCGGCGAACCCCACCGCGTGCGCGTCGACGTAGGCGCGGTCGATCCACCCGTTGGCCACGATCTCGTACAGCAGCGCGTTCATCAGCATCACGTTGGTGCCCGGGCGCGGCGCCAGGTGCACCGTCGCCGCGCGAGCGACCGGCGTCTCCCGGGGGTCGACGCAGATGACCTGCGGTGGGTTCGGGCCCGCCAACCGGTCGAGGACCCGGCTCCACAGCACGGTCTGGGTCTCGGCCATGTTGTGCCCGTAGAGGGCGATGACGTCGGCGTGGTCGATGTCGGTGTAGGAACCGGGCTGCCCGTCGCTGGCGAAGGACTCCTTGAGCGCCGCGGCCGCTGTCGCGGTGCACAGCCGGGTGTTGCCGTCGACGTGGTTGGTCCCGATGCCACCGTGGGCGATCAGCCCGAGCGTGTAGTACTCCTCCAGGAAGAGCTGGCCGGTCGTGTAGAAGCCGATCGCGCTCGGGCCCTGCTCGTCCAGCAGCTCCCGGGTCCGGCCCACGACGGCGTCCATCGCGGTGTCCCAGTCGCACTCGACCAGTTCCCCGTTCCGCCGGATCAACGGCTTCGTCAGCCGGTCCGGCGAGTTGTTGGCCTGCCAGCCGAACAGGTCCTTGGGGCCGAGGCGGCCGTGGTTGACCCGGTCCACCGCCCGTCCACGGACGCCCACGATGCGGTCGTCCTTGACGGCGATGTCCAGCCCGTCGCCGTTGCTGTGCAGGATCGTCGCCGACTGCACCCAGCGGTCCACGTCCTCCTCGGTGAGCCCGTCGGCGAGGTGGCTGTCCACGCGTACCGGCCAGGTGTCACCCGGTCCGTACGGCGTGCGCGAACCCCATGGTTCGGCGATGCGATCGATCCGTGGCATCGGTCCTCCTCCTCGGGTCGGCGCGCGGTGTCGCGGGCCGACCCGGCCCTTACCCGCGCTCGCATCCCCAACCGCCGGACCACATGACAAAAAGATGACACCGTGCTGAGCGGCCCGGAGGTCGGGTAGGGCGGCGGAGGCGGCCGCAGCCGACCCGCCGACCACCGACACGAGGAGGAACCGTGAGCGTTGCCGGACCGATGCTGGACACCTACCCCGCAGACCTCGGAGGCATCGACCGCGACCGGCTCCGGGCATGCATCGAGGCGTGCATCGAGTGCGCCCAGGCCTGCACGGCGTGCGCCGACGCCTGCCTGAGCGAGGAAATGGTCGCCGAGCTCCGGACGTGCATCCGCACCAACCTGGACTGCGCCGATGTCTGCGAGGCCACGGTCCGCGTGCTCTCCCGGCACACCGGCTACGACGCGAACCTCACCCGCGCCGTGCTGGAGGCCTGCGCCGCCGCCTGCAAGGCGTGCGGCGACGAGTGCGGCCGGCACGCGGAGATGCACGAGCACTGCCGCATCTGCGCGGAGAGCTGCCGGCGGTGCGAGCAGGCCTGCCGCGAGCTCATCGCCGCACTCGGCTGAGGGCCGGCGCCGGCCCGGGTGGGGTGCGGCGTGGGCTCAGCCGGCGAGATCGGCGAGATCGGCGAGCGCACCGAGCACCGCGGACCACGCCGCGCTCGCCGGGTCGATGAGCGGGAAGTGACCGCCGTCGACCCGGCGGAGCACGGCGTCGGGGTGCGCCCGCAGGTAGGACTCGCTCACCGCGACCGGCACGATCTCGTCGCCGGTGCCGTGCACGATGCGGACCGCTCCTCCGGGCCCCGGCAGCCGCGCCGGATCGAGGTCGCGGCGGGCGTCGGCGCTCTGCCCCAGGAAGGCCCGCACCGCTCCCCCGCCCAGGCCCAGCGCCTCCGCCACCCGCAGGTCGGCGGCCGGTGCCAGGGCCAGCACACCCGCGGGCGCGTGCGGCGGGTCGAGGGTGGCCGCGGCCAGCAGGGCCAGGTGCCCTCCGGCGGAGTGACCGGCGAGCACCACCGGCCGGCCGGTGAACGCCGGGTGCTGGGCGACCGCGCGGACCGCCGCGTGCACGTCGGCCACCGTGAGGTCGGGGCTGCCCGGCACGCGCCGGTACTCCGGCGCCACGCTCGACCAGCCCGCCGCGGCGAGCGCCTCGGTCATCGGCCGGACGTGCATCCGGTCGAACTGCGGGCGCCAGAAGCCGCCGTGCAGCAGCACGAGCACCGGTCGGACGGCCGCGCCGGCGGCGACGCGGACGTCGGCCACCTGGTCGTCGTCCGGGCCGTAGCGGAGGACGGCATCGGGCCGGGACGAGGGGCGGGTCACCACCGACCGGTCCTCGGGAGCCATCAGCTGTCACTCGATCGGCGGGGATCCATGCCCCAGTCCTACTCGACCGGCGGGTCGCGCACCGGGCGGGGATGGCGTTCCCGCGGCCTGCGGCTCGGGCTCCCACCGCTGAGGACGAGTTTCGGTGAGCCGGCGACGGCGCTGGCGCACGTCGAGCAGCTCATTCGGACGACGAGCGGCTGACCCTCCGGTCACCGGTCGACAGTCGCCGGCCCATCTCCTCGTGCACGACCTGGATCGCCTGCAGCGGGCGCATCATGACCCGGAACTCGACGATCGCGCCCGCGTCGTCGCAGCGGATGATGTCGACCCCGTTGACGTACGTGCCCTGCACGCTCGTCTCGAACTCCAGGACCGCGGTGTCCCCGGTCAGGACCTCCTTCGTGTAGCGGAAGGTCCCCGTGGCCGCGTCCCCGGCCAGGCTCTGCGCGGCCGCCTCCAGGTACCGCGTCGTGATCTCCTTGCCGCGCTGCGGGGTGTAGACCACCGGTGAGTAGAAGACCACGTCGTCGGCGAGCAGGGCCTCCAGGCCGCCGGGCAGATCCCCGGCCATGAACCGGTGCCAGCGGGCGATGACGTCGTCGATCACGGGTGCTCCTCCGATCGGGCGGCAGGCGCAGCGGCGCCTCGCACCGATCCTGGCCCTCCCGCTCCGGCCGTACCAGGCCGGCGATCGCCGCGGCGCCGGACCGGTCAGCCAATGAGCGGGCGCCGCTCCCGGTCACCGCGTCCCGGGCGCCTGCTCCGCCGCGGCGGTCGTGGTGATCCAGGCGTCGATCGTCTCCCACCACCGGTAGAGCCACTCGGTCTGCTCCTCCGGCTCCTGCGGCACCTCGTCGGCCGGGACGAACCACCACCGCAGGTGCAGAGTCTTGTCCATCGGCAGGCCGCGCCACAGGTCCCGAACCGTGCTCAGGTGCTCCAGCCCGGTGTGCGCGACGAAGACGACGTCCGCGTGGGGTGCGGCGCGCAGCGCCGCGGAGACCCCCGCCGGCCGGGGAGGCAGCACGTGCCGCATCGCCTCGGCCCGCCGTACCGCGGAGACCAGCCCCCGGCTGCGCAGCCGCTCGATCGCCCTCATCTTCCGCTTCGGGGTGAAGTTGGCGCCCTCCGGGAAGATGAGCAGCGCGTCCTCCTCCCCGAGCCCGCGGGCCAGGTCGGCGATCGCGTCCTCGGAGCGGTAGCCGTCGGTCCGGTCGGACGGGACGAAGTGGTTCGGCAGGCGGTTGAGGTAGACGTCGAGCAACGGGTCCAGCTGCAGCACGTCCTTGAGCACGATCCGCGGCCGGCGCAGGTGGTCGCGGTTCATCAGCGTGTGCACGAGCAGGAACGAGTCGCCCGGCCCGGCATGCCGGGAGAGCACGACCATGGCGTTGGTGGATCCGGGCACCCCGTCGTCCAGCGGTGACCAGGACGCGCCGTCGGTGACCACGCGCAGCGCGAACAGCCGCTGGGCCGCCCGCATGGCGACGTCGAGCAGGCGGCGCAGGGCTGCGTGGTGGGCCCGCTGCGAGGCCGGGGCTTGCAGCCGGCGACCGCAGCCCGCGCGCAGCCACAGGACCGCGGCGGTCGCGAGCCCGGCCACCTCGAGCGCCGAGTACACGAACGCGAAGGCGAGCAGCCGCAGGGCACGCCAGCGACCGGGCAGGACCACCGAGAGCACCGCTCCCGCCGCGACGAGCGCGGGCGACAGCAGCAGCCCGACGGCCAGGGCGGCGACCAGCAGCGGACCGGTGACCCGGCGGACCGGACGGGGCGGCAGCACGATCAGCTCCTCCCGTCCAGGTGGATGCCGGCTGCCGCGTGTGCGCGGTCGATCCGGTCGCCCACGCCGGAGAAGTCGCGGTAGCGGAGGTTCCCCGCCCTGGACGGCGCTGGATCCCCCGCCGGCAGCACGTGCACGGTGACCCCCGGCGGCAGGGCCGCCAGGTCCGCGGCGAACCGGTGCCTCCGCGCGATCTCGAAGGCCACCAGCCCCACGTCCCACGGCCGCGCCGGCGGGCGCAGCGGGCGGTCGATCCGGCCGACGTGCAGCACGTAGATCGTCGTGGCCCCGAGGGAGACGGCCCGCCCGACCGGGATGCTGTGCACCAGCCCGCCGTCGAGGTAGTGCTCGCCGTCGATCTCCACCGGTGGCAGCAGGCCGGGCACGGCGGACGAGGCCAGGACCGCATCGACCAGGGGGCCGTCGGTGAACCAGTGCTCGGCGGCGCGCTCGATGCTGGCGGCGACGCAGTGGAACGGGACCCGGAGCTCGGCGAAGGTCCGGGCGGGCAGGTGCTCGACGAGCAGGTCGCGCAGCGGCTCGCGGGGATGGAGGTGCGTGCGGGTCCGCACCAGCGTGCTCGCCCGGGCCCAGAGGGAGCCGGCGAAGACCCCGCGGGATCCCAGCTCCTGCCACACCGTGCGCAGCCGGTCCACCGCGGCCGGCGTGGGGTCGGCGGCCACCAGCGCGCCGTTGATCGCGCCCACCGACGTGCCGACCACCACGTCGGGCCTGATGCCGCGCTCGATCAGTGCCTGCAGCATGCCGACCTCGGCCGCACCGAGCACTCCCCCGCCGCCCAGCACGAACGCCGTGCCGCCCGGCTCGGCCGGCACCCGTGGCGAGGACATGGCCGCATCGTGTCATCCACGGCGGACCGGCAGCAGCCCGGCGAGCGGTGCGGGCCGCGGCGGAACCCGCCGACGACGTCGCCGAGGAGGGCGTGCACCATCGGTCGTCGTGCGTTCAGTACGGCCCGACGGCCTCCCCCGGGAAGTACGCGTCCTCGCCGTCATCGCGTTCGTCGTCGCCCTCGGGTTCGGCATCGTGGCCCCGGCGATCCCGCTGTTCGCCCGCGATTTCGGTGTGGGCCGGACGGCGGTGGGGCTGGCCGTCAGCGCCTTCGCCTTCTTCCGGTTCGTCTCGGCGTTCGGCGGCGGCACGCTGGTGGAGCGCTTGGGCGAGCGGGTCGTGCTGGCCGCCGGGCTGGCGATGGTGGCGGTCACCACCGGCCTGGCCGGGCTCGCGGGCTCCTTCCCGGTCTTCCTCGCACTGCGCGGAGCCGGCGGTGTGGGCAGCGCGATGTTCACCGTCGCCGCGCTCTCCCTGCTGTTCCGGGTGGCCCCACCGACGCACCGGGGGCGGGCCGCCGCGACGTGGCAGGGCGGCTTCATCCTGGGCGGCATCGCCGGGCCGGCGGCGGGCGGTCTGCTGGCCGAGCTCTCGCCGCGGCTGCCCTTCTTCCTCTACGCCGGGTTCCTGCTCGTCGCCGGCGCCGTCGCCCTGGTGTTGCTGCGGGCCGCCCCCGCCGCGGCCGACGGGCAGCCGGTCCCGGGGCCCGACCTGGGCACCGGGCCGGTGCGCCTGGCCGCCGCGCTGCGCAACCGGGCCTACGTCGCCGCCCTGATCGCCAACCTCGGCACCGGCTGGTTCCTCTTCGGCGTCCGGAACTCGATGGTCCCGCTCTACGTCACCGAGGAGCTCGGGCGCACGGTCGCCTGGGCCGGCGCCGGGCTGCTGGCCGGATCGCTGGCGCAGGCGCTGGGTCTGCTGCGCTCGGGCCGGCTGGTCGACCAGTGGGGACGGCGACCCTCGCTGGTCCTCGGCGCGGCGCTGGCCACCGCCTCGGTGGTCGCGCTGGTGTTCCCCCCGCAGCTGGTCGTCTTCCTCGTCTCGATGGCCCTGTTCGGGCTCGCCGCGTCGCTGCTCTCCAGCGCTCCCGCCGCCCTCGTCGCCGACATCAGCCCGGCCCGCGGCGGCCGCCTGGTGGCGGTGTTCCAGATGTCGGCGGACCTTGGGGCCGTCGCCGGTCCGCTGGTCGCCGGGTGGCTCGCCGACGTCGCGTCGTTCCAGTGGGCGTTCGGGGTGACCGCTGTCGTCCTCGGAGCCGGTCTCCTCGCGGCCTTGTCACTGCCCCGGCCGGCCCGGGGAGTGCCGGCCGCAGGCTGAGCCGGACCGACGTGCCGCCGGTCGGCGATCTCACATGGCGCATGTCGTTAGCCGTTCTAACCTCGACCGGTGAGCGGACAGCGGGGCACAGCGACGTCGGGTGTCGGATTCCGGTCGGAACGCGGCCCGGTGCTCATCGGGCTGATGCTCTCCACGGGCCTCGTCGCCATCGACGCGACGATCATCGCCACCGCCGTCCCGTCGATCGTCGACAACCTCGGCGGTTTCGCGGAGTTCCCGTGGCTGTTCTCGGTCTACCTGCTGGCCCAGGCGGTGACCGTCCCGGTCTACGGCAAGCTGGCCGACGTCTTCGGCCGCAAGCCGGTGATGCTCTTCGGCATCGGCCTGTTCCTGCTCGGCTCCGTGCTCTGCGGCCTGGCCTGGAACATGACCGCGCTGATCGCCTTCCGTGCGGTGCAGGGCCTGGGCGCCGGCGCGGTCCAGCCGATGTCCATGACGATCGTCGGCGACCTCTACTCGCTGGAGGAGCGGGCGAAGGTCCAGGGCTACATCGCCGGCGTGTGGGCCATCTCGTCGGTCGTCGGCCCCACGCTCGGCGGGATCTTCGCCGAGTACGTGAGCTGGCGGTGGATCTTCTTCGTCAACATCCCGCTCTGCCTGGTCGCCGCGGCCATGATCGGTCTCCGGTTCTCCGAGCAGGTCCAGCGGCGCCGGCCGCGGATCGACTACGCCGGGGCGACCGTGCTGACCCTCGCGCTCACCCTGCTGATCCTCGGCCTGCTGGAGGGCGGCCAGGCGTGGGCCTGGAGCTCGGCGCCCAGCGTCGCCGTCCTCGCCGGCGGCGTCGTCCTGCTCGGCTTCTTCGTGCTCGTCGAGCGCCGGGCGGCGGACCCGGTCGTGCCGCTGCACCTGCTGCGCCGCCGGCTGCTGGTCGCCACCAACCTGGTGTCCGCCTGCGTCGGCGCCGTCCTGCTGGGCCTGACCTCCTACGTCCCGACGTTCGTGCAGGACGTCCTGGGCACCGGACCGCTGGTGGCCGGGTTCGCGCTGGCCGCCCTCACCATGGGGTGGCCGCTGTCGGCGTCGCAGGCCGGCCGGGTCTACCTGCGCATCGGGATCCGGTCGACGGCGCTCATCGGTGGCGCCGTCACCGTCGTGGGCGCGGCCCTGCTGCTCCTGCTCGGCGAGTCCTCCGGCGTGCTGGAGGTGGCGGCGACGGTCTTCCTCATCGGCCTGGGGATGGGCTTCACCGCCGCGCCGACGCTCATCGCCGCCCAGACCGCCGCGCAGTGGCAGGAACGGGGCGTGGTCACCGGCGCGAACATGTTCTTCCGCTCCGCCGGGAGCGCCGTCGGTGTCGCGGTCTTCGGTGCGCTGGTCAACGCCCGGATCGGCGCCGGCGGGGAGGCGGACACCGTCGACCCCTCGACGCTGACCTCCGCGGTGCACTCGGTGTTCCTCGCCACGGCGGTGCTGTCGGTCGCCATGCTCGCCGCGACGCTGCTCATGCCCCGTGACCGGGGGCGCGCGCAGCCCTCGCCGCAGGCCGCGGAGCAGGCCGTCGCGGGGTGACCGCTACCAGAGGACGCCGGGGTTGAGGATCCCGAGCGGGTCCAGCGCGCCGCGCACCCGCTGACCGAGTTCCATCACGTCCTCCCCCAGCTGCGCCGGGAGCGCGGCCCGCTTGGTCCGCCCGACCCCGTGCTCCCCGGTGATGGTCCCGCCGCACTCCAGCGCCACCCGCAGGATCGCGGCGAACGCCTCCTCCGCCCGGCGGCGGGCGTCGGCGTCCCCCGGCGGGAAGACCAGCGCCGGGTGCAGGTTCCCGTCACCGGCGTGCGCCACGACCGGGATCTCCGTCCGGTGCTCCCGCGCGACGGCCTCGATCCGCTCCATCGCGGTGGGCAGCTGGTCCACCGGCACGCAGATGTCCTCCGCCAGGACCGAGCCACGAGCGCTGATCGCCGGGCCGGCCGCGCGCCGCGCCTCCAGGAACAGGTCCCCCTCCGCGGGGTCGTCGGTCGCGAAGACGCTCCGGGCACCGGCCTGCTCGCAGCACTCGGCCATTCCCGCGACCTCCACCGACCGCGCCGCCCCCGGCGCGTCGGACTGCCCGATCAGCAGCGCGCCGGCGTCGCGGTCCAGGCCCATCGGCGAGAAGGCCTCCACGGCGTCGATGACGGCGGAGTCCATCAGCTCCAGCATCGACGGGCGGACGCGCGCACCCATGGCCACCACGGCGCGGGCGGCGTCGCGGGGGCCGTCGAAGTAGGCGACCAGCGTCGCCGCCGGGCTCGGCAGCGGGATCAGCCGGAGCACCACGCGCGTGATCACCCCCAGCGTGCCCTCGTTGCCGACGAAGAGCTCCAGCAGCGGCAACCCGGCGACGTCCTTGACGGTGCGCCCGCCGAGGCTCACCAGCCGCCCGTCGGCGAGGACCACGTCGAGGCCCAGCACGTAGTCCCGCGTCACCCCGTACTTCACGCAGCAGATCCCGCCGGCGTCGGTGGCGACGTTCCCGCCGATCGTGGAGATGCGGAACGAGCCGGGGTCCGGGGGGTACCAGAGCCCGTGCGCGGCGGCGGCGTCCTTGACGGCCGCGTTGAGGGCTCCGGGCTCCACGACGGCGGTGCGGGTCGCCGGGTCGATCTCGACCCCCGTCATGCGCTCGGTGCTGAGCACCAGGCAGCCGTCGACCGCCGTGGCGCCCCCCGCGAGGCTCGTTCCGGCGCCGCGCGGGACCACCGGCACGCGGTGCTCGGCGGCCCAGGCGACCGCGGCCCGGACGTCCTCGGCCGATCCGGCCCGCACCACGGCGAGCGGGAACCCGGCGTCGGGCAGCCGGGTCCAGTCGTGCCGGTACGCCTCCGTCGACGCCGGATCGGTGAGGACCGCGCCCGGGGGCAGGGCCGCCCGCAGCGCATCGACCGGGGCACCGTCCGTTCCCGCGCTGGCCATGCCCCACGCAACCAGGCCCGGCCCCGGCGCCGCAAGCGGGGCTCAGGGCCGGTCGGCAGCGTCCTCGCGCGCGCCCGAGCGGGACGCCAGCCACTCCTCCCACTCGGCACGCCGGTCGCGCCCCAGGCCGGCGACGAGCAGGACGGCCGCGACGAGGGCGACGACGACCGCCACGGCCACGACCAGGCCGACGGTCTCCCACTGGAACAGCGGGGAGACCGTCATGCTGCCCGGCAGCGGTGCGGAGGGGCTCGGTTCCATCAGCCCAGGGTGCGCGGCCGCGGCGGCACCGAAACGCACCGGGAAGGGCACCTCACCCCTCCGGGTGGGACGCCGGAGCACGCCGGCCCGGAGGCGCCCGGGAGCCGCCCCGCCCGTCCGGGTGAGGAACCCCCGCCGACCCCCCGCCGCGGCGCTCGGAGCGCCGCGGCGGGGGGTCGGCGGGGG
>NZ_POQU01000092.1 GCF_002938425.1 Blastococcus atacamensis | reverse complement strand
CCGCCGGAGGGCGCCGCCGGTCGGTGGCGGCCCGGGTGCTGCTGCGCGGGGTGGGCTTCTACTCGCGGGCGATCAGCCCGGCCCTCCCGCCCCGGTGCCGCTTCTCCCCGACCTGCAGCGCCTACGCGGCCGAGGCGGTCGAGGTGCACGGAGCCGGTCGCGGTTCGTGGCTGGCGCTGGTGCGGCTGCTCAAGTGCGCGCCGTGGCACCCCGGTGGCCTGGACCTGGTGCCGCCGGCCTCTGGAACCGGGCAGCCCGCCCGCTCGTCCATTTCAACGGTGTCCGCCTCCCGGTCGCCGTCCGATGTCCCGGGCCCCGGCCCGGCCACCCCGCCGGTTGCCGGCCAGGCGTTCGAGGAGTCCTCCGTTGCTTGACTGGCTGTACACCGCCATCTCGTTCGTCATGGCCCTGTGGCACTCGCTCTGGGACACGGTCTTCGGTGACCCGCCGACCGAGAGCGGCCTCGCGGGCCTGACCTGGGCACTCGCGATCGTCTTCCTGGTCGTCACCATCCGGCTGATCCTGTTCCCGCTGTTCGTCAAGCAGATCAAGTCCCAGCGGGCCATGCAGGAGCTGCAGCCGGAGCTGGCCAAGCTGCGCAAGCAGTACGGCAGCGACCGCCAGGGCATGGCCGTGGCCCAGCAGGCGATGTTCAAGGAGCGCGGGGTCAACCCGCTCGCCGGCTGCCTGCCGATCCTGCCGCAGATCCCGGTCTTCCTGTCGCTCTTCCACGTCCTGCGCCGCCTCGCGCCGGGCAAGGAGGGTCTGTACTCGTGGACCGACCAGCTGACCGACGAGGCCGCCAAGGCCAAGGTCTTCGGTGCGCCGATCTCCGCTTCGTTCAACATGAGTGGGGCCAAGGAGCAGTCGATCCTCGAGATCGCCAGCTACGGCACCATCCGCATCGTCGCCTTCGTGCTGATCCTGGTCATGTGCGCCACGACCTACTTCACGCAGCGGCAGATCATGGCGCGGTCGGGCCCGGTCGAGGGCCAGGCCGCGATGGTGCAGAAGCTGATGCTCTACGGCGTGCCGCTGAGCCTCTTCGTCTCGGGCTTCATCTTCCCGATCGGCGTGCTCATCTACTGGATGACCAACAACCTGTGGACCCTGGGCCAGCAGTTCTTCATCCTGCGCAAGATGCCGCCGCCCGGATCGCCCGCCGCCAAGGCGAAGGCCGCTGAGGACAAGCCCGCCGTGGATCCCCGCACCCTGGCCCCCAAGCCCGGCGTCAAGCCCGTGCGCACCAAGGGCGGCCGCGCCAGCGTCGCTCCGACCAGCACGACGTCCGCGGAGACGGCGCTGGACGCCGACGGCAGCGGCTCCGTGACCGGCGACGCCAACGGCGCCCCGCAGGCCGGCGGCTCGACCGCGGCCCCGCGCGCCGGAGGCGGCTCGCGACCCGGCTCGGGCCAGGGCCCGGCCAACCGGGGCAAGCGGAAGCGTCGCTGACCGACCGTCCGCTCCCCTGCCGGCTCCGCCGGCCCATCGACCACCGGGCACGCCCGGCACCCGCACCGATCTGGGAGGAACACCCGTGAGTGCTCCGCAGCAGCCTGCGACAGACAGCCAGCCCGCCCTGCCCGACGCCGATGCCGGGAGCGACGACGCCCTCGTCGAGGCCGTCGACGTCGATCCGGACGAGGCCCGTGGGACCGATGGGGCCCAGGGGGCCGGTGACGACCTCCTCGTGCGCGAGGGCGACGTCGCCGGCGACTACCTCGAGCGCCTCTTGGACATCCTCGACGTCGACGGGGACATCGACCTCGACGTCGAGGGCGACCGGGCCTCGGTCGCCATCGTCGGTGGCCGACTCGACGACCTGATCGGCGCCGAGGGTGCGACCCTGGAGGCGCTGCAGGAGCTCACCCGGCTCGCCGTGGCGCAGTCCACCGGTGTCCGCAGCCGGCTCATGCTCGACGTGGGTGGCTACCGGGCCAAGCGGAAGGCCGACCTCACCGCCCAGGCCGGGGAGACGGCCCGCCGGGTGGCCTCCAGCGGCCAGCCGGAGCGGATGAGCCCGATGAACCCGTTCGAGCGCAAGGTCGTCCACGACGTCATCGCCTCGGTCGCCGGCGTGCACAGCGAGTCGGAGGGCGAGGAGCCCAACCGCCGCGTCGTGGTCCTGCCGGACAAGTGAGCGACGGGACTGCCGCCGAGGGCCGCACTCCCGGTCCGGCAGCGCCGCCGGAGCCGCCTCCTGTCGCGGAGGCGGTGTTCGGCGACGCCCTTCCCCTCGCCCTGCGCTACGTCGGACGGCTGGCCACCGACGGGGTCACCCGTGGGCTGATCGGCCCGCGCGAGGTGCCGCGGCTCTGGGAGCGGCACGTGCTCAACAGCGCCGCCGTGGCCGAGGCCGTTCCGCACGGTGCCCGCGTCGTCGACGTGGGCAGCGGAGCGGGCCTTCCGGGGATCCCTCTGGGCCTGTGCCGCCCCGACGTGACGCTCACCCTCGTGGAGCCCATGGCTCGTCGGGTGGAGTTCCTGGAGGAGGCCGTTGCCGACCTCGGGGAGGCGGCGGCGTCGTGGCGGGTGGTTCGCGGCCGCGCCGAGGACCGGTCCGTGGTCTCCGCCGTGGGTGCGGTCGACGTCGTCACCGCCAGGGCCGTCGCGCCGCTGCCCCGGCTGGTTGCCTGGTGCCGCGGTCTGCTGCGCCCGGGAGCACAGCTGGTGGCGCTCGTCGGCTCCCGCGCGCTGGAGGAGCTGCCGCATCTGCTCCCCGAACTGCACGCCGCCGGAATGCGGGACGTCGAACCACGGGCCGTCGGTGCATCGCTGGGAGACGCTGCCACTACCGTGGTGGTCATGACGCGTGGAGATCGGTGACATCAGGTTGTTCGGCCCTCTGCAGGGGCCCGCTGCAAGCGTGCGAGCAGTCGGGGGGCAGAGGGTCCTTAGTCTGTTCCACGTGGAACAGGAACAGATGCCCACCCCGTTCCACGTGAAACGCCGACAGAGGAAGGATCCGCGATGACCGACCCGGGCGAGCGGCTGCGCAGCAGTCTCGCCGACCAGTCGTCCGCCTCCTCGTACGGGATGGGCGACTTCGACAGCCCGATCGCCATGGAGGCGCTGCGCGCGACCCGCGTGCTGCACGCCGCCCAGCAGGAGCCCTTTCCGGCGCCGGGGCGGATCAGGGTCATCACCATCGCCAACCAGAAGGGCGGGGTCGGCAAGACCACCTCCACGGTCAACCTCGGAGTCGCGCTGGCCCTGTACGGCCTGCGCACGCTCGTGATCGACCTCGACCCCCAGGGCAACGCCAGCACCGCCCTCGGTGTCGAGCACACGGTCGGCACCCCCTCGATCTACGACGCCCTGGTCGGCGACAGCACCCTGTCGGAGGTGGTCCACCCGACGACGGCGAGCCCGAACCTGTTCTGCGTGCCCGCCACGATCGACCTGGCCGGCGCGGAGATCGAGCTGGTCTCGGTCGTCGCTCGCGAGCACCGCCTCCGCCGGGCCATCGAGGCCTACGTCGCGGCCCTCCCCCAGGAGCGCCGCCCGCACTACGTGCTCATCGACTGCCCGCCCTCACTCGGCCTGCTCACCTTGAACGCGCTGGTGGCCGGGGACGAGGTGCTCATCCCGATCCAGTGCGAGTACTACGCGCTCGAGGGACTGGGCCAGTTGCTCAACAACATCGATCTGGTCCGGCAGCACCTGAACCCGGGCATCGCGGTGCGCACCATCCTGCTGACCATGTACGACGGCCGGACCAAGCTGGCCGACCAGGTGGCCGACGAGGTGCGGAACCACTTCGGCGACGTCGTCCTGGAGGCGGTCATCCCCCGCAACGTCCGGGTCTCCGAGGCGCCGGGGTACGGGCAGTCGGTCCTCACCTACGACCCGGGCTCCCGGGGCTCCACCAGCTACGTCGAAGCGGCCCGGGAGCTGGCCCTGCGCGGCGTCGAGTTGGCGCCGCTGGATGCCGCCACCGGCGGCCCGGGCGCCACCCCCGTCGGCGCACTGGCGTTCGGCGACACCGCGGAGCCGTTCCGCACCCAGAGTTCCCAGTGAGCACCACTCCCGACGAGGAGCAGTCATGACGAAGCGAGGCGGCCTCGGACGCGGGCTGGCGGCGCTCATCCCGACCGGCCCCGCGCCGACGCCGACGCCGGCACCGGCGGCTCCCCCGCCACCCGGGGCCGGACCGGATGCGCCGTCCACTGCCCCCCAGGAGTCCTCGACGGCAGCTCCCACCCGGGAGGCGGCGCCCGCGCCGGCGGCCTCGCCGGTCAGCCTGGTGCCTCCGCCCGCGTCCGAGCCGGAGAGCGCCGCGATCGGTGTGCCCGGTGCCCAGCTGCGCGAGGTCTCGGTCGACGACGTCGTCCCCAACCCGAAGCAGCCGCGCCAGGTCTTCGACGACGAGGCGCTGGAGGAGCTGACGCACAGCGTCCGCGAGTTCGGTCTGCTGCAACCCATCGTGGTGCGTGAGGCCGCCGAGGGCCGCTACGAGCTCATCATGGGCGAGCGCCGGCTCCGGGCTTCGCGGGCGGCCGGACTGGAGACAGTGCCGGCCATCGTCCGGGACACCACCGATGACGCCATGCTGCGCGACGCCCTGCTGGAGAACATCCACCGCGTCCAGCTGAACCCTCTCGAGGAGGCGGCCGCCTACCAGCAGCTGCTGGAGGAGTTCGGCGCCACACACGAGGAGCTGGCCAGCCGGATCGGGCGCAGCCGCTCGCAGGTCACCAACACCATCCGGCTGATGAAGCTGCCGGTGAAGGTGCAGACGCGTGTCGCCGCCGGCGTCATCTCCGCCGGCCACGCCCGTGCCCTGCTCGGCCTGCACGACCCCTCGGCACAGGACGCGCTGGCCACCCGGATCGTCGCCGAGGGCCTGTCCGTGCGGGCGACCGAGGAGGCCGTGGCGGTGGCTGCGGCGGAGGAGCCGGCCGCGAAGCGGCGCACCCGGCGGATCTCGGCCCCCGGGGTCGAGGAGCTCGGCTCGCGGCTCTCCGACATGTTCGAGACCAAGGTCAAGATCCAGATCGGACGGTCGAAGGGCAAGATCGTCGTCGAGTTCGGCTCGGTCGATGACCTCCAGCGCATCATCGGCGTCATGGCGCCGGACATCACCGGACGCCGCGCGGAAGGTTGACCAGCACTCTCATCGACAAAGGGACCTTTACGTCACTGACGTAAAGGTCCCTTTGTCCGTGGGACGTGTGGGGCTAGCGAGGAGTCTCCGCGCGGCGGGCGAGCAGCCGGGCGAGGACGTCACCGAGCTCGTGCCCGGCCGCCTCGACGGCCATCGGGAACATCGACGTCTCGGTGAGCCCTGGCGAGACGTTCACCTCGAGGAAGTGCACCTCGCCGTCCGGCGTGACGATCGCGTCGGTGCGCGAGAGGTCGGCCAGGCCCAGGACCTCGTGCACCCGCACGGCGAGTGCCGCGGCGCGCTCGGCGACGGCGTCGTCGACCCGGGCCGGGGAGTGGTACTCGGTGAGACCAGGGGTGTACCGGGACGTGTAGTCGAAGACGCCGGACTCCGGCTCGATCTCCACCGCCGGCAGGGCCTGCGGCCCGTCGCCCAGGTCCACGACGGCCAGCGCCAGCTCGACGCCCTCGACGAAGCGCTCCACCATCACGGTGTCGCCATAGGCGAAGCAGCTCACCATCGCCGCCGGCAGGTCCTCCACCCGGCTGACCTTCTGGACGCCGAGCGCGGATCCACCGGACGCCGGCTTGACCATCAGCGGCAGCCCGAGCCGGGCCACCATGAGGTCGAGGACCGCGGCCGCGCCGAGCTCGCGGAAGGTGCTGTGCGGCAGCGCCACCCAGTCCGGTGTGAGCACCCCGGCCGAGCGGACGACCGACTTGGCGGCCGGCTTGTCCCACGCCAGCCGGCAGGCCGACGCCGGCGAGCCGACATAGGGGACGCCGGCAAGGTCGAGGACGGCACGCAGGGCGCCGTCCTCCCCGGTGGCGCCGTGCAGCGCGATGAAGACGGCGTCGGCGGGCGCGGCGGTGAGCCCGGGCAGCAGCTCCGCGTCGGCGTCCCGGAGCTCCGCGTCGAGGCCGGCACGGGTGAGCTCCTCGACCACCTGGGTGCCGGAGGAGAGGCTGACCTCCCGCTCGAAGGTCAGCCCGCCGGCCAGCACGACGGCGCGCAGCGGGTGCGACCCGGATGCCGCCGCGGCGTCTGCTGCGGGCGCGGTCTCGCTCATCGGGGGTCCTCGTAGGTGTCGCTGTTCGCCGGTCCCACCATCGATTCGGCGTCGTGGCCCGACCCCGGTGGGATGGCCCGGAACGTACCGGTGTCGACCTTGTCGAAGGTGGAGTGCAGGTCCAGCTCGGCCTCGATCACACGGGCCAGCCGGCGTACTCCCTCGCGGATCTGGTCCGGCTCCGGATAGCAGTAGGACAACCGCATGAACTCGCGGCCGTTGCCGTCGGCGAAGAAGCCGATGCCCGGGACGTAGGCGACGTGGGCGTTCACCGCGCGTGGCTGCATGAGCTTGGCGTCCAGGCCGTGCGGCAGCTTCAGCCAGACGTAGAAGCCGCCCTTGGGCTGGGTCCAGGCGGTGCCGGCCGGCATCAGCGCGGCCAACGACTCCAGCGTCGCGTCTCGCCGCTCCCGGTACAGCTCGGAGAAGATCTTGATCTGCTCGCGCCAGGGCTGGGTGTCGAGGTACCGGGCGACGGCGTACTGGGTGAGCGACGGCGGGCAGAGCACCTGCGCCTCGGTGGCGAGGACCAACTTCTCGCGCACTGCCAGCGGCGCGAGCACCCAGCCGACGCGGAGACCGGGGGAGAACGTCTTGGAGAACGAGCCGAGGTAGATCACCCGTTGGTTGTTGCGGGCCCGCAGCGCGCGCAGCGGCTCCTGCTCGAACCCGAGCAGTCCGTACGGGTTGTCCTCGATGACCAGCAGGTCGTGCTTCTCGGCGATGGCCATGACCGCCTCGCGGCGCTCCTCGGAGAGCGTCACGCCGGCCGGGTTGTGGAAGTTGGGCACGGTGTAGAGGAACTTGACGCGCTCACCGGCGGCCCGGCAGTCGGCCAGCGCCTCCTCGAGCGCCTCGGGGATCAGGCCGTCGTCGTCCATGGCGACGTGACGGACCTGGGCCTGCGCGGCCTGGAAGACGCCCAGGGCGCCGACGTAGGAGGGCCCCTCGGCCAGGATCGTGTCGCCGGGGTCGCAGAAGACGCGGGTGACCAGGTCCAGGCCCTGCTGGGAGCCGACGGTGACGACGACCTCGCTGGGCGAGGCGTCGGTGATGCCCTCCAGCGCCATGACGTCGCAGATCCGCTCGCGCAGGCGCGGGTCGCCCTGACCGGAGCCGTACTGCAGGGTCTGGGCGCCCATCCCGGACACCAGCTCGCCGATCATCGAGCCGACGGCGTCCAGCGGCAGGGCGGTGACGGCGGGCATGCCCCCGGCCAGCGACACCACCTCGGGCCGGCTGACGACGGAGAAGAGGGCGCGGATCTCCGAGGAGCGCATCCCGTGCGTGCGTGCTGCGTACCGGTCGGCCAGGGGATCGAGCCGCGGGTGACGCGGGACGACGTGGGGCTGCGCACCGGTGCTCAGGTGCGTGCCCGGCTGACCGGGACCGGCGGGAGAGCCGGGCGGGATGGTGGCCACCGTCAGAGTGTAGGCCGAGGGGTTTCGGCAGCAGGCGGGCCGCGAAGCCGGGAACGGGCCGTCGCGCCGAGTGGGGGCCGGAGGCCTCCGCGCAGGCGCGACTCAACGGCTCAGCGCGACAGGGGAACGGGCATTGGCCGCGGTGTCGTCCGGAGGACGACGATGTGCACCGCGGTGCGATCCGGAGGATCGCAATACGCACAACCCTCGTCAGACGCGCGTGGGCAGCTGGAAGGTGCCGGTGGGCGGGTCCGCCTCGGCCGGGAGGTAGAGGCGCTGCACGGCGGCCAGGACCGCGTGCGCGATGGCGCTGCGCACCCGGGCGTCGAGCAGCAGCAGCCGGTCCACCGGATGGGAGAGGTATCCGCAGTCCAGCCGGACGGCCGGCATCCGGGTCATGCGGAGCAGGTCCCACGTCTTGGGGTGCGAGCCGAGGTCCAAGAGCCCGGTGCGCGCCACCACCTCGCGGCGGACGAGGTCGGCGAACTCCTCCCCCACCGTGGAGGAGGCACCCGATCCGGTCCCGTAGTAGTAACTGGCGACCCCGCGGGCGTGCTCGGAGTCGTGCGCGTCCATGTGCAGCGAGATGAACAGGTCGGCGCGGGCGTCGTTGGCGAAGGCGGTGCGTTCCGCGAGCGCGGGGTTCTGCGACCGGCCCCGGGTGAGGTACACGGTCGCGCCGGCCGCGGCCAGCCGGCCCTCGATCCGCGAGGCGAGGTCGAAGACCAGGTCGGCCTCGGTGGTCTCCCCGGCCGCGAAGCCGGTCTCTGGGCCGCCGTGGCCCGGGTCGACGACGATCCGCCGGCCGATCAGGTGCGGCCCGCTCTCCACGAAGGAGGCGCTCTGCCGCAGCAACTGGGGACGGCCGCCGGTGACCTTGCGCCCGAGCTGACGGAGAGCGCGCAGCGTGGCCGGGCCGCAGGTGCCGTCGGAGGTCAGCCCGTAGTCGCGTTGGAACGCCCGCAGGCCGGCCTCGGTCTCCGGGCCCAGGATGCCGTCGGCCCGGCCGGCGTCGTAGCCGAGCTCGAGCAGCCGCTCCTGCAGGTTGGTGACGTCGTCGCCGCGCATGGGGCGCTCTGGGTCGAACCGCAGCAGCCGGTCGCCGAGGGACCAGCGCGCCTCGCTCAGCGCCCGGTAGGTCTCCTCGCCGACGCGTCCGTCCACGGAGAGCCCGCGGACCTGCTGGAAGTGGCGGACGGCGAGCTCGGTGGCGTCGTCGTACGCGGCCGCCTCCAGTGCCTGCTCCGCGCCGTCCACACCGGTCGGTGGCAGGAGGCCCAGGCTGCGCAAGGCAGCGTGCACGTCGGCCACGGCCGGCCCACGGTCTCCCCGCCGGAGGATCTGCATGCGGCTGTCGGTTCCCATCGTGTCACCGATTGTGGTCCCTCGATCCTGGAGCGGCCCACTGGGGGCTGCCCCTCTCCCCCGGGGACGACGAAGGCCCCACCCGTCCGGTGGACGGGTGGGGCCCCGGTACTACTGAGCGTGAGCGGCTCCCGGAGGAGTCGGGGGTCAGATGTAGTCGGCGAGGTCGCTGAGGATCGCACCCTTGGGCTTGGCGCCGATGATGCTCTTGACCGGCTTGCCGCCCTGGAAGACCGTCATGGTCGGGATCGACATGACCTGGTAGTCACGGGCGATCTGCGGGTTCTCGTCGATGTTGAGCTTGGCGATCGTCAGCTTCTCGCCGTGCTCGGAGGCGATCTCCTCCAGCACGGGGGCGACCATCTTGCACGGGCCGCACCACTCCGCCCAGAAGTCGACGAGCACGGGCTTGTCGCTGCCCAGCACGTCGGTGGCGAAGCTGGCGTCGGTGACCGTCACGGTGTTGCCTGCCATGGTCGTTCTCCCTCTGATTCGACTGGCTCGTTGTGCCCACCGCTGTGAACCGGCGGCGGGGTCGTTCTATGCCCGGAGGTCAGCGCTCGTCGAAGGTGTCGGCGAGCCAGCGCTCGGCGTCGATCGCCGCAGCGGCACCGGTGCCGGCCGAGGTGATGGCCTGGCGGTAGATGTGGTCGACGACGTCGCCGCAGGCGAAGACGCCGTCGATGCTGGTCCGCGTGGTGGGGTGCTCCACCTTGATGTACCCCTCGTCGTCCAGCTTGAGCTGGCCGGCGAAGAGCTCGCTGCGGGGGTCGTGGCCGATGGCGACGAAGAGGCCGGTCACCGGCACGGTCTCGGTGGTGCCGCTGGTGGTGTCGGTCAGCTGGACCGCGGAGACGGTGCTCTCGCCCAGGACGTCGGTGACCTGCTTGCCCAGCGCCCACCGGATCTTCTCGTTGTCCTGCGCGCGCTTGACCATGATCTTCGAGGCCCGGAGCTCGTCGCGGCGGTGCACCACGGTCACGCTCTTGGCGAACCGGGTGAGGAAGGTGGCCTCCTCCATCGCGGAGTCGCCGCCTCCGACGACCACGATGTCCTGGTCGCGGAAGAAGAAGCCGTCACAGGTCGCGCAGGCCGAGACGCCGCGGCCCAGCAGTCGCTGCTCGTTGTCCAGGCCGAGGAACCGGTACTTCGAGCCGGTGGCGACGATGACCGCGTGCGCAAGGTGCACCGTGTCGCCGACCTTGACGATCTTCGGGTTGGCGGTGAGGTCGACCTCGGTCACGTCGGAGGGCACCAGCTCCGCGCCGAACTTCTCGGCCTGCGTGCGCATGTCGTCCATGAGCTGCGGGCCCTGGATGCCCTCGGGGAAGCCCGGGAAGTTCTCGACCTCGGTGGTGGTCATGAGGGCCCCGCCGAACTGGGAGCCCTCGAACACCAGCGGGTGCAGGTTCGCCCGCGCCGCGTAGGTGGCCGCGGTGTAACCGGCCGGACCGGACCCGATGATGATCAGGTCGCGGATGCCGTCGTGCTCCGCCGGGGGGATGACCGGATCCACGATCTCCTCGGTCGTCACGGCGGGGCCCGGCGTCGGGTTGTTCTCGGTGCTCGCGCTCACGGGATCCACAACGACGATCGTAGGGGCGGCATTCCTCGCGAGGACGCCGTCCCCCGGTCGGGGTCGACCACCGGCCGCCGTACTGGGCTCAGCCGGCGGTGCGCACCTCGACCTCGCCGATCTGGGCGGAGAACCCGTCGGAGACGTCGACGAGGCCGGTGACCCAGACCAGCACGTACCGGGCGGTGACCTCGTCCCCGAAGGTCAGCTCGGTGCTCTCGCCGAGGGTGCCGTCGGCGGCGGGCTCGAAGTCCTCCAGTGCCTGGCCGGCGCCCTCGCCGGTGCGCACCTCGACGGTCGCGCCCGGGACCGGGGAGGAGATGGTGACGCCCGAGAGCGGCTGGCTGTCGCCGAGGTCGTACAGGATGCCGACACCGGGCTTGAGGTTGCCGAAGGCCGGTGAGCCGCGGTAGACGAGGGTGGACCAGGACGTCGCGGGGTCACCGTCGAAGGACAGCGGGACGTCGTCGTCGTTCTCCGGCTCGCCGTCGCCGAAGGGGTCGAACACCTCCGCCGAGGCGATGGTGGCCGTGGGACCGGCTGCCGGCTCGGGTTCCTGTGTGGGTCCCGACGGCGCGGCCGAGGACGGCAGGGAGCCCTGGGTGTCGTCGACCGAGCCGGTCACCGACAGCACGCTCGAGCCGAACCAGAAGGCCAGCGCGATGACGACGGCGAGCGCCAGCAGGGGCAGGCCCACGACGACCAGGCGGTGGCGTCGGGCGCCGTCCTCGTCGTCGGCCTCGTAATCCGCGTCCGCTCCGGCGTCCGGGGTGTCGGCGGGCAGCATGCCGAACGGCTCGTCATCGCGGTCGGGGATCGCCGATGCGTCGATCGTGTCGCCGCCGAGCGCCCCCGCGGGCAGGGGCCCGCTGGTGGTGACGGGCCGGACCGGCGGCAGGGGCGGGACGGGGGGCAGCGTGCCCGGCTCCAGGCGCACCGGTGCCTCGCCGTCCGGCTCGCTCCGGCGCGCGCGCCGACGCCATCCGTCGGCGTCCTCGGTGCGGCCGGCACCTGACTGCCCCGAGCCGGTGCGCGGCCGCTCGGCCAGCAGCGCGGCCATTGCGGCGACGCTGGACAGCCCCTGGCCGGGTTCGGCCGAGCGCGCCCGCCGGGCCAGGGCGACCAGGTCGGAGGGGCCGCTCGGCTTCTGCGCGCCTGCGCCGATCCCGGTGAGGCAGGCCTCGAGCAGCTCGCCGAGCGCCGTGACGTCGCCGTCGAACGTGCCGGCCGCCGCGGGCACCGCCCGCAGTCCGACCAGGCCGTTGGGCCGCAGCACGACGTTGTCCAGCGACAGCCCGCCCACGGCCAGCCCCGCACGGTGCGCCTCGGCGACGCCCTCGGCCAGCCGCCGCAGGACCAGCCGCACCTCGCGCTCGGGCAGGGGGCCGGAGCGGAGGCGGTCGGCCAGCGTCTCGCCGTCGATCCACTCGTTGACGACGTAGGCCGCGCCACCGGGGGAGGTGTCGTCGCCGGCCCGCCCCTCGGAGGCGTCGTAGACCATCGCCAGGGCGGGGGTCGCCAGGCCGCCGGCGGTCAGCGCGCGGGTGATCCAGGCGTGCGCCGCGGGACCCGCGGGAGTGTGCACGCGCACGGCGACGTCCCGGTTGAGGACCCGGTCCTTGGCCCGCCAGCACTGGATGACGCCGGTCGGGGTCGTCTCGTCGGGACCGATCCGGTCGATCGGGCGGTAGCGGTCGGGCAGGCCGGTGGTCGTGGACGCCATCGACACTGTCGACTCCCTGTGCTGCTCCGTCCGCCGGGGCGGCTGCCCCGGCATGGTCGGCTCCTGCGGTCGGGTCACGGCCGGCCCCGTCCCAGCCGGGCCCTGACCGCAGCCAGGGGCTCCCGGACCTCCGGAACACGGGCCACCACGAGACCTGCCACCGCAACGCCGCCGATGACCACGGTACCGATCAGCACCTGCAGGAGCGACCCTGTGGTGGAGCGTCCGCCCAGGTCGGAGGTCACGATCCGGACAAGGAGACCGGCCAGGCCCGCGGCGAGCGCCACCAGCGCCACGCGGAGCACCGGCAGGAACGTCTCGCGGGTGCGCAGGCCGCCCAGCCGGCGGCGCAGGGCGAGGTCCCCGATCACCCAGCCGGCGACGTAGGTGACGCTGGTGACCAGCATCAGGCCGGCCACCACGTGCTCGGGCTCGACGACGGCCGGGACCAGCAGGAGCAGGGGCACGCGGACGGCCACCATGCCGACCTGGATCAGCGTGGGCGTGCGGGCGTCCTTCATGGCGTAGAAGACCCGCAGCTGCAGCAGCGTGACGGCCATGGGCAGCAAGCCGACGGCGCCGACGGCCAGCGCCGTGCCGATCGCCTCCGCCTCCTCGAGGGAGGTGTTGCCGCGGGCGAAGGCCAGCACGGTCAGCGGCGGGCCCAGGACGATCAGCGCGGCGGTCACGGGCAGCAGCCCGAGGGCGGACAGCCGGGTGCCCAGCGACAGGTCGGAGACGACGCCGGGCACGTCGTGCCGGGAGGCGGCGCGGCTCATGCGCGGCACCAGCGCGGTCAGCAGCGCGACGCCGATGATCCCGTAGGGCATCTGGAACAGCAGGCTGGCGATCCCGAGGGCCGACGACCCCAGGCCACCCTGGCGGCCGGCGGCGTTGGCGATCCGGGTGGCCACCACGACCCCGATCTGGCTCACCACGACGTAGCCGATCACCCAGAGGCCGAGGGTCCCCGCCTCGCGCAGACCGGTGTCGCGGAGCCCCCAGCGCGGCCGCAGCGGCACCCCCGCCCGGCGCAGCAGCGGAACCAGGACCAGCGCCTGCACGGCGATGCCCAGGGTGGTCCCGATGCCCAGCAGCCACACGAGGCCGGGGGTGATCGTCGTGGGGGTGAGGTCGCCCGGACCGCTCGCGGCCATGAAGAGCACCGCCGTGGCGATGACGACGACGTTGTTCAGCACCGGCGCCCAGGCGGGGGGGCCGAACACCCCGCGCGCGTTGAGGATCGCCTGGGCGAGGGCGCCGACCCCGTAGAACACGATCTCGACCAGCAGGATGCGGGCCAGCCAGTTGGCCAGCCGGTACTGGCCCGGGTCCTCGTCCAGGCCGTACAGCGCGGTCAGGAGCGGGGCCGCCAGCACGGCCAGGGCCGTCATGGCGGTCAGCCCGGCCACCGCGAGGGTGGCGAAGCGCTGCGCGTAGGCCACGCCGCCGTCGCGGTCCCGTTCCTGGGCGTGCACCAGGAGGGGCACGATGACCGAGGTCAGGACGCCGCCGAGCAGCAACTCGTAGACGATGTTCGGCAGGGTGTTGACCGTGTTGTAGGCGTCGTTGACCAGCCCGACACCGAGCGCGGCCGCGAGCACCATCGTGCGCAGCAGGCCGGTGATGCGGGAGACGAGCGTCGCGACCGCCATGGTCCCGGCGGCGCGGAGGATGCCCCGGCTGGCGCCGGGTGCGCCCTCGCGCTCCTCGACGTCCTGGTCGGTGTCGGAGACCGCCCGCGGGACCGGCGGCAGCACGGTGATCGGGAAGACCTGGGTCTCGTCGGCGGCCGGGACCCAGCGGTGGCGCATCGGGGGGAGCGGCGGCAGCGGAGCGGCCGGACGCGGTGCGCGTGCGGGCACCTCCGGGCGCGGCGGACCCGGGTGCGCGGCCGCCGGTGGGGGCGGGAGCACCCGGGACGGCTCGTGCGCGGCCTCCAGGCGCCGGGCGTCGTCGCCGGACGGGTGTCCGTCGACCTGCGGGTGCGGCGCGATGGCGACGTCCTGCGGCGGGGTCGCCAGGTAGGGCGCCGGGGGCAGCGGAGCACCGGTGCGGCGGGCGGGGCCCGGCCGGGGTGCCGGG
>NZ_POQU01000091.1 GCF_002938425.1 Blastococcus atacamensis | reverse complement strand
TTGTGTTGTTTTTTTTTGTTTTTTTTTTTGTTTTTTTTTTTGTTTTGTAAGCAGGATACGGCATTCGAGGTCTAGTAGGGTGTGGTGGTGTCGGAGAGGTGGATAAGAGACGGGTCTGGGTGGGGGTGGGAAGCGGGGGGAGCGGGCCGGTGGATCGGGTCGTCCTCACCCCCCGCTCGCGTCGGCCGCCGCGCGGGATGCGGCGGCGCGTTTGGCCTTCCCGGTCATCCAGCGGAGCCGGATGGTCCCGACGAAGCCGGCGGGGGCGAAGATCATCGCGACGATGAGCACGACGCCGTAGACGAACGGGGCGAGCTGGGCGGCCTCGGTGTTGTTGAGCCCGAGGTCGATGCCGCGGTCGGTCACCCAGGGCGGGAGGAACACCAGCAGCGCGGAGCCCAGCAGCGCACCGAGCAGGCTGCCGAGACCGCCGATGACGATCGCGGTGAGAAGCGAGAGGGAGAGCACCAGGGTGAAGCCGCTGGGGGCGGCGAGCCGCACCACCAGCGCCAGCACGGCGCCGGCCAGCCCGGCGGCCGCGGCGCTGACCACGAAGGCCAGCACGCGCCAGGTGCCGAGGTTGATCCCCGCCAGCTCGGCGGCGACGTCCTGGTCGCGGATCGCCCGCCAGGTGCGCCCGATCCTGCTGCGCACCAGGTTGGCCAGCAGGAAGTAGCTGATCAGGAGGCAGATCGCGCCGACGTAGGCCAGCCACTTCGTGCTCGACGCGTTGGCGCCGGAGACGAAGCCGATGAAGCTGTCGAAGGACTCCGGTGCCCGCGGTGCCCGCACGCGGAGGCCCTGCTCGCCGCCCAGGAGGTCGTGGAAGTAGATCGCCAGGCCGGGCAGGCCGACGGCCAGCGCCAGCGTGGCGCCGGCGAGGTAGGGGCCGTGCAGTCGGGCCGCGGCCACGCCGACCAGGGCGCCGACCGCGGTGGCGGTGACCACGGAGATCAGCAGGATCAGCGGCAGGGGCAGCGCGCCGTCGGGCTCCTGGAGCAGCAGCGCCGTGGTGTAGGCGCCGACCGCCATCAGGGCGCCGTGCCCGAGGGAGATCTGGCCGTTCATGCCGGTGAGCACGGTCAGGCCGCCGGCGGCGATCGCGTAGTAGCTCAGCGTCGCCAGCTGCGAGTTGGTGAAGGGGTCGGTGATCTCGAGGATCACCACGGCCGCCACGGCGCCGAGCAGCAGCACCACCAGGTGGCGCAGCAGCGTGGACTGCGGGAGCAGGCTCCGGCCGGCGGTGGCAGCGGCGGACGGGGCGTTCGCGGCCGCGGTGGCTGCGGTGGGAGCCGCCTCGGTCTGGCCGGCGTCGGGTGCGGGACTCTTCAGGTCGCTCATGGTCATGCCCTCCGAGCCGTCGTGCTGCTGAACAGACCGCCGGGCCGCACGAGCAGCACGACCATGAGGATGACCAGCGCGGAGATGTTGACCAGGGCGCTGCCCCGCGGGGCGTAACCGCTGATGTAGCTGAGCGCGAGGCCGAGGATCAGCCCGCCGACGATGGCGCCGATGGGGGAGTCCAGCCCGCCGATGATCGCGGCGACGAAGCCGAACACGATCAGGCTGTCCATGTAGGCCGGGTAGACGAACCCGCCGCCGGCGATCAGCAGACCCGACAGCGAGCCGACGACCGCGGCCAGTCCCCAGCCGAGGGTCAGCATGCCGCCGACCTTCACGCCGAGCAGGCGGGAGACCTCCTGGCTGAAGGCGGAGGCGCGCATGGCCAGGCCGACGCGGGTGAACCGGAACAGGGCCACCAGCAGCAGCATCGTGACGATCACGGCGCCGAAGATGTAGAGGCTGTTCGGGGTGAACGCGACGCGGTTCTCGCCGATCCGGAAGCCCTCGAGGCCGAACGGTGCCGGGAACGACTGGAACGACGAGCCGAAGACGATCGCGATCAGGGCCTGCAGCGCCACGAAGAGGCCGAGAGCGACGATCACGGCGTTGAGCTCGTTGCCACCCTCGACGGGCCGGATGATGACCCGCTCGATGATGGCGCCGAGGACGAAGCCGGAGGCGAGGGTGACGACCAGTGCCAGCCAGTACGAGTAGCCGGCCTGGATGAGGGCCAGGGCGATGAAGGTGGTGGCCGCGGCCATCGAGCCCTGCGCGAAGTTCACGATGCGGGTGGAGCGCCAGATGAGCACCAGGGCCAGCGCGAACGCCGCGTAGATCAGACCCTGGGTCAACCCGGTGAGGGTCACGTTCACGAACTGCTGCACGAAGTGTGCCTTCCTTGACCGGAGGGGAGGGCGGGGTCAGAAACCGAGGTAGGCGTGCCGGAGGTCCTCGTCGCCCATCAGCGCGGAGGCGGAGTCGGTGACGACCACCCGGCCGAGGTTGAGGACGACGCCGACGTCGGCGACCGACAGGGCGCTGCGGGCGTTCTGCTCGACCAGCAGGACCGAGAGGCCCTCGCTGTCGACCAGCTGGCGCAGCAGCCCGAAGATCTGCGCGACGATCCGCGGGGCCAGGCCCAGCGACGGCTCGTCGAGCAGCAGGATGCGCGGCTGCGCGAGCAGTGCCCGCCCGATCACGAGCATCTGGCGCTCGCCGCCGGAGAGCGTGTGCGCGTGGTTGTTGCGCCGCTCGGCGATCCGCGGGAAGAGGTCGTAGATCCGGTCGTACTCGGACTTGGCGACCTTGCCGCGGAACAGCGCTCCGACCCGGAGGTTCTCGTCCACGGTCAGCTCGGCGATGACGCCGCGACCCTCCGGTACGTGTGCCATGCCCCGGCCCACCATGGACTCGACCGAGGCCTTGGTGATGTCCACGCCGTCGAGCACGACCCGGCCGGCGACCGGCCGGACCAGGCCGCTGATCGTGCGCAGCAGCGTCGTCTTGCCCGCGCCGTTGGCGCCGAGGACGGCGGTGATCTTCCCCGCTTCGGCCGACAGCGAGACGCCGTCGAGCGCACGGACGGGGCCGTAGGACGAGCTGAGGCCCTCGACCTCGAGCAGGCGGGTGCCGGTCGCGGTGCCGCCACCGGTGACGGCGGAGACCGCCGTGGCGCCGTGTGCGTCAGCCATGGTGGCGTCCTCCGTCCGTGTGGGTCAGCTCCGCCGCGTCGGCCTCGACGTCGACGGCGTCGCCGAGGTAGGCCTCGGTGACGGCGGGGTTGGCCTGGACCTCGACCGGGGTGCCGGCGGCGATCTGCTTGCCGGAGTCGAGCACGGTGATCCGGTCGCAGACCCGCATGACCAGGTCCATGTGGTGCTCGACCAGCAGCACGCTCATCCGGCCGACGACGGAGCGGATGAGGTCGCCGAGCTCGTGCATCTCGTCCTCGGACAGACCGCTGGCGGGCTCGTCGAGCAGCAGCAGGTCCGGCTCGGCCACCAGCGCCCGGGCCAGGGCGACGCGCTTCTGCACCGGGTACGGGAGGCTGCCCGGGTAGCGCCCGGCGTAGGCCTCGGCACCGAGCTCGGTCAGGGCCTGCATGGCCCGCTCACGGAGGCGCTTCTCGTCCTTGTCCGACATGGGCAGCGCCAGCAGCGCCGACAGGAAGCCGGCCCTGGCGTGCCGGTGGGCGCCCACCATGACGTTCTCCAGCACGGTCATGCCGGCGAACAGGCCGACACCCTGCAGCGTGCGGGCGATGCCCAGCGAGGTGAGCTGGCTGGGACGCAGCCGGGTCAGCTCGCGGTCACGCCACACGATGCGGCCCGACGTCGGGCGGACGAGGCCGCAGGCGACGTTGAACAGCGTCGTCTTGCCGGCGCCGTTGGGACCGATGAGGCCGTGCACCTGGCCTGGCTCGACGGTGAGCGAGACGTCGGTCAGGGCGAGCACGCCACCGAACGCGACGTTGATCCCGGTCATCTCGAGCCGGGCTGTGGGCGCTGGGTCGTTCTTTAGCTGGCTGCCGGTCGGCTGCGCCAAGGGGCCCACTGCTCCTCTGCGTCGGGGAGATCGCCGAACCGGTGAGCACCGGGACGGCGACGATTGGGTCACGAGTACGTCCCGCTGAGACTGCCCGTCGGTGTTGACGGTCACAATGGGCGCACCGCACAGCGATCGGGACGTTGTGTTGTGCTGTGCGTCACGGACGGGAGGTGAGCGGTGCATCCGTTCCGACCGGAGGTCTCGGCTCGCCTGGCCGAGCTCGCGCCGCTGCTCATGGCGGAGCTCGAGGACATGACCGACCGCATGCTCGAGGTGCTGCTGCGCAGCGAATCCGCCTACCACGACCTGCTGGTCACCGAGGAGGAGCTGCGCGCGTCGGTCCGCCGGGGTCTCGAGCAGGGACTGCGCACGCTGATCGACGGATGGGCCGACAACGGCGACGGCGACCGCAGCGGGGCCCGCGCCGTCGGCCGGCGACGGGCGGCCCAGGGTGTTCCGCTCGAGGCGGTGCTGCGCGCCTACCGCCTCGGTGGCCAGGTCACCTGGGAGGCGCTCCTCTCGGTGTCCCAGCGCAGCAGGCACGGCCTCGACGTCCTCCTGCTGGAGGTCGCCGGCTCGGTGTGGCGGACCAACGACGCGGACTGCGCCGCGGTCGCGGCGGGGTACCGCGAGGAGCAGCGGCGGCTGGCCGGCGTCGACGAGGTGGCCCGGCAGCAGGTGCTGGACGGGCTCATCGACGGCCGGGGCAGCGATCCGGCGTTCGTGCGCAGCGCGTCGGAGCTGCTGGCGATGCCGCTGGACGGCCGGCTGACGGCCGTGGTGGCGCTGCCGGCCCCGGACGGGTGCCCGGCCCTGGACGCACCCGCCGACGGACTCCTCAAGCGTGGCGTGCGGTCGGTCTGGGGTGCCCGCGGCGACGCGCAGGTGGGCTACGTGGTGCTGGGCGCCGTCCGGCCCGCCGACCTGGTCGCCCTGCTGACCGGCGTGGCCCGCGGGCCCGTGGGGGTCTCGGACGTCGTCGACGGACCGGCCGCGGCGGGTGCCGCCTACCGGCTCGCCGAGACCGCCGCCCGGACCCTGCCGGCCGGGGACCGGCGCGTGGTGAGCATCGACGAGCGGCTGCCCGAGGCGCTGCTGAGCAACTCGCCGGAGATCAGCTCCCGCCTGGTGGGTCAGTCCCTCGGCGGCCTGCTCGAGCTGCCCGACGACGAGCAGGCGGTCCTGCTGGACACCCTCGAGGCGTTCCTCGCCGCCGACGGGTCACCGACGCGGGCGGCCGACGCCCTGTACTGCCACCGGAACACCGTCATGCACCGGCTGCGGCGGATCGAGTCGGTGACCGGCCGGAAGCTCACCGACCCGCGATCCCGCCTCCTCTGGCAGCTGGCGCTGCTGGGCACCGGCCGCCGGCAGCCGACCACCCGCTCCGCCTGAGAGAGGACCCCCTTCCTCCCACCCGTCGCAGGCTCAGGGGCGGGCCCCTGGAAGGGCCGCGTTCAGGGAGCTGCCGGTGGGGTCAGCTGCCTGCCGTCACTGGAGGTAGGTCTCGACCTGGGGCTCGGGACGCGGCTCGGCCTCGTCGGGGTCCTCGCCGTACTGCCGCTTGGCGCGGCGCTGGCGGAGCAGGTCCCAGCACTGGTCGAGGTCGGCCTCGAGCTTGCTCATGCGGGCGCGGGTCTCGTCGGTGTGCTCGCTGCTGTCGCGGAGCTTGTGCTCCTCGTCGACCAGCGTGTGGATGCGGTTGAGGATGTCGTTCTCGTCCATGTCCCGTCCCTGCCCGTCGTCGCGGGCGTGAAACGACCGGCTTGCCGGCGCCTGCCCCCGCTCCAGGGTCGGACTCGTGCCGGGCGCCGCCTGCAGGGTGCCGGGAGCGCGAGGAACGCCGCCAGAGCGGCGGTGCGGGGGCGGCGTCAGGGGGTGTCGGGGACCCAGCCCTCGACGAACGCGGCCAGCCGGCGGTGCACCGCGCCCCCGGCACGCCCCAGCGCCAGCAGTGCCGACCGGTCCAGCGGCACCCGGACGGTGCGCCGGCCGCCCGGTCGCCGCGCCACCGCGTGCCCCGCGCCGACGAGCTCCGGCCACGGGCGCTCCAGCTCGGCGCGCACGCGGGCGAGGGCCGCGGCGGTCGGGCCGGCGTTGCCCTCCACCATGGCCGTCACGAAGGCCGGGTCGCTGCCGATCACCCGGGTGCCGTCGCGGAAGCTGCCGGCGGCCAGGGCGAGCGCCAGCGGTCCGGCGTCGGCCGCGGCGGCGGCCAGCGCGGCGGCCAGCAGGTGCGGGACGTGGCTGATCGCGGCGACGGCGTCGTCGTGCTCCGCGGCCGTCACCGGCACGACCTCCGCGCCCACGGCCAGCGCCACCTCGGCCACCCGCAACCAGCGCGGCAGCTCGGTCCCGGGCTCCAGGCACAGCGCCCACCGGGCGCCGGCGAACAGCGCGGGATCGGTGGCCTCGTGGCCGGAGCGCTCGGTGCCGCACATCGGGTGCCCGCCCACGAACCGGCCGCCGAACGCCGCGCCCAGCGACCCGACGACCGGGACCTTGACCGAGCCGAGGTCGGTGACCGTGGCGGCGGGGTCGATCGCCAGGCCCTCCAGCGCCGTCGTCATGGCCGGCAGCGGCACGGCGAGGACGACGACGCCGGTGAACTCCTGCGTGATCCGCACCCCGCGGGCGGCGGCGGCCTCACGGGCCGCGGGATCGACGTCCCAGCCGCTGACCTCGCGCCCTGCGGCCACCAGTGCGGCGGCCAACGAGCCGCCCAGCTGGCCGAGCCCGACGACGCCGACCGGAGGGGCGGGCATGGTCGGGACGGGGAAGGACGGACCTCCGCCGGGAGAGGTGGCCCCGGGAACTGCGGCATCGGCCATGATCTACAGGCTATGACCCCCGAGCCCCTCGACCGGCAGGCGCCATGACGCCGCGGTCCTTCCTGCTCACCCCGGAACTCGCCGACTACGTGCAGGCCTCCTCGGACCCGGTCGACGCCGTGATGGCCGACCTCATCCGCGAGACCGCCGAGATGGCCGAGCGCGGCGGGGCGTCGTCCACTCTGCAGATCGCCCCGGAGCAGGGCGTGCTGATGCGGCTGCTCACCCGCGCGCTGGAAGCACGGCGGGCGATCGAGATCGGCACCTTCACCGGCTTCTCCGCGCTGTGCATCGCCGAGGGGCTTCCGGAGGACGGCTCGCTGCTCTGCCTGGACAGCAGCGAGGAGTGGACCGCCGTCGCCCGCCGGTACTGGGAGCGGGCGGGCGTGGCCGACCGGATCGAGCTGCGCCTCGGGGACGCCCTGGCCACGCTGCGGGAGCTGCCCGCCGAGGAGACCTTCGACCTGGCCTTCGTGGACGCCGACAAGACCGGCTACCCGGCCTACGTCGAGGAGCTGCGCCCGCGGATGAACCGCAACGGCGTCGTCCTGCTGGACAACACGCTCCGCTCAGGCCAGGTGCTGGAGCCCGACGACGAGTCCTCCCGCGCCCTGGCGGCCCTCAACGCGGCGCTGGCTGCCGATCCGCGCTGGGAGACCGTGCTGCTGCCGCTGGCCGACGGCCTGACCTTGCTGCGCAAGCGATGATCGAGGGGAGCGTCTACGGCCGGGTCGGCTTCGCCGTCCGGGTGTCGCGAGAGGCCGGGCGGTGGCAGGTGCGGCTGCTCGCGCAGGACGCCGGTGACGAGCTGCCGGTGCTCGAGCGGGCGCTGGGGGAGCCCGGCGTGGGGGGATGGCCGCCGCCGTTCGTGCTGGTCCTCGACTCACGGCTGTACTTCGTGGCGCTGCGGCACGGGCCCGGGGGCATGGTGCGAGCGCTGATCTCCGACGCGACGATGCTCGAGTGGGTGCTCGCCGCCGAGGTGGTCGAGCGCTACGGCATCGGTGTGGACACCGAGGGCGCCTTCGACGACGACGAGACCGGCTGGCCCGGTGGTGATCTGGACCTGTTCGCCGACGACGGCCTGCCCGCCGACGCGCTGCGCCCGATCGTGACCGCTGACGACCTGTGGGCCGACGAGATGCTGGAGCGGATCGCGACCCGGCTCGGGTTCGCCGAGGAGCTGGCCGCGGCGGTGAGGTCATGACCGTCTCCGCCGTCGTCTTCGACCTGGGCGGGGTGATCACCGAGAGCCCGATGGCCGCCTTCGCCGCCTACGAGCGCGAGGCCGGGCTGCCCGAGCATCTGATCCACCGGCTCAACTCGACGAACCCCGACACCAACGCCTGGGCGCGCTACGAGCGCAACGAGCTCGACGTCGCCGGCTTCTCCGCGGCGTTCGAGGCCGAGGCTGCGGAACTGGGGCACCGCATAGACGCCGCCCGCGTGCTGGCCGCCCTGCACGGCGACGTGCGCCCGGCGATGGTGGCGGCGGTGCGCCGGCTGCGCGAGGCGGGGCTGCCCCTGGCGGTCCTGTCGAACAACGTGGCACCGATGGAGCGCACCGGTCGGCTCGGCGATCTGCTGGCCCTGTTCGACGCCGTCGTGGAGTCCTCGCTGGAGGGTGTCCGCAAGCCCGAGCCGGAGATCTACCGGCGCGTCCTGGAGCGGCTCTCCGACGCGGTGGGGCGGCCGATCGAGGCGGCCGACTGCGCCTACCTGGACGACCTGGGGATCAACCTCAAGCCGGCGCGGGCGCTCGGCTTCGCCACCATCAAGGTGGTCGACCCCGCCGTCGCGCTGGCCCAGCTCTCGGAGCTGGTGGGCTTCCCGCTGACCGACGCCGAATGAGCCGGCGACCAGTGGTTCCGGCACAGTCTCCCTCTGCCCCACATCTGGGGCAGAGGGAGACTGTCGGCGGAGAAGCCTCGTGACCCGCGACCTCGACGCGGCGATGGGGCGGTCGCTGGAGCTCGCGGCCGCGGCCGAGGGGTGGGGCGACATACCGATCGGCGCCGTCGTCCTCGGGCCGGACGGCGGCGTCCTGGCGGAGGCCGCCAACGAGCGCGAGAAGCGCGGGGATCCCACCGCGCACGCGGAGGTGCTGGCGCTGCGGGCCGCTGCGCAGGTGCACGGCGACGGCTGGCGCCTGTCGGGATGCACGCTGGTGGTGACGCTGGAGCCCTGCACGATGTGCGCCGGGGCGAGCGTCCTGTCCCGGGTCGACGCCGTGGTCTTCGGCGCCGACGACCCGAAGGCGGGGGCGGTCGGATCGCTGTGGGACGTCGTCCGGGACCGCCGGCTCAACCACCGGCCGCAGGTCACCGGCGGCGTGCGGGCCGAGGAGTGCGGCGCGCTGCTACGTGCCTTCTTCCGCCGCCAGCGGGGGCTGTAGTCTCTTCGGCGGTGGCGTGTCCGAGCGGCCGAAGGAGCACGCCTCGAAAGCGTGTGAGGGCAACCCCCTCCGTGGGTTCAAATCCCACCGCCACCGCCAGCAGCGCCGGAGCCCTCGCTCTCCCTGTCCGGGAGGCGGGGGCTCCTGCCGTTCGACGTTGCTGCCGTCCGCGGGCTCGCCGGGATCAGGCGATGACGTCGCGGTCCATCAGCAGCCGGCCGTCCTCGCCGCGGACGAACGTGACCCGGTGCCGCTCGGTGGTGGTCGACCCGCCCGCCGCGACGTAGGTGATGGTGACCAACGCCGTGGTGGGGTCCTCCGCCTGGACGTCGCTGATGCTGACGCTGGAGTAGTCGTCCCAGAACCCCGAGAAGCGGGCGAGCGGGAACTCCGACTGGAAGGCCGGGCTGGTCAGCTGGTGGGCCGCCGGCAGGTCGTCCGGGATGAGGGCGAAGAACTGCTCGGTCGCTTGCACGGGGTCCACCGGCACCGGCTCGTCGACGATCTCCGACGTGGGAGCCTCGGTCTCCCCCGGATCCGGCGCGGGCTCGGATGCCTCCGGCTCCGCGCTGGAGGTGGGTGCCGGCTCCGAGCTCGACGGCGAAGGGTCGGCGGAGTTCTCGTCCGGGTCGTCGGGGGAGAGGTTGAGCAGCAGGACCAGCAGACCGGCGAGCAGGGCGACGCCGAGCGCGGCGGCGACCCACGGCCACCGCCGTCGTCGGGACGGGGGCGCTGCCGGGGTGGACGCGGCCGGTGCGGCGGCGGGACCGGTCCTCGTGGGCGGCTGCGCCGCTACCGCCTGGCGGGCCGCCGGTGCGGAAGCCGTCGCGGGCACGGGGGTGCGGGCGGACGCCGGGATCGGCGTGGGCTGGTCCACGGGAGGCGCCGAGCTCGCGGCGGTCACGGGTGGGAGGACGGCGGTGCCCGAGGAGCCCTGCGACGACGCGAGGTCGGTGCGGGCCAGCAGCACCGTGGTGGTGTCGCCGTTCCGGCCGGCAGCCAGCTTCGCGAGCCGGTCGCGCACCTCGGTCATGGCGGGGCGTTCGGCCGGGTCGGCGGCCAGCATCCGCATCAGCGGGGCGGTCAGCGAACCTGCCCGCCGAGGCGGGGTCACCCGGCCGCCGGCGACCCGGTGCAGCATGCCGAGCGCGTTGTCGTCCATGCCGAACGGCGGCCCGCCCTCCAGGCAGGTGTAGAGCGTCGCGCCGAGCGAGAAGACGTCGCTGGCCTCGGTCATCTCCTGGCCCTGCGCCACCTCCGGGGCGAGGTAGGCGGGGGTGCCGGTGATCTGGCCGGTCTGGGTGAGCGTGACGTCGCCCTGGGCGTGCGAGATGCCGAAGTCGGTGATCTTGACCAGGCCCGCGACCCGGCCGCCCTGCCCGATGAGGATGTTCGCCGGCTTCACGTCGCGGTGCACGATCCCCGCGGCGTGCGTGGCGGCCAGCGCGTCGGCGACCTGGGCGCCGATCTGCGCCACCTGGTCCACGCGCAGGACGCCGTCCTCGGCGAGCACACCAGCGAGGCTGCGCGAGGGCAGGTACTCCATCACCAGCCACGGGGCGCCGTTCTCCAGCGCGACGTCGTAGACCGAGATGGCGTGCGGGTGGCTCAGTCGCGCGGCGATCCGGCCCTCGCGCAGCGCGCGCTGGCGCTGCTCGTCGACCTGCTTCTCGTCGGCCCCCAGGGGTGACAGGACCTGCTTGATCGCGACCTCGCGACCCAGCAGCTCGTCACGGGCGAGCCAGACCGCGCCCATCCCGCCGCCACCGATCTGCGACTGGAGCCGGTAGCGCCCGGCGATGAGGCGGCCGGGCGCGGTGACGGGACGGGTCATGGACGCAGGAAGGGTGTGCTCAGACGGTGGAGGGCACGCCGTACCGGCGCGCGTACTCCTCCTGCGCGCCGGCGGGCAGGGCGTCGTAGAGCTCGCCCAGCTCGGTGTGCACGTCCGGGTCGAGGTCGTCGAAGAGGCGCGCCCAGGTCGGCGGCTCGTCGTAGCTGCGGGTCAGCAGCAGCTCCCAGGCCTGCGCCTGCCGGTCGCGCTTGCTGCGCTCGGCGACGAACTCCGAGAGGTACCGGTCCTTCGCGGCCGTCTTCTCCTCCGCCGTCGCGCCGGCCGGCAGCTCTCCGGCGTCGCCGCCCTTGAGCACACCGACGATCGCCTCGACGACGTCCGGCCGTACCTCGCTGTGCTCGCTCATGTCCTGCCTCCTCGTCCGTGACCCGCAGTCCAGGGGCCTTCCCCGATGGCCACCCGGCGAACCGCCCTGCGGTGCAGGATGCCGCACACCGCCCCGCTCGGCCTCCCCGGTGGTGTCCCGGCGGAGCCGGCGACGGCGCCCGGTAGGATTCTCGTCGTACCTGGAGGATTCGCCTAGTGGCCTATGGCGCTCGCTTGGAAAGCGGGTTGGGGGCAACCCCTCGGGAGTTCGAATCTCCCATCCTCCGCAGGACGACGGGCCCCCGGCAGAACGCCGGGGGCCCGTCGCGTTCCCGCGCCGGTCAGGCGCCCGCAGTGGGTACCGGCTGACGCAGCCGGTGCAGGTACAGCCCGGCGACGGCGGCCAGCACCAGCACGCCCCCGGCCAGTGCAGCGGGGGAGAGCCGCTCACCGAGGAACGCCGTCGCCAGCGCCGTCGCCCCCAGCGGCTCCAGCAGCGTGACGATCGAGGCGACCGCTCCGGGCACCGTCCGCAGTCCCGAGAAGAACATGGCGTAGGCCAGCGCGCTCGGCACGAGGCCCAGGTAGAGCAGCACTCCCAGGGCCACCGGGTCGGTGGTGGACCGCAGCCCCACCGCGAGGGCCACCGGGGTCAGCAGCAGTGCCCCGCCGGCGAAGCCCACCAGGGTGACCGGGATGCCGGCCGGCACGCCACCGCCGGCCAGGGTGACGACGGCGTAACCGAGCGCCGATCCGACGGCCATGAGCGCACCGAGCACCACCGTCGTCCCGGTGTCGGCGCCGGCGGAGACGCCGACCAGCAGCACCAGGCCGACCAGCGCGGCCACGAGAGCGAGGACCGTGGCCCGGTCGGGGCGGCCGTGCCCGAGCAGCGTGCCGCCGACGGCGATGAGCAGCGGGGCCAGCCCCAGGGCGACGAGCGTCGCGATGCTCACGCCCGCGGTCGCCACGGCGGCGAAGTAGGCCAGCTGGTAGGCGGCCAGCCCCGCACCGACGAGCAGCAGGCGCACGCCCGTCCCTCGGTCGACGGCAGGGACCGGGCCGGTCCGGCGGCGGGTCACCGACCAGGCGAGGAGGAGGGCGAGCGCGCCGATCGCCATCCGGTGCCAGGCGATGTCGAGCGGTCCGAGGTCGCTGTGCCGGGCGACCAGGCTGCCGCTCACGCCCGAGGTGCCCCAGCACAGGGCCGCGAGGACGACGAGGAGGAAGCCGCGTCGCGAGGCTGCGGGGCTCGCGGTGGACATGACGCTCCAGGTGCGGTTCCGGTGGCGACCCGCCGGACGGAGCGCGGGAGCAGCGTAGCGGGGCAGTCGTCCGTTCCCGGGACCGTTTCCTCTACAGTGAGGAAGACCCCTCGTGTGGCGTCATCCTGTGAACCTCCCCAGGGCCGGAAGGCAGCAAGGATAAGCGGGCTCTGGCGGGTGCGCGGGGGGTCCTTTGCGTGCCACGGGCCCCGGGGGACTCCCCGGGGCCCGTGGTCATCGGGGCCGTCCTACGCGACGGCGATCGAGGCGATCAGGCGGCGGGCCATCTCGTCCCCCTCCGTCCCTTCCGGGAGCGCGGCCCCGATCACGATCTGGCGGCCGCCCGCGAGCAGGTGCATCCAGACGGCCCGGCGCCCCAGCGGCTCCCCGGTGTAGGAGACGGCGTCGATGCCCCCGTAGGCCAGCTCCGGGCCAGGGACGTCGAAGTACGCGCCGCCGTCGGTCGGGGTCAGCCCGCCCTCGAAGGTCTCGAGGATCGTGATCTCGACGTAGGACTCCTCGCCGCCCGGCAGCACGGGCCCGTGCCAGGTCAGCGACGGGCCGGACATGGAACCGACGGGCGTCGTCGTGTCCACGGTGTCCGGCCTGCGCGCACCCGGCGGGACCTCGACCGTGACGCCCTCGAAGGTGCGGACCTCCCATTCGGCGACCGGTGCGCTCGCGGGAGGCGGCTCGGCGGCCGGGGTCGACGGGGGCGCAGACGGGCGCGTGTGCCGGTATCGACGCCCATGTCCGTGATCCCGGGTGACGTTCGACGACTTCGGATCGAGCCGCCGGACCTCGGGTTCGTCCGGGTGGCGGACCGGGGCGCCGTCGAGTTCCTGCTGCACCTGGTGCGATGACCGCCGACCGCGGGGAGCGGATGCGCTGCTCCGTCGGAGGGGGCTCGTAAGCTCGCCGCGTGGCTCTGGCGCTCTACCGCAAGTACCGCCCGGCGACCTTCGCCGAGGTGGTCGGGCAGGAGCACGTCACCGCGCCCCTCGTGAACGCGGTGGACGGCGGCCGGATCAACCACGCCTATCTGTTCAGCGGCCCGCGCGGCTGCGGCAAGACGTCGTCGGCGCGGATCCTCGCCCGCTCGCTGAACTGCGAGCAGGGCCCGACGTCGACGCCCTGCGGTGTGTGCGGCTCCTGCGTCGCGCTCGCTCCCGACGGCCCCGGCTCCCTCGACGTCATCGAGATCGACGCGGCCAGCCACGGTGGTGTCGACGACGCCCGCGATCTGCGGGAACGCGCCTTCTTCGCGCCGGTGAACAGCCGCTACAAGGTCTACATCGTCGACGAGGCGCACATGGTGACCACGCAGGGCTTCAACGCCCTGCTCAAGGTCGTCGAGGAGCCGCCGGAGTTCCTGGTCTTCGTCTTCGCGACCACGGAGCCGGAGAAGGTGCTGCCGACGATCCGGTCGCGCACCCACCACTACCCGTTCCGGCTCGTGCCGCCGACGACGCTGCGCTCGCTGCTGGAGAGGACCTGCACCGCCGAAGGCGTGCAGGTCGAGCCCACCGTCTTCCCGCTGGTGGTGCGGGCGGGTGGCGGCTCGGTCCGCGACTCGCTGTCGATCCTCGACCAGCTGCTGGCCGGCGCCGGACCCGAGGGCGTCACCTACAAGAGCGCCGTCGGGCTGCTCGGGGTCACCGACGACGCCCTGCTCGACGAGACCATCGACGCCATGGCCGCGCAGGACGCCCCCGGTGTCTTCCGGGCCGTCGACCGCGTCGTCGAGGCCGGGCACGACCCGCGCCGCTTCGCCACCGACCTGCTCGACCGGCTGCGCGACCTGATCGTCCTCGACGCGGTCCCCGACGCCGGGGGCAACGGGCTGCTCGACTGCCCGCCCGACCGGCTGGACCTGATGAACTCGCAGGCGCAGGCGCTGGGCTCGGCCACCCTCTCCCGGATGGCCGACACCGTGCACGAGGGCCTCACCGAGATGCGTGGGACGACGGCGCCGCGGCTGCTCCTGGAGCTGGTCTGCGCCCGCATGCTGCTGCCGGCCACCGACGGCTCGGCCGCCGCCACCCTGCAGCGGCTGGAGCGGATCGAGCGCCGCATGTCGATCGCCGGGGAGCACGCCGGGCGGTCGGTGCCCGAGACCGCGTTGGCAGAGGTGCCGCTCCG
>NZ_POQU01000090.1 GCF_002938425.1 Blastococcus atacamensis | reverse complement strand
TAGCGTGACGGACGAGGTGATCGAGACATGAGTGAACGCAACGGAAGCACGTCCAGCGGTCCCGGGACCGCTGGACGTGCTTCCGTTGCGTTCACTCATGTCTCGATCACCTCGTCCGTCACGCTAGGCGCAGACCTCCCGACGGTCAGGGACGCCGCCCCGGCGGGCTGCGCACGCTGCGTGATGCCGCGCCGGGGCACGGCCCACGTCACACCACGTGCGCTCACGGAAGGACCGCGAGTTGGGGCGTCTGCACCGGTCGCGGCGGCCCGCCGGCTCCCTGCCGGTCGATCGCCACCGCGGGGGCGGGCCGCGTGACGTCCAGCTGAGGCAGCACGTGCGCACCGAAGGCGTCGAGGAACGGCCGCTGCTCCTGACCGACGTGGTGCACGTAGATCTGGTCGAACCCGAGCTCGGCGTACTCGGCCAGCCAGGCGGCGTGCTGCCCGAGGTCGGCCGACACCCGCACGGCCTCGCCCACCTCCTCTGCAGGGATGTGCGCGCTGGCCTGGTCGAAGGCCCGGGTGGTGTCGAGGTCCCAGCACAGCGGCGGCGGGAAGACGTTGCTGCGCCACTGGTCGTGCGCGATCGCCATCGCCCGGTCCGGATCGGGATCCCAGCTCACGTGCACCTGGATGGTCAGGGTCCCCCGTCCACCGGCGTCCCGGTAGGCCCCGACGACCTCCCGCAGCGTCTCGTGCGGCTGGTTGATCGTGACCAGCCCGTCGGCCCACTCGGCGTGCCGCCGGGCTGTGGCCGCGGTGACGGCGGGCCCGATGAGGGCCGGCTGCTGCTCGGGCAATGTCCAGATGCGCGCCCGGTCGACGGTGACCAGCCCCTCGTGGCTGACCTCCTCCCCCGCCAGCAGCGCGCGGATGACGTCGACGCACTCCCTCAGACGCGCGTCCCGCAGCTCCTTGCGCGGCCACACGTGTCCGGTGACGTGCTCGTTCATCGCCTCACCGGAGCCGAGTGCCACCCAGAACCGGCCGGGGAACATCGCTCCCAGCGTCGCGATCGCCTGGGCGACGATCACCGGGTGGTAGCGCTGCCCCGGCGCGTTGACCGCCCCGAACGGCAGCTCCGTCGTCGCCAGCGCCGCGCCGAGCCAGGACCAGGCGAACCCCGAGTGCCCCTGCCGCTCGCTCCAGGGCTCGAGGTGGTCGGAGCACATGGCGGCGGTGAAGCCGACCTGCTCGGCGTACCGCACGGCCTCCAGCAGCGCCGCCGGATGGATCTGCTCGTGCGAGTTGTGGAATCCGATCACGGGCATGGGCGGTGCCTACCCGAGAACGCGCGCCCCAGGCATCGGCGATCCGCTCAGGCGCTCGCGGTCTCGTCCGCCGTCGGGGCGGTGGCTGCGCGCCCCAGCAGGAACAGCTCGGCGTCGTCGGCCTCCATCGGCGCGGCGAACAGGTATCCCTGCGCGAGCTCGCACCGGGCCTGGCGCAGCAGCGCCCGCTGGTCGTCGTGCTCCACGCCCTCGGCCACGATCTCCAGGTCCAGGGTGCGTCCCAGGTCGACGAGCCCGCGCACGATCGGCGGCAGCTGCGGCCCGTCGATCGTGGCGATGAACGACCGGTCGATCTTCAGCACGTCGACGGTGAACTGGCGCAGGTAGCTCAGCGACGAGTAGCCGGTGCCGAAGTCGTCGAGCGCCAGCCGGACGCCGAGCGCCCGCAGCGCGGCCAGCCGCTCCGCCGCGCCGTCGGGGTCGCGGACGAGGGCCGTCTCGGTCACCTCCAGCACCAGCGCTCCGGCCGGCAGCCCGCTCGCCGCCAGCGCACCGATGATCTGCTCGACCAGGTCCGGCGAGGCCAGCTGCACGGCGGAGACGTTGACCGCCATGGTGGCCCCGGCCGCACCGGGGTGCCGACCGCGCCACTCGGCCGCCACGGAGCACGCCTCGCGGAGCACCCAGGCGCCGATCTCGTTGATGAGGTCCAGGTCCTCGGCCACCGGGATGAAGCGGTCGGGCGGGACGTTGCCCAGGACCGGCGAGTACCAGCGCAGCAGCGCCTCGAAGCCGACCACGGCCTCGTCGGCCAGGCTCATGACCGGTTGGTAGACCAACCGCAGCTCGCCCCCGGCGAGTGCTCCCTGGAGCTCGCGCTCGAGCTGGCGCCGCTCGACGAGGGCCGAGCGCATGTCCGGGTCGAAGACCACGAGGCGTCCCCGGCCGGCCGTCTTCGCCGCGTACATGGCGATGTCGGCGTCCCGGACCAGCGAGTCGGCGGTCGCGTCGGACTCGCTGAGCGCGATCCCGACGCTGCCGGAGACGGTGACGTACTGCTGGCCGATCCGTACCGGCCGCGCGAGCTCGGCCAGCAGGCGCTCCCCGGCCGCGGTCACCTCGGCGACGTCGTCGACCTGCGCGAGCAGCAGGCCGAACTCGTCGCCACCGAGACGGGCGAGGGTGTCGCCGGCACGGACGACGCTGCTCAACCGCTGCGCCACCTGCTGGAGGAGGGCGTCGCCGGCCTGGTGGCCCAGGCTGTCGTTGACGGCCTTGAAGCCGTCGAGGTCGATGAAGACCACTGCGGCGGTGTCGCCGTGGCGGGCGTTGGACCGCAGCGCCTGCTCGATCCGCTCGGTGAACAGCGCCCGGTTGGCCAGGCCGGTGAGCCCGTCGTGGAACGCCTGGTGGGCCAGCGTCTGCTCGGCGCGCTTGCGCTCGGTGATGTCGGTGGCGTGCACCACCACCCCTCCGACGTCGGGGTCGGAGGAGAGATCGACCAGCCGCACGCCCACCCAGAGCTCCTCACCGCGGTACCGGCGGGGCAGCTCCGCGCTGACCACCGCGCCGCCCCCGGCCACGGCCTGTGCGAACACCTCCCGCGCGGCGGCGGGATCCAGCCCGGCCCGGTGCATCAGGTCACCGGCGGCGAAGTCCGGTGTCACCTCCACACCGAGCAGACCGGCCAGCTGTGCCGGGGGGCTGAGCAGCTCGCCGTCCCGGCCGATGACGGCCACGGCGTCGGACGAGTGGGCGGCCAGGGCCGCGTTCCGCCGCGCCTGCACGCGCACGAGCGCCCGCGCTTCCGCCTCGGCAGTCAGCAGCCGCGCCGTCCGGAGGAAGACGAGCAGGACCAGCACGAGAGAGGCGCCGAAGACCGAGAGCGGCGTCTGCTCGGCGCCGGACAGGTCGCGCACCAGTTCGATCGTGCCTGGGACGAGCAGCGCCCCCAGGCACACGGCGAGGCGACCGAAGCCCCCGCGCTCGGCGTCCGCGACGTCGTGCCCGGGCTCCCGGTCGACGCGGCTGCGGGCGGCGACCGCGAGCAGCACCGCCCCGAGCATCCAGCCGGAACCGAGCAGGGCCGTGGGTGCCGCGTAGTCGTCCGCGAGCAGGTAGCCGACGTCGGATGCCAACCAGCAGCCCGCGCCGGCTGCCACCGCCAGCGCTCCCCGATCACGGGCGCTGCGCGTCACGACGCGGAAGACCAGCCCGATGAGAGCTGCGTCCAGCGCGGGGTACAGCGCCCAGATCAGCCGGGCGAGCAACGGCTGGGAGGAGTCGCTCAGCGTCTCCGCCAGTGTCAGGTCCCACATGACCGCGAGGACGGCGACGAAGACGATCACCGCGTCCACCCAGCCGTCGAAGCGCTGCCGGGCACTCTGCCCGCCGGCGCCGGCCATGATGGTGAGCGCGACGGCCAGCATCACGTACGCGCTCAGGTAGAAGGCGTCGGCGACCGAGACGTCGATCGACATGCCGTTGCGGAAGAGCAGCTCCCACAGGACGTCGCCGACGGCCGACAGCGTCACGCCCAGGGCGATCAGCACGCGGACACGCCGCCCCGGCCCGCGTCCGATGCCGATCCAGGCGACCGCACTCGCCGTCAGCACGACCGCCAGGTACAGCGCCGTCGCCCAAGGGGTGCCGTCGAGCGCGGCGTTGGCGCCGACCAGACCGAGCACGACGACGAGCCAGCTGCCCCTCCGGGCGTGCCGGCCGAATCCTCGCGGGGCTCCAGTGCCCATCGCTACCACCCTCTGTCCTCTGTCGAGGGCGTTCTCGACGCGTCGACGGGGTGGCTGAACCGCCGATGCGGCCCGTCCGCCCCCATGGGGTGAGGGCGGCGGGGCCCGGACGAGACGAGCGCCACGTGCTCCGGACTGCGGGCGACGCCGGACCCGGCGAGGATCGACCGGTGACGACCAAGCCGACCACCGACGACTGGGGCATCGATGCGAGCTGGCTGGACGCGCTCGACGAGGAGCACCAGGTAGCCCAGAAGACCATCGACACGCTGCGCGAGATCATCGGGGAGCCACCCGCCGACCTCGAGGACCGGGCGCCGATCGTGGCCCGCCCGGGCGACGCGCTGGAGGTCGACGAGGCCGACGTCGTCTGCGAGGACGGCGAGGTCCGCCAGATCGACGGCCACCTGCCCGCCGACTTCCCGCTCGGCTACCACTGGCTCCAGTCCGCCGATGGACGACGCCGCCGGCTCATCGTCTCCCCCGGACGCTGCTGGCTGCCCGAGGACCGGGCGTGGGGCTGGGCGGTGCAGCTGTACGCCACGCGCAGCCGTGACAGCTGGGGCATCGGTGATCTCGGCGATCTCCGCGCCGTCCGCCGCATGGCCGCCGACCAGGGCGCGGGTTTCGTCCTCATCAACCCGCTGCACGCCGTCGCCCCGATCGAGCAGCAGGAGGCGAGCCCCTACCTGCCCGCCACCCGCCGCTTCCGCAACCCGATCTACCTGCGGGTGGACGAGGTCCCCGGCGCGGACAAGGTCGATCTCGAGCAGGACGCCGGGCGTGCGCTCTCCGACGGGCCGCTGATCGACCGCGACGCCGTCTGGGCCCGCAAGCGCGAGGTGCTCATGCGGATCTTCTTCGCCCACGGCGGCGGGGAGGCCTTCGCCCGGTGGCGGGAGGAGCAGGGTCAGACGCTGCAGGACTGGGCCACCTGGGCCGCGATCACCGAGGAGCACGGCGCCGACTGGCACACCTGGCCCGAGGAGTTGCGCCGCCCCGGCTCGTCGGCGGTGTCGGCCTACCAGGAGCAGCACGGGGCCGTCGTCGCGTTCCACGCCTGGCTGCAGTGGGCGCTGGACCTGCAGTTCACCGCGGCGACCGGCGACATGACCGTCATCCAGGACCTACCCATCGGGTTCGCCGGTGGCGGGGCCGACGCCTGGGCCTGGCAGGAGGTGCTGGCCGACGGCGTGAGCGTCGGAGCACCGCCGGACGCGTTCAACTCCCAGGGCCAGGACTGGGGCTCCCCGCCGCTCATCCCCTGGCGGCTGCGCGACGCCGACTACGAGCCGTTCATCCAGTCGATCCGCGCCACGATGGCCGGCGCCGGGGGCCTGCGGGTCGACCACGTCATGGGCCTGTTCCGCCTCTGGTGGGTGCCGGTCGACGGAAGCGCGGCCGACGGCGCCTACGTGCGCTATCCCGCCGAGGACCTGCTGAACATCGTCGCCCTGGAGAGCCACCGCGCACAGGCGCTGGTGGTCGGCGAGGACCTGGGCACGGTCGAGGAGGGTGTGCGCGAGGCCATGGCCGAGCACGGCGTGCTCTCCTACCGGCTGCTGTGGTTCGAGGACGACGCCCCGTCCGAGTGGCCGGCCGAGGCGATGGCGGCGATCACGACCCACGATTTGCCGACCGTGGCAGGCCTGTGGACCGAGGCCGACGTCGACGAGCAGCGCGAGCACGGCACGGGCACCGACGAGGAACTGGAGCGGGGCCGCAACTCACTGCTCGAGCACCTGCCGGGGCTCTCCGACGACGCCACGGTGGAGGAGGCGGTGGAGCGGGCGCACGAGCTGCTGGCCCAGGCGCCGTCCCTGCTGCTCTCGGCCACCCTGGACGACGCCGTCGGTGAGCAGCGCCGGCCGAACATGCCGGGTGCGAACGACCGGCCGAACTGGTCCCTGCCGCTGCCGGTCCTGGTCGAGGACCTGCCCGGCCACCCGCTGCTGCAGACCGTGGCCCGCACCCTCGCCGGAGGGGTCGACCGACCCGCCGGCTGATCCACCCGCCCGAACGCGCCGGAGGCCGGCCCCCGTGAGCGGGGACCGGCCTCCGGTCGTGCGTGCGGGGTGGCGGACCACCCCGCACGCCGATCAGTCGGTGCTCTGACGCCGGCGGCGTCCCAGCACCAGGGCCGCTCCACCGGCTGCGGTCAGCAGTCCGGCCAGGCCGAGCAGGCCGGCGACCTCGGTACCGGTGTACGCCAGGCCGCCACCATCGGTCGCCCACGTGCCCCGAGGCGTCGTCGTGCCCCCGGTCGTCGTGGTGCCGCCGGTTGTGGTGCCACGGTTGCTGCCGCCAGGCGTGCCACCGTCGGTGCCGCCAGTAGCCTCGTCGGTACCACCGTCGGTGCCGCCGTCGGTGCCATCACCGTCCCCGTCACCAGTGCCGCCGTCAATGCCGCCGTCAGTACCGCCATCGGTGCCGTCACCGTCACCAGTGCCGCCATCGCCGTCGCCGTCACCGTCGCCGTCACCCGGCGGCGGGCAGACTCCGGCCGGAGCCTGGGTGCTGTGGTCGGCAGCCGGCGGGCTGACCGGCGAGTTCGCCCGGAAGTAGGCGACCAGCGCGTCGACGTCCAGCGGCCCGGTGGTGTCCTCCCCCGCCGCGAAGGTGGAGAAGGAGTCACCGCCTCCGATGAGGAAGGAGTTCGCCGCCACCCGGTAGTCGGCCGCCGGGTCGATCATCACGCCGTCGAGCATGATCGAGCAGGCGTCCACCCGGTCCCCGTAGGCCCGGGTGAGGTCGTAGGAGTACGTGAAGCCCTCCGACGTCCCCAGGATGAGCTGGCTGGCACGCGGGCCGTCCAGCTGGAACTGCTCCTCCAGCAGCGCGTCGATCTCGGCCCCGGTCAATGTGGTGGCGTTGATCGTGTTGCCGAACGGCTGGACGTTGAACAGCTCCCCGTAGGTCACCTCACCGGCCAGGATGTTGGCCCGCGTCCCACCAGGAGCCTGGAACCCGATGACCGGGTTGCCGAACTGCTCGTCCTGGAGGGTCTCCAGCGCCACGTGGGCGATCAGGTTGTTGATCGGCGTCTCGGTGTCCCGGTCCGCGGAGGCGTTGGAGGTGATGTCGGCCGTGGCCGACCCCACGACCTCGTTGCGGGCCTCGGCCGACTGGCCGACCCAGTAGTCGACGATCGCCGTGATCTCGGCGTCGGGGTTGTCGCGCAGGACGGGCACGTTGGTCGCACCGTAGGTGTCGTCCCGCACGACGTCACCGGTGACGCCGTCGACGGTGAACCGGATGTCGGTCAGCAGCCGGCCGTAGAACCCGGCCTGCGTGACGAGCCGCTCGTTGCCCGCGAGATCGGGCAGCAGGCAGTTGTACGCGGAGTGCGTGTGCGCGCTGATCACCAGGTCGACCGCGGGCACGAGTTCCGCGTTGATGTCGACGATGGGGCCGGTCAGGTTGGTGCAGCCGTTGAAGTCACGACCCTCCACCGTCCCGCCCTCGTGCACCAGCGCTCCGATGGCCTGGATGCCCATGCCCTGCAGCTCCAGCGTGTACCGGTTGATGGTGTCCGCCTCGTCGCGGAACTCGACGTCGGCGACACCACCCGGCGTCACGATGCCCGGCGTCGTGTCGGTGACGACGCCGATGAGCGCCATCCGCTGACCGCCGGCCAGATCGAAGATCTGGTACGGCGGGAGCATCGGCTCACCGGTCGTGCTGTCCACGACGTTGGCGGCCAGGTACGGGAACTGCGTCCCGGCGAACGGGTCGCCCTGGCTGTCCTCGTAGCAACCGTCCTCACCGGGGGTCACGCCCTCGCAGGCGGTGACGTCGTCGGTGAACTCACCGTCGGTGGCCCCGGAGACGCGTCGGAGCTCGTCGGTCCCGCGGTCGTACTCGTGGTTGCCGACGACGGAGTTCACCAGGCCCAGGGCGTTCGCGACCTCGATGGTCGGCTCGTCCTTGAACACCGCCGACTCGAAGGGCGAGGCACCGATCAGGTCACCGGCGCTGAGGAACAGCGAGTTGTCCTCGCTGCCACCGACCGCAGTGAACTCGCTGCGCTGCTCGTCGGCGGTGGAGGCGAGGTTGGCCGCGCCACCGACTACCACGTTGCCGTCGTCCGCGTTGCCCGCGATCCCATCGGGTCCGGGGCCCTGACCGGTGAACAGCAGGCTGTCGTTGCCGGTAGTGGCCGCGATCCGTCCGTGGAAGTCGTTGAACGACATGATCTGGACGGGGATGTCGGCCGGCACGGTGATGCCGCTCAGGTCGACACCCAGGACCAGCGGGTCGTGGTCGCTGGAGCGGTACTGGTGGTTCGCGTACAGCTCCGGGTCACCGGTGTACTGGTAGGCGAAGGACTCCACCGAGTTGATGTTCCAGTGCGTGACGTCGGTGACCTTGTCCGTCAGGCTGTCGGTGGACATGGCGTGGTCCAGAGACCCCGACATGTCGTTGAAGACGTAGCTGTACGAACCCTCGTCCAGCTCCGCGCCGAGGTCGGTGAGACCGGCGTCGCGCAGGGCGACGATCGGGTCCTCTTCCGAGTAGGCGTTGAGGTCGCCCAGCGCGATGACGTCGTCATCCCCGGTGCTGTCCTGCAGCTGCGCCACGAAGCCGGCGAGCGCCTGCGCCTGACCGATCCGGTCGGGGTTGGACGCACCCTGGCCGTCACCCTGGTCGGCATTCGCGCCCGAGCCGCTGCCCTTGGACTTGAAGTGGTTGCCGATGACGGTGAAGGTGTCGCCGGCCGCCTCGAAGGTCTGGGCGATCGGCTCCCGGGCGTTGTCGAAGTTCGCCTCGTCGACGAGCCCGACCGGCTCGCCGACCGTGGTCACCGAGTCCGGCTGGTAGATGATCGCGTTGCGGATGACGTCGCGGTCGGTCGCGTACAGCTCGTCGGGCAGCGGGACGAAGGCCCACTTCTCCGACCCCGCGGCGTCGTTGAGCCGGTCGACCAGGTCCGCGACGGCGGTGTCCGCGTCGCCCGGGGTCAGTCCGGTGGAGTCGGTGTCCTCGATCTCCATGAGCGTCACCACGTCGGCGCCGAGGGCGTCGATGGCCGGAACGATCTTGTCCGCCTGCTCCTCGAACTCCGCTGAGCTGGTCGCGCCGCGCGCCTCTGCGCCGGTGAGCGTGAGGAAGTAGTTGAGCACGTTGAACGCGCCGATCCGGATGTCGCCGCCCACGTCCTGCGGCGACGCCTCGCGGGTGTTCTGCGGGGCGAAGGTGCCCTCGGCCGAACCGTCGGCCGGCTGCAGCCGCCACTGGTTGAACCCGTACCCGAGGACGAGCGGGGACCGGAACTCCAGCGCGTCACCGACACGGACCGGGGTCTCCGGGGTGAGGTACGGAGCCGTCGCCGGCGTGACCCGCGCGCTCGAGCCGTCGTCGAGGACGATCCGGCGCAGGGTGTTGGCGCCGGCGATGGCGGCCGCCTCGTCCGAGCGAGGACGTGCCAGCTCGGTCGGCTGCACGAGCACACCGTCCTGGGAGAGCGTCAGCTCGCCGAAGCTGGTGAGGTCGTAGACCTCGCTGACGGTCAGCTCGTCGGCCGGGGCGACGAGCATGCCCTCGAGCCGCTCGCGGTCGGCGTCCGGCGCCGGCAGGTCCAGGGCCGCGGGAGCCGGGAGGGTGCCCGCTGCGCAGACCTCCACGGCGTTGCCGGCAGCGATCTGCGTCTGGCCGCCGAACTCGGCGGCGGTGCCGGTCGCCGCGACGGTGTCGCCCAGGGCGACCACGGCATCGGGGCTGTACACGAAGACGCCGTCGGAGGTGGCGGCGTCGCCGTCGCCGTCGCCGTCCTGGAGGTAGAAGCCGTCGAAGCCGTCGAGGTCGCCGACGACGGTGCCGCGCACGGTGACGGTCTGGTTCGCGAGGGGGGTGGTGGCACCCGGGCCCTGGACGGCGCCGATCTCGGAGGTCGGCGTGACGTCGCAGACGTCGCCCGTCCCGGGGTCGGGCTGCGCGGCAGGCGCCTGGTTGACCGCGCCGCGGGTGCTGGCAGCCGGGCCGGACCACACGAGGGCGTCGGCCTCGGCGTCGAAGTAGCGGAACAGCGACTGGCCGGCCGGGGGTGCGGGCTGCTCGGAGACACCGAGGTCGGTGCTCGTCGTGCCCGCCGCCGGCCCGTTCGCTGCGGTCAGGACTCCCTCGTAGGAGAGGAACTCGACGAGGGACCCATCGGCTGCGACGAGAGCCAGGCCGTCCGGCGCCCCGTTCTGGATGCCGGGGGCATCGACCGCGACGACAGCCGGCGCATCGGCCGGCGCGGTGAACGCCGGGAGCGACAGCGTTCCGTAGGTCACGGCGGCCGCGGCGGTAGTAGCCGTGCTCCCGCCGTTGTAGAGGACCACCGACATGCCGGCAGAGCTCGCGCCCGCCGGCAGCTGGACCTCGACGAACTCGCCGACGTCGGCGCCGTTGTTCTCGCCGCTGTTGTCGTAGTGGATCTCGGAGATGAAGGGCGCCGTCGGCGGGGCCGCGAAGGCGATGAGGGGCATGCCCACGACCGCGACGGACGCGGCGGTGGTGCCGAGGGCGGCACGTCGCGCGAGCGCCCCAACGGTGCGTCGGCGCGGCGGAGTGCCGGATGTGTCGGGCACGCAGTGATCCTTCCGGGGGACGAACTGACCGCCGGAACCTAAGAGCGACTGGTGACCATCGGGTAACGAGGTCGTGGCGTTCGGAACCGACGCGCGTGTCGAAACCGCCGTCACGTCGCTCGCCGTGCTTTGACCTTCACGTTGAGCGACGGCTCGACCGGCGACCGTTCCGTCGCGTAAGCGGGCTCCTCCTGAGGAGCCACTCGGACGGATGTGGGAAACGTCACGTGCGGACAGCGGACGACGACGCGCCCGTCAGCGGTCGAACACACGTTCGACCAATGTGCGAGACTCGGGCGTGGCCGGGGGGATGAACCGAGGACGATCAGGGCGCTCGCTCGGCGACCGAGCGGCGAGTTCCGGCGTTGCCGCCGGACCCGGGCCGGCACCGGCTCCCTCGCCGCCGCCCGCGGGTGGAGCGGTGGTCCCCGCCGGCGGCGTCGCCGAGGAAGGGCGGCACTGCTGGGTCCACGACCCGCCCGGGGCGCCCGGGACCTGGCCGGGACTGCTCGTCGAGTGGCGCCGGCGTCAGGACGGCTGGCAGGGACGCGTCGTCTACACCGTTCCGCGCCCGCACGGGCCGGTGCTGGTCGAGGCGTGGCTTCCCGCGGCCCGGCTGGAACCTCAGTGATCGTCGTCCCGGTTAGCGCGTGCGGCGGCGGGCTATGGGTTCTGCGATCCCATCCCCATCGACGGAGGACGCCACGATGACCGAGCCCCACGACGGACCGACCCTCGACGACGTGATCGTGCCGCAGGAGCAGGCGCCCCGTGACCGCCAGGAGCACGCCAAGGACCCGCACCTGGGTGACGAGGCGCTCGAGCACCGCACCGAGCAGGAGCGTCAGGCCGTCGGCTCCGACGACGCGAACCCCGCCGGCGCCGACCTGCACTCGGCCACCGACTGACGGCGGACCGCGTCCGCCCGGCCCCGTTCCGGCCCGGGACGGCGCCCGACGAGGTGTCGCCCCGGGCCGAGGCCGGTGGGCCGGTCAACCGGCTGACGACGGACCGGGTGGCGTGCTGGCTGCTGAAGTCCTCCCTCGTCCCGCAGCTCCTGTCCGTCGGCTGGTGGCCCGGCGAGGAACTCCTCCTCGACCGCTGCGTGCGGCCCTCGTACCGGCTCGGGCTCATGGCGGCCGGGCACCCCTGTGTCCTGTGGGTCAGCGGCCGCGACCGGCCGGGCGTCCATGCCGTGGGCACCGTCGTCGGTGACGTGGCGGACCACGGGGGGCAGCCTGAGGTACCCGTCCGCCTCCGCCTCCTTGCCGAGCCGATCCCCCGCTCGGAGCTGGCATCCGATCCGGCCTTCCGGGACGCCGAGGTGCTGCGCATGCCGGCCGGCAGCAATCCCTCGTGGCTGACCGCCGCCCAGTACGCTGCCGTCCTGTCCCGGGTCGCGCCGGACGATTTGGGACGATGAGGGCGTGACTTCCGCCCGCCTCCGCTGGGGCGCCCTCCTGTGGCTGCTGACCCTGCAGTTCTTCGTCCTGGAGACGATCGCGCAGACCCGGTACGACGCCCCGTACTCGCGCATCGACCAGGTCATCAGTGCCCTCGGGGCCTCCGACAGCCCCGGTCGGCAGCTGATGAACGCCTCGTTCGTGGTGCAGGCCGCACTGATCCTGGGCGGCGCCCTCCTGCTGCGCCCGGCCCTGCGCGGCGCCGCGGGCCGGGTGGCGCCGCTGCTGCTGGGGGCGTCGGGGCTCGGCGTCCTGCTGGTGGGGGTCTTCCCCACCGACGGCAACGGAACCCTGCACACGATCGGGGCGGTCACGTACTTCGTCGGCGGGGGCCTGGGCCTCATCGCGCTCGCCTACGCGGTACGACCGCGGTCGGAGGCGCTCGGGACCACCGTTGTGCTGCTGGGCATCGTGGCCACGGCCGCGACGATCTTCTTCCTGGCCGGCGTGACCGGCTACCTCGGCGAGGGCGGCACCGAGCGGGCAGCCGCCTATCCGCTACCGGTCGCGCTGGCCCTCACCGGTGCCGCGCTCGCGTGGACCGCCGGCCGCGACGCCGAGGGTTCGGCCCCCGGTGACGCCCTCCGCGCCGAGCGCGCGGAGCAGGAGACCCGGCGCGCGGAGCAGGCACGCGTGCGGGACGCCGCACTGGAGGCCGCCGCCCAGCGATCGCCGCAGTCCGCCCCCGCGCGCGCTGCGGACCGGGAGGCCGACGACGGGCACGACATCGACCCCGACGATCCCTGGGCGCCGACCCGGCGCAGCTGAGCTCCGCCGGTCAGCGGACCGGTACCTCCACGGGAGTGCGGGCCGACCGGCGACTGCGCGTGCGGGACACGGCCACACCGAGCAGGCAGATGCCGCCGCCGACGAGCGCCAGCGCCGGCGGCGCCTCGTCCAGCAGCCGCCAGCCGAGCAGGATCACCAGCGGCGGCACCAGGTAGGTCGTGACCCCGAGCCGTCCGGCGTCCATCCGGGTCAGGGCGAAGGCCCACGTGCTGAAGGCCAGGGCGGTGGGCACGACGCCGAGGTACACCATGCCGGCCACCGACGACCCCGGAGCGCCGGCCAGGTCGCTGACGAGTGCTCCCGCCCAGGGCAGGCAGCAGACGGCGCCGATGGCGCACGCGATGAACGTGACCTGGAGCCCGGGCAACCGTCCCAGCAGCGGCTTCTGGGCGACGACGCCGACCGCGTACGTCAGTGCCGCCACCAGGCACAGGAGCACCCCGAGCAGGTCGGCGTCGACGCCTCGGGTCGCCAGGCCGATCAGGAGCACGCCACCGAAGGCGACCGCGATGCCGAGGAGGAGCCGCCGCGGAAAACCCTCGCCCAACCACAGGCCGGCGAACAGGGCGATGAGGATCGGGCCGATGTTGACCAGCATCGCCGTGGTCCCGGCGTCGAGGTGCTGCTCCGCAGCGTTCAGCGCGACGTTGTAGATGCCGAACCAGCCGACGCCGCACACCGCCAGCAGCCGCCAGTCGGCAGCCGTGGGGCGCACCCATCCACCTCGGCGGCTGACGAGCAGCCCGAGCACCAGCGTGCCGACGAGCAGCCGCCCCAGGGCCAGCGCGCCGGGCGACAGGTCGACGCCCACGGCCCGGATGGCGACGAACGCCGAGGCCCAGGCGAGCACGGTGACGGCGACGGCGAGGAACGTGCGGGCGTCGGGGACGCCGGTGCGGGCCGAGCTCACGGTCGGACCCTATGGGGAGGGGATGACAGCGGTCCGGCGGTTTCCAGACCTCTCTCCCGGCTGGCCGTCCCGGTCCGGGAAGTGGCAGGAACGCTGCGGCGGCTCAGGCGGGCGGAGGCGCGGTCGCCAGGTACTGCGCCCAGGTCAGCTGCCCCCGGGCACCGCGGGCCGGAACCGCCGCACCCTCGCGCATCGCCGCGCCGAGCCGACCAGGGACCGGCGTGGACAGCACCCGGGCCGTGGGCGCGCGCACCGCGGCCCACGCCCGGGCCAGATCGGCCAGGGCGTGCTCCTCGGGGCCGCCGAACTCCACCACTCCCCCGGTGGGCTCGGTCGCCGCGACGGTGACCAGGTGGGCCGCTGCGTCGGCGACGTCGACCGGCGAGACCCGCCAACCCATCGGGACCGGCAGCAGAGGACCGCGGCGGGTGGTCCCGAGCAGCTCGTCGGCGAACTCGTGGAACTGGGTGATGCGTACCAGGGTCACCGGCAGCCGCGAGGCGAGCAGCACCTGCTCGGCGGCGTACTTGGCCCGGTAGTAGTTCAGCGGGATGCGGTCGATGCCGACGATCGACACGTGGACCAGGTGCCGGAGCCGGTCGCGGTCCACCGCCTCCACCAGCCGCCGGGTGCCGGCGACGTCGACCTCCCACGGGTCGCCCTGCGGATCACTGGCCGCGTGCACGACGACCTCGGCTCCGGCGAGCGCGTCGGTCAGGTCGAAGCCGGTGGCGAGGTCGCCGCGGACCCCGCCGGGGCCGGTCCCCCGCCTCGACATCTGCCGGACGGAGTGCCCGGCCTCTCGGAGGCGGGGCACGAGCCGACGGCCCAGCCGCCCGGTGGCTCCGGTCACGAGTACGTCCACGGACGCAGTCTGCCGCTCCCCGGCGTCGCCGGACAGAGGACTTCCCGGCAGCATGTCAGCGCGGCACCCGCGATCCGCGCCGTCCTGTCGACTGGCGGGGAACGCCGGCCTGCACCTCCGACGAGGAGCACTGGGTGCGGGCGGCGTTCCGACGACTCGGCCGGCCGGTGGACGACGTCCACGTCCGGGAGCCGGCCTCCACGCTGGCGATGGCCGAGAGGAGCTGGACGGGCCCGGCGTCGACAGCGCCGCGGGAGTGCACCGGAGCACCTACGCCTGCTGCGGGGCGCCGTCAGCGCTCCTGGTCGGTGGGCCGCACCAGCACCTCGTTGACCGCGACGTGCGCGGGCTGGGAGACGACGTAGAGCACGGCGCGGGCGATGTCGTCGGCCTCCAGCGACCGCATGCTCGTGTACATCTGCTGCGAGGCGGCCTTGGCGTCGGGCTGCGTGATGTGGTCGGTGAGCTCGGTGCTCACCGCACCCGGCTCGACCAGGCTCACCCGCACGCCGCGGCCGGTGACCTCCTGGCGCAGCGACTCGCTGAACGCGTTCACCGCCCACTTGCTGGCGTTGTAGACCCCGGCTCCCTTGCGCGCGGTGCGCCCGGCGACGCTGGACATGTTCACGATGTCCCCGCTGCCCTGCTCGACCATCCCGTCGATGGCGGCATGGGTCATGTACAGGACACCCAGCACGTTCGTGGACAGCATCCGCCGCCAGTCCTCGGGGTCGGCACCCACGATGGTCCCGAGAAGCATGACCCCGGCGTTGTTGACCAGGACGTCGAGGCCGCCGAGCTCCTCCCGCGTCCGCCGGACGGCGTCGGCGCAGGACTGCTCGTCGGTGACGTCGAGGTCGAGCGCCAGCACGGTGGCCCCGCTGTCCCGCAGCCGCCCGGACAGCGCCTCGAGCCGGTCCTTGCGGCGGGCGCCGACGGCGACGGCGGCACCCGCTCCGGCCAGCGCGACGGCGGTCGCCTCACCGATCCCCGACGACGCGCCGGTGACCAGGGCGACCCTGCCGGCCAGTGGACGTGCGGCCTCGCTCATGCTGATCTCCTGCCGCTGCTGTCTTCTATAAACATATGAACATGATGAAGAAGAGGCAGCAGATCTATAAG
>NZ_POQU01000009.1 GCF_002938425.1 Blastococcus atacamensis | reverse complement strand
TGCATTAGAGATTATCCTTTACGTCTTATATTGTATATTTCATGTGTTCCTATACCTTCGGTTTTTGTTTGTTACTTGTCGATTGTTTATTTTGTTGTAAAGGCTCACGCGACCACCCAGTTCGACACTTTCCTCGTCGTCGGCAGCTTCTACGTTTTTAAAGAGCCAGGCCTCGCCGCCCCCCCGGCCGCGGCCCCGGGACGTCCGCGTCGTGCGGCGGAGCGCCGGCCGCGCAGCCCCGGACGCCGGCGGGCGGTCCGGGTGGCGACCGCGCTCGCCGCGGTCCTGGGGATCGTGGTGCTCTACCACCTGGCCCTCTACTTCTACGTCGACCAGCGCATCGACCGCGTCGACGCGCTGGCAACCGACGGCCCCGAGGTGCTGGCCCCCGAGCTCCAGGACGCCGCCGAGACCTACCTCGTGGTGGGGACCGGCGTCCCCGGCCAGAGTGGCGCCGCGTCGGTGGCAACCCTGGTGGCCTCGGTCTCCGGCGACGGCGAGCGGGCCGTCCTGGTCAGCGTGCCGCCCACCGCGATGGTCGACACCCCGATGTGCCGCACGCCCGACGGCGACCTGCGCAACCCGGTGACCGAGGCCTTCGCCAGCTCCCTTCTCGACGGCGGACCGGCGTGCATGGTGCGCGCGGTGCAGCAGCTCTCCGGCCTGCGGATCGACCACTACCTGGGTGTCGACCTCGCGGGTCTGCCGACGATGGTCGACGCGCTGGGCGGCATACCGGTGTGCGTCATCCCCTCCGAGGCGACCGCCGCGGCCGCGGAGCCGCCGCCCGCGGGGCCCTCCCAGCTGACCGGCTCCGCTGCCGCGGGTTTCCTCGCCCCGGGGGACAGGGGGACCGACGTCACGGGCGCCGCCGTCGCCGAGCGCGCGCAGCGGCTGCTCACCTCGACCCTGCGGGGAGCGATGTCGGTCGACACCCTGCTTGACCCGGTCGGCCTCGCCACGTTCCTCAACCGGGCGTCGGACAGCCTGACCGTAGACGAGCAGACGACGCTCGGTGACCTGCGCATCCTGGCCGGCTCGCTGGGCGACCTGTCCGGCGACGCGGTCCAGCGAGCGGGGCTGCCCGTCGCGCAGGTGGGCTACGTGCCGGCCGGCAACGACGAGGCCTACGTCGTGCTGGACGGGCCGGCCACCCGCGCGCTGTTCGACGCGGTCATCGACGGCACCCGGCTGCCCGCCGAGGTCCTCGAGGCGCAGCGCGCCGCCCAGACCGCCGCGTCGCAGGCGGCCGAGGCCGCGCAGCCCGCACCCGAGGAGCCGGCCGGCCCCGCGCCCCTGACCGCGTCCCCCGGGGAGATCACCGTCGACGTCCTGAACGGCACCGGCACGACGGGCCTGGCCGGCACCGTCGCGAGCGCGCTCCGGGCGCAGGGCTTCGGCGTGGGCACCGTCGGCAACGAGGAGGGCACGGTCAACGAGACCGTCGTCCGCTTCGGTCCGGGGGCGGAGGAGAAGGCGCGCACGCTCGCCGCCGCCGTGCCGAACTCGGTGCTGCGGCCCAGCGACGCGGTCGGGGGCGCCGTGCAGCTGGTGATCGGTCCCGGTTACTCGACGGTCGTCCCGGTGCAGGTCGGCGCACCGGTCGCCGCCGAGCCCGCGCCGGCCCCCGCGCCGGTCGATCCCGAGCCCGCAGCCGAGCCGGTCAGCTGCTGACGGGAGCCGGGTCCTCCAGGCGCGGGTTGAGGACCTGGAACAGCACGTGGTCCTGCCAGCGACCTGCGATCCGCAGGTAGCGCGGCGCCAAGCCGTAGCGCTCGAATCCGTTGCGGGCCAGCACCGCCTGCGAGGCGACGTTGTCAACCAGGGTCCCGGCCTCGAGCCGGTGCAGGCCCAGCTCGTCGAAGGCGGTGCGGACCACGTGCGCGACGGCCGCGGAGGCCAGTCCCTGGCGGGTGTACCGCCGGGCCACCCAGTAGCCCAGGACGCCGGACAGCAGCGCTCCCCGCACGATCCCGCCCAGCGTGATACGGCCGGCCACCTCACCGGTCGGGGCGAGCACGACGTAGGGCACCGTCGTGCCCGCCGAGTGCCCGGCCAGCACCTCCGCGAGCTCCGTCCGCTGCCCGACGTCGGTGAAGTAGGACTCCGGGCGGCGCGGCTCGTAGGGCGCCAGGAACTCTCGGTTCTCCCGGAGGAGCGCGGCGATGGCGGGTGCGTCGTCGAGGGTCACGAGCCGGGGTGGGGGCAGCATCCCGGCATCCTCGCAGCCGGGGCTCAGCCGAAGCGGCCGGAGATGTAGTCCTCGGTCGCCTTCTCGTCGGGGTTGCTGAAGATCTTCTCGGTCGGGTTGAACTCGATCAGCCGGCCCGGCTGGCCGACGCCGGAGAGGTTGAAGAAGCCGGTGGACTCGCTCACCCGCGCCGCCTGCTGCATGTTGTGGGTGACGATGACGATCGTGAACCGCTCCTTGAGCTCGGTCATCAGGTCCTCGATCGCCAGCGTCGAAATGGGGTCCAGTGCAGATGCGGGCTCGTCCATGAGCAACACGTCCGGCTCGACGGCGATGGCCCGGGCGATGCACAGCCGCTGCTGCTGGCCGCCGGAGAGGCTCGATCCGGGCCGGCCGAGCCGGTCCTTGACCTCGTTCCAGAGGTTGGCGCCACGCAACGAGCGCTCGACGAGGTCGTCGAGGTCGCCCTTCTTCATCTTCTTGTTGTTCAGGCGCAGGCCGGCGGCGACGTTGTCGTAGATGGACATGGTCGGGAAGGGATTGGGCCGCTGGAAGACCATGCCGATCTGCCGCCGGACGTCGACCGGGTCGCTGTCGGGGCCGTAGAGGTCCTGGCCGTCCATGACGATCTTGCCCTCGACGCGGGCGCCGGGGAGGACTTCGTGCATCCGGTTGATCGAGCGCAGGAAGGTCGACTTTCCGCAGCCCGAGGGACCGATCAGCGCGGTGACGCTGCGGGGCTCGATGGAGACGGTGACGCCCTCCACGGCGAGGAAGCTGCCGTAGTAGACGTTCAGGTCCGAGACGTCGATGCGCTTGGCCACGACAGTTTCTCCTGGTTCCCCGGTCAGCGACCGGGCTTGGGGGCGAACAAGCGGCTGATCAGCCGGGCGATGACGTTCAGGCCCATGACGAGGGCGATGAGGATCAGCGCTGCGGTCCAGGCGCGGTCGATGGCGAACTCCGGCGGTACGCCGGGTTGGGTCAGCTGGTAGAAGGCGTAGACCGGCAGGGTCGCCATCCGGCCGTCGAACGGGTCGAAGTTCGTGGCGTTGGCGATGCCGACGGTCACCAGCAGCGGGGCGGTCTCACCGATCACGCGGGCGATGGCCAGGGTCACGCCCGTGGCCAGGCCGGCGATCGCGGTGGGGATGACGACCTTGAGGATGGTGCGCCACTTGGGGACGCCGAGCGCGTAGGAGGCCTCGCGCAGATCGTTGGGGACCAGCTTGAGCACCTCCTCGGCCGAGCGCACGACGACCGGGATCATCAACACCGACAGCGCCACGGCGCCGGCGATGCCCAGTCGGACGCCGGGGCCGAAGAAGATGACGAACAGCGCGTAGGCGAACAGGCCGGCCACGATCGAGGGGATGCCGGTCATGACGTCGACCAGGAAGGTGATCGCCTTCTTCAGCCGTCCGCTGCCGTACTCGACGAGGTAGACGGCGGTCATCAGTCCGATCGGCACCGAGATCAGCGTGGTCAGGGCGGTGATGACCAGCGTGCCCATGATCGCGTGGTAGGCGCCGCCGCCCTCGCCCAGCACCCCCAGCAGCGACCAGGTGAAGAACTGGCCGTCCAGCCGTTCGACTCCCCGGCGGATCACCTCGTAGGCCAGGCTCAGGAGAGGCACCATGGCCAGGCCGAAGGCGCTGTAGACCAGGCAGGTCACCAGCCGGTCCTTCGCCGTCCGCGGTCCCTCGAGCGACCGGGAGACGCCGTAGACCAGCGCCGTTCCCACCGCGACCGTGCCCGCCACGTAGAGGGCGACGTTCAGCCCGAGCCACTGGTCGAGCACGACCATGACGAGCAGGGCCGCGGCGAAGCAGCCCGCCATCCCCGACCGCGACAGCCGGCGGAATCGGCGGGTGGAGCCGCGCCCGGACGGCCTGCTGCCGGTCGGTGACCGGGTGGGAACGACGGCGGTCACGAGCCGGCTCCGGAGAACTCCGCGCGGCGGTTGACGATGGCCCGAGCACCCATGTTCACCGCGAAGGTGATGACGAACAGCACCAGGCCGCTGGCGATGAGCGTGTTGACGTCGATGCCGCTGGACTCGGGGAACTGCAGCGCGACGTTCGCGGCGATCGTGGAGGGGTTGCCGCTGCTGATCAGGTTGAAGGTGATGCCACCGGAGACCGACAGCACGAGCGCGATCGCCATGGTCTCGCCGAGCGCGCGACCCAGGCCGAGCATCGCGCCGCCGATCACGCCGGAGCTGCCGTAGGGAAGGACGGCCATCCGGATCATCTCCCACCGGGTCGCGCCCAGCGCCAGCGCGGCCTCGCGGTGCAACGTCGGCGTCTGCCGGAACACCTCACGGGCGATCGCGCTGATGATCGGCAGGATCATGATGGCCAGCACGAGCCCGGCGGTGAGCATGGTCCGGCCGGTGGCCGACGTGGGGCCGGCGAAGAGCGGGATGAATCCGAGGTTGTCCTCGAGCCAGCGGTAGAAGGGCACCATCTTCGGGGCCAGCCAGAACACGCCCCAGAAGCCGTAGACGATGCTCGGGATGGCAGCCAGCAGGTCGACGACGTACCCCAGGCCCTGAGCCAGCCGGCGCGGCGCGTACTGGGTGATGAACAGGGCGATGGCGACCGCCAGCGGGGTGGCCAGCGCCAGCGCGATGACCGCCGCCAGCAGGGTGCCGAAGAGCAGCGGCGCGATGTAGGACGCCAGCCCGTCGCCACCGGGGATGTCCTCGGCGGGGGCGGTGAGCGCCGGGGCCGCCTCGACGACGAGGAAGACGGTGACTCCGGCCAGGATCAACATGATCAGGATGCCGGCGCCCTTCGCCGTCCCGGCGAAGACCCGGTCTCCGCGCCGGAGGACGGGGCGGGAGCTGGAGGTGCTCGTCACCGCTGGTCTGCCCCGGTGGTCGTCGGTGGTCGCATCGTGGTGCAGATCCTCCCGTGTCAGGAGGCCCGGACGGCGTCGATCGCCGCCAGTGCCTGGTCTCGCAGGCCGTCGGAGATAGGCGCGGAGCCGGCCACCAGGGCCGCCGCCTCCTGTCCCTCCTCGCTGAGGACGTAGGTCATGAAAGCCCGCAGCAGCTCGGCCGTCTGCGGGTCGTCGTAGGAGAGGCAGCCGATGTGGTAGCTGATGAGCACGATCGGGTACTCGCCTGACCCCGAGGTGTCCCGGTTGACCTCGATGGCGAAGTCCTGCTCACCGCGGCCCTCGATCAGCTCGGAGTTCTCGACGACGGCCGCGGCCGCCTCGGCGGTGGGCGCGACGTACTCGTCGCCCACCCGGACTCGCGCGACGCCCAGATCGCCCGCCTGGCTCAGGTCGGCGTAGCCGATGGTGCCGTTTCCGGCGCCGACCGCGGCGACCACGCCGGAATTCCCCTGGGCCGCCTCGCCGCCGGGCACCGGCCAGTTGCCGTCCACCTCGTGCGGCCACACCTCGCCGGCCGCCTGGAAGAGGTAGTCGACGAAGTTCTCGGTCGTCCCCGACTCGTCGCTGCGGTTGACCGGCGTGATCGCGAGGTCGGGCAGGCGGACGTCGGGGTTGTCCGCGGCGATCGCCGGGTCGTCCCAGCGGGTGATCTGCTGGTCGAAGATCCGCGCCAGGGTGCCCGGGGAGAGGTTCAGCTCGTCGAGCCCTGCGACGTTGTAGACGACGGCGATCGGCGCGATGTAGTTCGGTAGCTCGAAGATGCCCTCCGGGCCGCACCGCCGCTCGGCCTGCTCGAGCTCCTCCTCGTCGAGGAACGCGTCGGAGCCGGCGAAGTCGGTGCCGCCGGCGAGGAACTGTTCCCGGCCGCCGCCGGACCCGACCGGGTCGTAGTTGACCGTCACCTCGGGCTGCAGGCTGGCGTAGCCCGCGGTCCAGCCTTGCATCGCGGCCTGCTGGGCACTGGACCCGGCGCCCACGAGGGTCCCGCTGTACTGCTCACCCGCGCCGGTCGCCAGGTTCCGCTCGTTGACGGCGGCGCACCCCCCGAGCGCGAGCGGGACGACGAGCAGACCGGGCACGAGCAGGCGTGCGCGCACGCGAGCAGACCGCACTTCGCACGCCTTCCGTCGATGAACGATTGATGACTGGTCCGATGAACCAGCGGGGACGGTAGGCGGTCCAGGTGGACGGATCCCGGTCGAACGGTGAACAAACGGTGAACGGCGGCACGGTCAGGTCGCTGACCAGGATGAAGACGTGCCCCGATGGCCGGGATCACGTCACTCGGGGACGCCCTGCAACAGGTAGCCGGACCGGCCGACGGTGGTGATGATCCGGGGTCGGCGGGGGTCCTCGCCCAGCCGGCGGCGCAGCCGGCGGACGTGTACCGAGACGGTGTTGGACGCCGACGGTGTGGTCCCGCCCCACACCGCCTCCCACAGTCGCGCCTGGCTGACCACCCGGCCCTCGTTCGTCATGAGGAACTGCAGGAGCGCGAACTCCTGCCGCGGTAGCGCCACCAGCGTGCCGCGCAGACGGACGGTCCGGGCGTGGGTAGACAGCTCCAGCGGTCCGCACCGGAGAACCTCGTCGTCCGGCTCCGGCGCGGGGCGGACGGCCGCGATCAGAGCCATGAGCTGTGCCGGCCGGTAGGGGTAGGCGACAAAAGCCATCGCGCCGGCGTCGAGAGCGGCGCCGGCGAGTGCGGCGTGCTCGTGGTCGACGGCCACGATCACCGGCACGTGGCCCCGCACCAGCAGGTCCACGACGGTCGGCACCGGCAAGTCGGTCAGATCGGCGCGCAGCACGATGACGTCGGGCCGGGTGGTGCCCGTCAGTAGCAGCCCTTCGGCGGCGGAGGTGCAGGTGTGGACGTCGAAGCGATCGGCGTGAGCGTCGAGCAGCCGACCCGCGGTCCCATCCGGGTCGATGACCAGCACGCGGGTGCACGTCGCGGATCTCGATTCGGCGATCGCCGTCGACCGGAGGCTGTTCATGGTGCTCGGCAGCAAAGTCGCAGCCGGTGAGGGGCGGGGGGCATCGACGTGGACCGGTGCTGAACAACCACCGGATCATCGGTGACGAGTGACCTGGCGTCGGCGGGCGACGGTGTTGCACAGCTCACCCATGAATGCCCAGGTCGCCGGCCATGTCGCCAACGTTCGCCGTTCGTTCACCTGACGCGGTGTGCCGGTTCACTGTCCATCCCTAGCTTTCGAGCCGTCCGTCCCGCTGCCTGGCGATCGGCCAGGTGGAGACAGAGAGGCTCAACCGTTGACGACCAGCACCCTGCGCCGCCGTTCCGCGCCCGCGGCCGCCGTGCTCTCCCTCGCCCTTGCCCTGAGCGCTTGCGGCGGCTCCAACGAAGAGCAGGCCGGCGGCGGCGACTCCGCCATGTCCGGCGACGTGCTCTCCGACGGCTCCTCGACCGTCGCGCCACTGACGTCGGCAGCGGCGGAGTTCTTCGCCGAGGAGGAGCCCGGCGTCAACGTCTCGGTCGCCACGTCCGGTACCGGCGGTGGCTTCGAGGTGTTCTGCCAGGGCAACACGGACATCTCCAACGCCTCGCGGCCCATCAAGGACGAAGAGATCGCCGCGTGCGAGGAGAACGGCGTGGAGTACACGGAGCTGACGGTCGCGCGCGACGCGCTCACCGTCGTCACCTCCGCGGAGAACGACTTCATCACCTGCCTCAGCACCGAGCAGCTGGCCACTCTGTGGGGACCTGAGGCCGAGGGCACCATCACGACGTGGGACCAGGTCGACCCGTCGTTCCCGGCCGAGCCGATCGAGCTGTACGGGCCGGGTACGGACTCCGGCACGTTCGACTACTTCACCGACGAGATCAACGGTGAGGAGGGTGTCAGCCGTACCGACTACAACGCCTCTGAGGACGACAACGTCATCGTCCAGGGTGTTTCCGGCTCGTCGAACGCGCTGGCGTACTTCGGATTCACTTACTACGAGGAGAACGCCCAGTCGCTGAAGGCGATCGAGATCGACAGTGGTGACGGCTGCGTCGCCCCGAGCGCGGAGACCGTGCAGGACGGCACATACACCCCGCTGGGCCGGCCGCTGTTCATCTACGTGAACAACGCGTCCTACAGCGAGAAGCCGGCCGTGGCGGCGTTCGTGGACTTCTACGCCCAGAGCGACGCCGAGATCGCCGAGGCCGCCCAGTACATCCCCCTGAACGACGAGCAGCGTGCAGAGCTGGAGTCCGCGATCGGCTCGATCGCCTGAGTCCCGGGAACGGGTTCGGTCACAGGAACGACGAGGCAAGGAGAGTCGTGAGCAGCATCACGGCGACAGGGGGGTCCCCGGCAACGGGGGCCCCCCCCGGGCGCGGGGCGGATGACCGCCGGCGTCCGCTGACGCGGCAATCGCCGCGTTACGGGGAGCGGGCGGTCATGGTCGCCCTGGCGGGGGCCTCCCTCCTCTCGGTCGCGGTCACCGTGGGGATCGTCCTCGCCCTCCTGCTTCCGGCCTTGTCGTTCTTCAGGGAGGTCAGCCTCACGGAGTTCCTCTTCGGCACGAGGTGGACCCCACGGTTCACCGGCCAGGAGTCCTACGGCGTGCTCCCGCTGATCACGGGCACTGCGTGGACGACCGTCATCGGCCTCCTCGTCGCCATCCCGTTCGGCCTCGGCGCAGCCGTCTATCTCGCCGAGTACGCGCCCTGGCGGGTCCGGAAGGTGCTCAAGCCGGTGCTCGAGGTGCTCGCCGGCGTCCCGTCGGTCGTCTACGGGTTCTTCGCGCTCACCTTCGTGGCACCGTTCGTGCTCAACGACCTGTTGGGGCTCGACGTCGGCACCTTCAGCGTGCTGTCCGCCGGCATCGTCCTGGGAATCATGATCATCCCGACGGTGGCCTCGCTCTCCGAGGACGCCATGTCGGCCGTGCCGGACTCCCTACGGCAGGGCTCGCTCGCATTGGGAGCCAACAAGATGCGCACCACGCTGCGCGTCGTCTTCCCGGCCGCCATCTCGGGCATCGCGGCGTCGATCGTCCTCGCGCTCTCTCGGGCGGTGGGCGAGACCATGATCGTGGCGCTGGCCGCCGGCACGCAGGCTCGCATGGTGGGTAGCCCCACAGAGTTCGGCCAGACGATGACCGGCTTCATCGCGCAGACGGCGACCGGGGAGAGCACCCCCGGGACGCTCAGCTACAACACGCTGTTCGCCGTCGGGCTCCTCCTGTTCGTGATCACCTTCGTGATCAACCTGATCAGCATCCGGCTGGTGCGGAAGTTCCGAGAGGCCTACTGATGGCGACCATCGGCCAGATCGCCACCCGGCCGCTCCGGGCGGAGCGGCACGGTGAGCGAAGCTTCGCCTCGATCGCCTTCCTGGTGGCCCTCTGGTTGGCCCTGGCGTTCGCGGTGCTGTGCCTGGTGACTCTGCTCGTCACTTCGTTCGTCGACGGGGTCCAGCGGCTGGACAGCAACTTGTTCACCCAGTACTCCTCCCAGGTCCGTCCGGAGACCGGGGGCGCCCGCGCGGCGATCTGGGGCACCCTCTGGGTCATCGGCCTGACTGCCGTCCTTGCGATCCCGCTGGGCATCGCCGCAGCCGTCTACCTCGAGGAGTTCGCCGATCCCACCCGTTGGTACAACCGACTCGTCGAGGTCAACCTGCAGAACCTGGCGGCCGTGCCGGCCATCGTCTACGGCATGCTGACCGCTGGGTTGGCCCTCACGATCGGGCTGCGCCGGGGAGTCGTCCTTGCCGGTGGCATCGCGCTGGCGCTGCTCATCCTGCCGGTCATCATCATCACGACCCGTGAGGCACTGCGGGCTGTCCCGGCCGAGATCCGCCAAGGTTCGCTGGCCCTCGGGGCGACTCGGCTCAAGACGGTCTGGAAGCAGAGCCTGCCTTCGGCGGTCCCCGGCGTCGCGACCGGGACGATCCTGGCGCTTTCTCGGGCCCTCGGTGAGGCCGCGCCGCTGCTCCTGCTCGGCGCGGTGGTGTTCGTCCGGTTCGACCCCGACGGTCTCATGTCGGGATTCACGACGATGCCTGTTCAGATCTTCAACTGGGCCGGCCAGCCGCAGGTCGAGTTCCGCGAGCTCGCCGCGGCCGCGATCATCGTGCTGCTGGGGATGCTGCTGCTCATGAACGCTGTCGCGATCGTCATCCGTAACCGGTACCAGCGGCGCTGGTGACCTGACGCTTTCCCCTCCGAACCCACTGACTGGACGGACCATGACCAGCACCGAGACCACCACCGCCCCGACGACCAGAACGCCGGCTGGCGGGGGTGGCGCGCTCGCCGACAACGGCGCCCGTCCGCGCGTCGTCGCGCAGGACGACAACTCCCGCTACCTGCCCGACATGCCGATCCCGGTTATCGAGTGCGAAGGCGTGGACATCTACTACGGCGGCTTCCGCGCCGTGCACGACGTCTCCATGGTCTACGGCCAGAACGAGATCACCGCGATGATCGGTCCGTCGGGCTGCGGCAAGTCGACGGTGCTCCGCTGCCTCAACCGGATGAACGACCTGATCCCGGGGGCCCGGGTCGCCGGCCGCATCTCCTACCGCGGCCAGGACATGTACGGCTCGGACGTCGATCCGATCGAGGTCCGTCGCCGGATCGGCATGGTGTTCCAGAAGCCCAACCCGTTCCCGAAGTCCATCTACGACAACATCGCCTACGGCCCACGGGTGACGGGCATGAAGGTCGAGTCCATGGATGACCTGGTCGAGCAGGCACTCCGGGGGGCTGCCCTGTGGGACGAGGTCAAGGACAAGCTCAAGCAGTCCGCCTACGGGCTGTCCGGGGGGCAGCAGCAGCGCCTCTGCATCGCCCGGACGATCGCGGTTCGGCCCGAGGTGATCCTGATGGACGAACCGTGCTCGGCCCTGGACCCGATTGCGACCGCGCGCATCGAGGACCTCATGGAGGACCTGCGCAAGGACTTCACGATCATCATCGTGACGCACAACATGCAGCAGGCCGCGCGGGTGGCCGACCGCACCGCATTCTTCACCGCGCAGGCGGCGGAGGGCACGGGCGACCGGACCGGACAGCTCGTGGAGTTCGACCTCACCACCAAGATCTTCAGCAACCCGGCGGACAAGCGGACCGAGGACTACATCTCCGGCCGCTTCGGCTGATCCGATGCGCTACGGCAGGTGCGAGGGCAACGCGGCGGAGGAGCGATGAGCGAACGTGACGACCGCCCCGCGGACGAGAGCAGCAACGAGGGGCCCCGCGAGCGGGTCGCCCGGAACGCTGCCGAGGGCGGGGATCCTGGATCGGTAGGTGCACTCGACGGCGCCGCTGCGGCCGGCGGCCTGGGTGCTGTGAGCGACGAGAAGCGTGGCAGCCTCATGCCTCAGGAAGCGCCGGATCCGAGCATCGGGCCGGACTGACCCCGTTCTCGACCCGGCGTCGCCTATCGAGGCGACGCGGCCGGCCACCTCGGCCCGGCGGTGATGCCGACAGTGGACAGGACAGCGAGCAGAGGAGTCCGCGGTCCTGGCCCGACGAGGGCCCGCAGGTGGAGCCCGAGCCCGCCCCGGCAGTGGTTCGTCGCCGGGGCGGCAGTCACGCGCCGCGGGACGGTGCACCGGCGGTGACTGCCGGCGGCGCCGGAGCGCAGCAACTCGTGGCGGCCGCTTCCGCCGAGTGGCCGTGCTCCGAGCCGGTCGGGAATCCGACGGGTGCGGGCCCGCAGTCGGAATCCGCGGTCTCGGCCGCCTCGCGGTCGCCGAGGTCGGTCGAGCAGACGCCGGTCTGCGGGAGGTTCAGCTCCACCCGCTCGGCAGAGGCGGTGTCACCGGCGAGGGCGGCGGCGATGGAGCGGACCTGCTCGTACCCCGTCGCCAGCAGGAACGTGGGGGCCCGGCCGTAGGACTTCATGCCGACGATGTAGAGGTTCTCGTCGGGGTGCGACAGCAGCTGCTCGCCGTGTGGGGGCACGGTGCCGCAGGAGTGGAAGTTCGGGTCGATCAGCGGCGCCAGCCGGGCCGGCGCCTCCACCCCCGGATCGAGGTCCAGGCGCACCTCGCGGAGCATCTCCAGGTCGGGCCGGAAGCCGGTGGCCGCAGCGATCGCGTCCACCTCGAGGCGCACCTCCTCGCCGTCCCGGGCGGTGCCGGTGACCACCACGGGGCCGTCCGCGTCGTCCGCGGGCTCCAGCGCGGTGAGGGTGAACTCACGGATCAGCCGGATGGCGCCGGAGGCCACGGCGGCCTTCAGGGTCGACCCCAGCAGCCCACGGGCGGGCAGCCCGTCGGCGTCGCCGCTGCCGTAGAGCCGGGCGGGGGAGCGGCCGCGGATGACCCAGGTGATGTCGGTTCCGGGCTCCTCCTCGCGCAGCTGGGCCAGGGCGAGCAGCGTGTTGGCCGCCGAGTGCCCCATGCCGGCGACGAGCGTGTGCCGTCCGGCGAACCGCTTGCGCTCGCGGCCCAGTACGTCGGGCAGCGGGCCGACGAGCCAGGGGCCGGCCAGGTCCTCCCCGGGTGCGCGCAGCCCGGCCGCGCCGAGCGGGTTGGCGGAGCCCCAGGTGCCCGACGCGTCGATGACCGCGCCGGCCCGCAGGTCGGTGACCTCACCGTCGCGCACCGTCCGGACGACGTACGGCCGCCCTTCGCGTCCGACGGTCCGTGTCTTGTCTACGCCCTCCCGGGTCACCGCGAGGACCCGCGTGCCGGTGCGGATCCGCGGTGCGAGCTCGGGGGTCGCGGCGAGGGGTGCGAGGTAGGAGTCGACGAGCTCCGCCCCGGAGGGCAGCGCGTCCCGGTCGGGCGATTCCCAGCCGGCCGGTTCCAGCAGCCGAAGCGCGGCGGCGTCGACGTCGTACCCCCAGGGCGAGAACAGGCGGACGTGGCCCCAGTCGCGGACCGCGGCCGCGACTACGTCGCCGGCTTCCAGGACGAGCGGCTCCAGCCCTCGCTCGAGCAGGTGCGCCGCCGCCGCCAGGCCCACCGGCCCGGCGCCGATCACGACGACCGGCAGCTCCTGCACGGGCAGTGACGCTCCCACTCCGACCAGCTCCTCAGACATCGACGACCATCAATGCAGACAACCTAACAGCGGCCACTGTTGATAGCAACGACCGTGTGACATAGTTCGGGCATGCGACGAGGTCTGGACGTGCGGCTGGAGCCGGTGGGCATCGGCGGGGCCGCCGAACGCGCGCAGCTGCTGGCGCCGCAGCTCAAGGCCATGGGGGATGCCAACCGCCTGCACCTCCTGCTGCTGCTCGCCGACCGGCCGCACACCGTCCGGGAGCTCACCGAGGCGTCCGGCATGAGCCAGACGCTGGTCAGCCACCACCTGGCGCCACTTCGCGAGCACGGCCTGGTGGCGATCACGCCCAGGGGGCGGAGCAACGTCTACTCGCTCTGCTGCGAGGCCCTCGCCGGCCCTGTCAAGCTCCTGGCCACGCTCGCCGCGATGACCCCCGAGGGGGCCGACGCCTGCTGCCGGGAGTGAGCGGCCAGCCGGCGGGGTCCCGGCGCCAGGCGACGTCGACGGCGTGGCGGGTGAAGCCGCGCCCCTCGTACAGCCGCACGGCGGCCGTGTTGTCCTCCTCGACGTACAGGAGCACCTCGTGCAGCCCAAGGCCGCGGAGGTGGGCCAGGCCCAGGTCGGTGAGCGCGCGGCCCAGCCGCAGCCCTTGCGCGGCGGGGTCGACGCCCAGCACGTAGATCTCACCGACCGGCTCGGGCCCGGCGTCGCCCGCGGGGTGCACCTTGGTCCAGTGCGAGCCGAGCAGCTCGCCGCCGGTCGCCGGGTCGCCGCGCCAGGCCAGCAGGAAGCCTGCCGGGTCGAACCACGGCTCGGCCTCGCGCAGCTCGAGATCGGCCCGGGTCATCCGGCCCTGCTCGGGGTGCCAGGAGAAGGCGCGCGCGTTGACCCGCAGCCAGGCCTCCTCGTCGCGGCCGGGCACGAACGGCAGCACCTGCACGCCGGCCGGCAGCTCGGGGCGGGGATCGGCGTCGACGCCGGCCAGGTCGCGCCGCATCTGCAGCAGCACCCGGGCGCGCTCGAAGCCGTGCGGGGCGAGCAGCTCCGCGGACCCGGGCAGGTCGCCGTGCGCCCAGATGCTCAGCGGGCTGTCCCCGGCGAGCGCCAGGAGCTGCGCCAGCAGTGCGCGCCCGTGGCCCCGGCGCCGGAGCCCCGGGTGCACGACCAGTTCCGCGGCGCCGTCGTCGAACCGGGCGTACCCGGCGAGGGTGCCGTCGTCGGTGCGGACGACGAGGTCCGAGCCGCCGGGGGACCGGTGCTGCAGCCGCAGCTCGGCCTCCTCGGAGACCGGCCTGACGCCGTCCGCGGTGACCGCGGCGCGCAGGAGTTCGAGGACCTCGTCGACGTCGAAGGGCTGGCGCACCCGGCCATCAGACCAGCTCGGCGCCGGCCCTGTCCGTCGAGGTGGTGGCGTCGGCGGCCCTGGCGGTGGCGTCGGCCACCTGCCGGTCGAGCTTGTACCCGACGTTGCGCACGGTCCCGATCAGCGCCTCGTGCTCGGTGCCGAGCTTGGCCCGCAGCCGGCGCACGTGGACGTCGACGGTCCGGGTGCCACCGAAGTAGTCGTAGCCCCAGATCTCCTGCAGCAGCTGGGCGCGGGAGAACACGCGGCCCGGGTGCTGCGCGAGGTACTTGAGGAGCTCGAACTCCTTGTAGGTGAGGTCGAGCGAGCGCCCGCGCAGCTTGGCCGAGTAGCTGTGCTCGTCGATGACCAGCTCCCCGGCCTGCGTGAGGCCGCCCTCGGCGCCGTCGGCGGGGGTGGCCGCGGCCAGCCGGCGCGCCGCGGCCCACTTCAGGCGGGCGTCGACCTCCGCCGGGCCGGCGGTGTCCAGGAGCACGTCGTCGATGCCCCAGTCGGCCGAGAGCGCGACCAGGCCGCCTTCGGAGAGGACGGCGACGAGGGAGGCCGCGACACCGGTGGAGGACAGCAGGCCGCAGAGCGTGCGCGCCTGGATGAGGTCGTGGCGTGCGTCGACGAGGATCACGTCATCCCCGTGGCCCACCCCGTCGCCGTCGAGCAGGCTGGACAGCTCGGGCGCGACCACGCGGACCCGGTGGGGCAGGAGGCCCAGGGCGGGCAGCACCTCGGTCGTGGCCTGACGGGCTGCGGTCATGAGCACGAGTCGCATGTCGTCTCCTCTGGGGTCCAGGGCCGGCGATCGCCGGCCGGACCTACGACGACGCTGTCGAGGTGAGAGGGCAGGATAGCGGATGTACGGCTCCGCAGGGGAGCGCCGACGGCGGACGCGTCGCCCGGCGGGAGGGGAGGGGCCAGGGGTCCGGACCTCGCCGGAACCGGCGCTCCGCTCCGCTCGTCGGGCGCCCCGGACGCCGGACGTCTGAGACCATCGGGGCGTGAGTCCCACCGCCGCCCTCCCTGCGACGCCGGACCGCGCGCACCACCTGCCCGCAGCCGGGCTGGCGGCGCTCGTCACCGCCGTCCTGGCCGGCCTGCCCGCCGTTCTCGACGGGGTCGGTGCGCTGGCCGCGGTGCTGGTGCTCCAGCTGGCGCTGGTGCTCTCCTGGGTCATGGTCGCCCGCATGCGTGGGGCGACCGCCTCGCTGGTGGTCGGCACCGCGACCGCCGTGGCCGCCGATCTCGTGCTGGTGCTGCCGCAGCGACCGGAGCTCGGTGGGCTGCTCGGGGTGCTCGCCGTGGGCTTCCTGGTCTCGGTGGCCCAGCAGATGCTGCGGTCGCCGAGGCACCACCTGGTCGACTCGCTGGCCGGTGCGGCGCTGCTGACGACCGCGGTGGCCGCCCTGGCCGCCCTGCTGCTGCTCGGCCGCTCCGACGAGGGGCGCCTGGTGGTCACCGCGCTGGCCGCCGGCGCGGCGCTGGTCGTCGGTCACCTCGTCGACCGGGTGCTGCCCCGGCCGGTCGTTGCCGAAGGAGTGCCGCGCGGGCTCGTCGGCGCCGTCCTGGCTGTCCTTGCCGGGGCCGCGGTGGCGTGGGCCGCCCGCGGCCTCGCCGACCTCGGGATGTTCCGCTCGCTGTTCGTCGGTGCGGCCGTCGCGGGCGTCGTCGCTCTGGTCGCACTGGCCGCGAGCTACGTCGCCGTCGAGGCCGGGGACGACCCGGGAGCGGGCGAGACCTCCCCGTGGGTGCTCACCGTCGTCCAGGTCGTCCTCCCGCTGGCCGCGGCCGCCCCTGTCGCGCTCGGCCTGCTGACGGTGCTGTGAAGGTCCTCGCGGTCCTGCTCGTCCTCCTCGTCGGGCTGGGGGTGCTCCTCGACCGCGTGGCGGTGGACGTCGCCGAGGGGCAGATCTCCCGGCAGCTGGCGGCCGAGGGCGGTCTCGCGGGGCGGCCCGACGTGGACGTGCGGGGTTTCCCCTTCCTCACCCAGGCTCTCGCCGGCCGGTACGACGAGGTCCGGATCTCCCTCACCGCCGCCGAACTCGGCCGGCCCGCGGGCACCGAGGCCGACGTCGTCCTGCGCGGCGTGCGGCTGCCGCTGTCCGCCGTGCTCGCCGGCGAGGTGCGGTCGGTCCCGGTCGAGCGCATCGACGGCACGGCCACGCTCTCCTACGACGTCCTGGCGCAGGAGTTCGGCGGGAACACGACCCTGCGCCCCGAGGGCGAGGGCCTGCGGATCACCAGGACCGTCGACGTCCTCGGCTACCGGCTGCCGCTGACGGCGACGGGGACGGTGCGCCTGGACGGCGACGCCCTCGTCGTGGACGTGCGCGAGGTCTCCGGCGCCGGCGTCGACGTGCCCGGGTTCGTGGTGGACCGCGCGCGTGAGCTCCTGGACCTGCGCTATCCGGTCGAGCTGCCCTTCGGTCTCCGGCTGACCGACGTCACCCCGGCCGCGACGGGGGTCGACGTGCGGGTGACGGCGCGCGACGCCGTCCTCTCGGCGGAATAGTCCGTCCGCCGCCGCCGGTTGTGCCAGGCGTGACAGGGACCACGGCGCCGCGCGAGGACGGCGTTCCGGCCGCCGCGGTGCTCGGTCGGCTGGGTGTGCGCCCGGCCGATGCCGACCTCACGGTCGTCCAGTTCTCCAGCGCGTTCTGCGGGCCGTGCCGCGTCACGAAGGCCCGGCTCGCGCAGCTGCGGGCGACCCGGCCGGGGCTGGCCGTCGTCCAGGTGGACGCGGAGAGCCATCTGCAGGAGGTGCGCGACCTCGACGTCCGCGTCACCCCCACGCTCTTGTTCCTGGACCGGTCAGGGGCGGTGGTCCGGCGCAGCGCCGGTGCCCCGCATCCCGGCGAGCTGTCCGCCTTCGTGGACGCTCACGTCGGGGGCCGGATCGGCGGCGTGTCGTGATCGGTTACCCTCGCGCCGTGGGCTTTCTGCTGACCTCGCGCCGCACAGTCGACCTGTGCCGCGTCGGCAGCTGCCTGTGTCCGGCCCTCTGAGGGCGGCACAGCGCCGTCCGGACGCGCTCTCCGCGCCGCCGGGATGCCCCTTTCTCCCGTGAGTCCCGCGCTCGTGCGATCCGCGTCCCTCTCGCACCGCCGAACCGACCGCACACCGACATCCGGAGGAACACACCCATGAGCCGCACCGACGTGCTCGTCACCGTCGACTGGGTCCAGGAGCACCTGGGCCAGCCCGGCATCGTCTTCGTCGAGGTCGACGAGGACACCACCGCCTACGACGGCGGCCACATCGAGGGCGCCGTCAAGCTGGACTGGAAGAAGGACCTCCAGGACCCGCTGCGCCGCGACTACCTCGACAAGACCGCCTTCGAGGCGCTGCTGTCGAGCCGGGGCATCGCCAACGACGACACCGTCGTGCTCTACGGCGGCAACAACAACTGGTTCGCCGCCTACGCCTACTGGTACTTCAAGATCTACGGGCACCGCGACGTGAAGCTCATGGACGGCGGCCGCAAGAAGTGGGAGCTCGACGGGCGCCCCCTGTCGAAGGACGCCGTCGACCGCCCGGCCACCCAGTACGTCGCCGGTGAGCCCGACCTGTCGATCCGCGCCTTCCGCGACGAGGTCGTCGCCGCCATCGGCACGAAGAACCTCGTCGACGTGCGTTCGCCCGACGAGTTCTCCGGCAAGATCCTCGCCCCGGCGCACCTGCCGCAGGAGCAGTCGCAGCGTCCCGGCCACGTGCCGACGGCGATCAACATCCCGTGGAGCAAGGCGGCCAACGAGGACGGCACCTTCAAGTCCGACGAGCAGCTGGCGGCGCTGTACGCCGAGCAGGGCTTCGACGACAGCAAGGAAACCATCGCCTACTGCCGCATCGGCGAGCGGTCGAGCCACACCTGGTTCGTGCTCCAGGAGCTGCTGGGCAAGAAGAACGTCAAGAACTACGACGGCAGCTGGGTCGAGTACGGCTCGCTGGTCGGCGTCCCGATCGAGAAGTGAGCTGACATGTGCGGCGCCCCGAAGCAGGGCGGTTCCCTCGCGGGCATCGACCTCAGCACGCAGACGGTGATCCAGGGCTCGGTGTGGCACGACGGCGCACCGGTGGCCGGTGCCTACGTCCGGCTGCTCGACGGCACCGACGAGTTCACCGCCGAGGTGGTCACCAGCCCCGAGGGTGAGTTCCGCTTCTTCGCGGCTCCGGGCGCGTGGAAGTTGCGTGCGCTCGCCCCCGCCGGCAAGGGAGAGCGGGTCCTCGAGGCCGAGACCGGCCTCAACGAGACCACCGTCGTCATCGCCTGACGGCCCTCCGCAGAGCCACTCCAGCGGCCCGCCTCCCCTCCGGGGGAGGCGGGCCGCTGTCGTCTCCTCAGTCCAGGCCCGGGGGCAGCCGGTTGGGTCCGGCCTCGGCCGGCCGGGGCCGGTCCTCGGGGAAGGTGCGGACGGCGACGATGGCGACGTCGTCCGCACCGGCGTCGGGCACCAGCCGGGCCAGCACCGTGTCCAGCAGCTCCTCCAGCGGGGTGCTGCCCAGATCGGCCAGCGCCTCGCGCAGCCGACCCGTGCCCTCGTCGAGGTCGATGTCGCGGCGCTCGACCAGGCCGTCGGTGAACAGCAGCAGGGTGTGGTGGTCGGGCAGCACCAGGAGGTGGTCGGTGCGTCGCGCGTCGGGGTCGATGCCGAACATCAGCTCCGGCGGGCTGACCAGCTCGGTGACGCTGCCGTCGGGGGCGAGCAGGAGCGGCGGCGGGTGGCCGGCGTTGCTCCAGCGCAGCAGCCGGGTGCCGCTGACCGGCTCGTCGGGATGGCGTTCGATGCGGGCGAGCACACCGGTGGCCAGGGTGGTGACCGCCAGGCCCTGGGCGGCGTGCTCGACCCGGGTGAGCGTCTCGGCCGGTCCGGCGTCGGAGGCGTAGGCCAGCGCCCGGAGCAGGCCGCGGAGCTGACCCATGGCCGCGGCGGCGTTGCTGTCGTGCCCGACCACGTCGCCGATCGCCAGCATCGTCGCGCCGTCGGGCTGGAGGAAGGCGTCGTACCAGTCGCCGCCCACCTGCGCCTCGTGCGCGGCCGGGCGGTAGCGGACGGCGATCTGCAGGTGGTCGGGTTCCGGCGGCGGGGTGAGCAGCGACTGCTGCAGCCGGTCGGAGAGGGCCCTCTCGCTGGCGGCCCGGAGTGCGAGGGCCTCCAGCTCGGCGGCCTGCCGCTGGGCGGCGAGCCGCTCGGTGAGGTCGCGGAAGGAGACGACGACACCGGTCTGCACCCCGTCCTCGACGGTCGGGACCACGACCATCTCGACCGGCATGGCCGACCCGTCCCGGCGCCAGAACGTCTCGTCGTCGGAGACGACGGTCCGGCCCGTGCGCAGCGCGCGCCAGACCGGGCACTCCTCCCGGGGGTAGGGCGAGCCGTCGGTCCGGTGGTGGTGGATGAGGGCGTGCTGGTCGTTGCCCAGCTGCTCCTCGGCGGGGTGGCCGGTCAGTCGCACGGCCGCGGGGTTGACGAACTCGACCCGCCCGCCGGCGTCCAGGCCGTAGATGCCGTCGGCGACGTTGGCCAGGACGCGGTCGCTGATCGCGAGCGCCCGGGAGAGCTTCGCCTCGGTCTCCCGGAGCGACTCGAGGTCCCGGGCCCGGCTGGCCGCGACCTGGCGCAGCGTCGAGGCCTCGGCGCCGGCGGCCCGGGCCTCGGCCACGGTGCGCTCGGTCTCCAGCCGGTCGGTGATGTCCATGCCGGTGGCCAGCAGGTACTGCGGCTTCTCGCCCTCCCGCACCAGTTGCAGGGTGAAGTCCGCGACCCGTCGCGTGCCGTCGGCGAGGAAGTACGGGGTGGTGGTGCGCACCGGCTCACCGCCCGCGGCGACGGCACGGAAGCTTCGCTCGACCTCGCGCTGCACCTCGGCGCTGCCCGCCCACCAGCCGGTGTCCCAGAACAGGCGGCCCAGCTGGTCGTGCCGGTCGAACCCGCACCCCTCGACCGCCAGGAGGTTGCTGGTCAGCAGCCGGCCCTGCGGGTCGCACACGGAGGCGAACATGAAGGCGGAGTCGTGCAGCACGGAGTACCAGGACGGCGTTCCGGGGAGCGCTTCGTCCTCCGTGGTCGGCGCCGCCCCGCCGGCCTCGGCCATCTCGATGACTGCTCCTCCGTCTCGTCCGGACGTACAGCCTCTCCCAGATCGGGCCGCGTCGCCACCAGCGGGGGTGTCGGGTCAGTCGCACCCCACCCGCCGTCGGCCGTCGGAAGCGGTCAGGAAGAGGCGTCCATGGCCGCGACCACGTTCTCCGCCGACAGGGGCAGCGACCCCACGCGGACGCCGATGGCCGCGCGCAGGGCGTTGCCGATGGCGGCCGCCGTGGGACCGATGGAGGTCTCACCGGCACCGAGCGAGGGCTGGTCGGGACGGTCCAGCAGGACGACGTCGACCGGCGGCACCTCGCTGAAGGTGAGGATGGGGTACTGCTCCCAGTCCTGGCTGGTGACCTGGTGCGTGTCGAACCGCACCCGCTCCTTGGTCGTCCAGCTCACCGCCTGCAGGGCGCCACCCTCGATCTGGTTGACCACCCCGTCGGGATTGACCACCAGGCCGACGTCGGTGGCGATGGTCAGGCGCGCCACGCGGACGCTCGACTCGGCCTCCACCTCGGCCACGACGGCGCAGTAGGCGCCGGTGTTCTTGTACCGGGCCACACCCACCCCCCGGCCGCGGGTGCCCGCCGGGTCCTCCAGCGGTGAGCTCCAGCCGGCCCGCTCGGCGGCCGCCACGAGCACCTCGCGGGCGCGGGGGTCGGTCAGCAGGCCCAGCCGGTACTCCACGGGGTCCGCGCCGCAGGCCAGTGCCAGCTCGTCCACGACCGACTCGATGGCGTAGACGTTGAGGTGCGCGCCCAGGGCGCGCAGCGCCGAGGTCCGCAGCGGCATCGTCGTGAGGACGTGGCTGCGCACGCGCTGCCGGGGGAAGGCGTAGCCCGGCACCGCGTTGCGGCCCGATCCGCCCCCGTTCTTCAGCGGTGGGTCGGTCGAGGGGACCGGCGCGGCCGGGTCTGCGACGTGCATGGCGGCGAGCGGCGGGGAGGCCGACGGCCCGCCGGGACGCGCGGAGTGCCCGTTGCTCCAGACGTCGTGCCGCCAGCGCCGGACCTGACCGGACGCGTCGACGTCGGCCTCGACCTCGACGACCATCGCCGGGCCGAGCGGTCCCCAGCTGAGCTCGTCGGCGCGGGTCCACACGACCTGCACGGGCCGGCCCGGCACGGTGCGTGCCAGCAGCACCGCGTCGTAGGCGGCGTCGTCGGCGGCGTTGTGCCCGTAGCAGCCGGCGCCCTCGACGTGCTGGACGACGACGTCCTCGGGGGGCAGCCCGAGCGAGCGGACGATCTCCGTGCGCAGGTTGTAGACGCCCTGGGAGTGCGTCCAGACCCGGAGCCGGCCGTCGTCCCACTGGGCGATCCCGGCGGACGGCGCGATCGAGGCATGGGCGAGGAAGGGACGCGTGAAGCGGGCCCGGATGGTCCGCACATCGGCGGCCGGGGGCTCGTCCCCGTCCGGTCCGTCCCCGTCCGGCCCGTCCTCGTGCAGGACCACGGTCTGTGCCGGGGCGCCGACCAGGAAGGCCGCCAGATCGAGCTCGTCCGGGAGCGTCCCGGGCTGGTCCCACGTGCAGCCGGCGCGCAGCGCCTCCAGGCCTCGCAGCGCGCTCTCCTCCCGCTCGGCGAGGACTCCGAGGAAGGAACCGTCGCGCACGACGGCGACCACGCCGGGAACGGCGCGGGCGCGAGCGTCGTCGACCGTCAGCAACCGCGCTCCCCGCGAGGGCGGGCGCACGACACGGCCGAACAGCAGGCCGGGCGGTCGCAGATCGTGCAGGAACCGGCGCCGTCCGGCGACCTTGTCGGGGACGTCCAGGCGGGGCAGGGAGCGGCCGACCGAGCGGCGGACGCCGGCCGGGCGGGCGCCGGCACCGGCGGCGTCCTGGTCCAGCGCCACCTCGCCGCTCAGTTCCCAGTAGCTGCTGCGGCGTCCGTCGGGGGCGCAGATCGTGCCGTCGTCGATCCGGAGGTCGTCGGCGGGGACGTCCCACCGGGCGGCCACCGCGTCCAGGAACAGCGTGCGCACCCGGGCGCACACCTGGCGCAACGCCCCACCGGAGTGCTGCACCGAGAGGCTGCCCGCGGTGTAGGACTCGTCGGGGCTGGCGTCGGTCAAGGCGGGCACCATGACGACCCGGGCGGGATCGACCTCCAGCTCGTCCGCGGCGATCTGCGCAAGGACGGTCAGGACCCCCTGCCCGAGCTCCACCTTGCCCGAGCGGACCAGGACCCGGCCGTCGGCGCACATGCTCACCCAGCGGTCCAGCCGGGGGTTGTTCCCCAGGCTGGGGTTGCCCGGCGCGGTCACGTCGTCCCCGTCGCTCGTCCGGCGCAGGGCCGGGCGCACAGGACCGCGCGGACGATCCGGTTGTGGGCTCCGCAGCGGCAGAGGTTGCCGTCCAGCGCGCGGCGGACCCCCGCCTCGTCGACCTCGGGCTCGCGCTCCAGCAGGGCGGCGGCGGTCACGATCATGCCCGAGGTGCAGTACCCGCACTGGAGGGCCTGCGCCTCGACGAAGGTCTCCTGCAGCCGGTGCGGACGGCCGTCCTGGCCGAGCCCCTCGACCGTGGTGATCCGCTTGCCGGCCACCGCCCAGACAGGGGTGTCGCAGGAATGCGTGGGGTGCCCGTCGACCAGGACGTTGCACGCGCCGCAGAGCCCCAGCCCGCAGCCGAACTTCGCGCCCACGAGGCCCAGGTCGTTGCGGAGCGCGTAGAGCAGCGGGGTGTCGGGGTCGCACACGACGTCGTGCTCGACCCCGTTCACGTGCAGCCGGACCGGTTCGGCTGCCGGGGCGGCGCTCATCAGGCGAGGATCCGCACGGGCGACTCGAGGAGGCCGACGAACGCCCGCATCCACTCGGCAGCCGTCGCGCCGTCCACGGGGCGGTGGTCGACCGACAGCGTCACCCGCAGCACCGTGGCGACGGCGAGCTGCCCGTCGGTGACCACCGGCTCCTGACGAGCGGCGCCCACGGCCAGGATCGCGGCCTGCGGCGGGTTGATGATGGCGGCGAACTCCTCGGTGCCGTACATCCCGAGGTTGGTCACGCTGATGCTCCCGCCCTCCAGCTCGGTCTGCTGGAGGCGGCCGGCGCGCGCACGGGCGACCGCGTCCTGCGTAGCCCGGGCGACCGCGCTGACCGACATGCTGTCGACCCCCCGGAGCACCGGGGTGACCAGGCCGTTGTCGGTCGCCACGGCGACGGCGACGTCCGCGCCGTCGAACGAGCGGATCGCGTCCCCGGCCCAGGCGACGTTCATGGCGGGCACCAGGGCGTGTGCCCGGGCGACGGCCTTCACGACCAGGTCGTTCACCGAGATGCGGACGTCCCCGCCCTCGTTGAGCTGAGCGCGCATCCGGAGCAGTTCGTCGACGCGCGCCGAGCCCCGCAGGTAGAAGTGCGGCGTCGTCGTCTTGCTCTCGGTGAGCCGGGCGGCGATGGCCCGCCGCATGCGGCTCAGCGGCTGGTCGACGGCGCCGGCCGGGGCGTTCCCCGCTGGCGCCGGGGCCGGTACGGGCCTGCTGGCCGGTGCGGGTGCCGGAGCGGCTGCGGCTGCGGGTGCGGGTGCGGGTGCGGGTGGTGCGGCGAGCGCGGGGGAGGCGTCGTGCGGCGCGGCCTCCTCCAGCGCGACGCGCTGGGCGAGGGCGGTCTCGACGTCCCGGCGCACGATGCGTCCGCCGGGGCCGGTGCCGGTCAGGTCGTGGATCGACAACCCGGCCTGGGCGGCCAGCCGGCGGGCGAGCGGGCTGGCGAACCGCCGGGGGCTGCCGTTGCCGGCACCGTCGACGACCGGCGGCGGACCCGGCTCGGTCGCCGGGGTGGGGACGGCTCCGCCGTCCGGGGCCGCCCCGTTCCCCGAGGCCTCCTGGACACCGAGCGCCACGAGGACGGCGTCGAGATCGCCGATCTCCTCGCCGTGCTGCGCGAGCACGGCGATCGCGCTGCCGACGGCGACCTCGGTGCCCTCGGCGACGAGCCTCCGCAGGATGACGCCGTCGACCTCCGCTTCGACGTCGACGACGGCCTTGTCGGTCTCCACCGTGGCGATGACGTCCTTCGCCGAAAACGGGGTGTTCTCGGCGACCGGCCACCCGGCCAGGACCGCGGAGGTCGTGGCGGCGGCGATCTCGGGCATGCGCAGGAGTTCGGGCATCGTCAGGCTCCCAGGACGTCGCGGAGGGCGGCGGCGACCTCGTCGGCCTGGGCGATCGCGGCCCGCTCCAGCACCTTGCTGATGCTGGGGGAGGCCTCTCCACCGGTCACCCGCTGGACCGGCGAGTCGAGCCAGTCGAAGAACCGCCGCTGGATCTCGTCGGCCAGCCAGCCGCCGTAGGAGGTGCCCACGGCACCCTGCTCGGCGATGAGCACGTTGCCGGTCTTCTTGATGCTCTCGCCGATGGTCTCCCAGTCCAGGCTGGCGCGGTCCAGCCAGCGCAGGTCGATGACCTCGGCGTCGACGGTGCCCACCTCGTCGACCGCCTGCAGCACGTAGTTGGTCATCGCCAGGTACGAGATGACGGTGATCTGGCTGCCCGCGCGCCGGACGGCGGCCCTCCCCACCGGGATGCAGTAGTCGAGGTCGTCCACGGCGCCCTCGCCGACCGAGGTGTAGAGGTCGACGTGCTCGAGGACGACCACCGGGTCCTTGCAGCGCAGGGCGCTGTTCATCAGGCCGACGTAGTCGAAGGGCGTGGACGGGGCGACGATCCGCCAGCCGGGCGACGTCGCGAAGATGCCGGCGGGGTCCATGGAGTGCTGGGAGCCGTACCCGGTGCCCATCGCCACCTTGCTGCGCAGGACGAACGGGACGTCGTCGTCGCCGCCGAACATGTGCCGGGCCTTGCCGATCTGGTTGAACAGCTGGTCGGCCGCCACCCACATGAAGTCGGCGTACATGAACTCGACGACGGGGCGGAACCGTCCGTCCAGCGCGATCCCGCCGCCCAGGCCGGTGAAGGCGTTCTCGCTGATGGGGGTGCCGAGGATCCGGTCGGGGAAGGCGTCCTTGAGCCCGCGGGTCGCGCCGTTGGTCCCGCCGTTGAGACGGTGCACGTCCTCGCCCATGACGACGACGCGGTCGTCGGTCTCCATCCGGCGACCCATGACGCCGGCGACGGCGTCGATGAACTTGGTCTCCTGCATGCGGCCGGCAAAGTCCTCGCGGTCGGCCAGGGGTGCGTCGGCGAACTCGGAGAGGTCGCCCCGGACACCGACGTTCACGAAGGCGGGGTCGGGCCACTCGGCCTGCCGGATCTGCCGCTCCCCGGGCTTCCCGCCGGGGCGGGGCTCCAGCAGGACCTCGCTCACCTCGGCGCACAGCGCCTTGGCGGCGGCGATCGCGGCGTCGACGTCCTCGTCGGTCAGGATGCCCCGGCGGACCAGGTTGACCCGGACCTGGTCGATCGGGTCCCGCCGGCGCCAGTCGGCCTCCTCCTCGCGGGTCCGGTAGCGGAACGCGCTGCCGGGGAAGGCGCCGTTCTGGTGGAAGTACCGGTAGACGTCGGCCTCGACGAGGGCCGGGCCGTGCCCGGCGCGCATGTGGGCGAGGGCCTGCTGCATGGTGAGGTGGACCGCGAGCGGGTCCATCCCGTCGACCTTCCAGCTCGCGATGCCGAAGCCCGGCCCCCGGGCCGACAGGCGCGCCTCGCCGGTGGCCTCGTGGACGCTGGTCGACACTGCGTAGCCGTTGTTCTCGACGAAGAAGCAGACCGGCAGCTTCCACGCGGCGGCGAGGTTGAACGACTCCAGCGTCGAGCCGATGTTGATGGCGCCGTCGCCGAAGTACGTGATCGCGACCGCGTCGGTGCCGGCCTGGCGGTGCGCCCAGGCCGACCCGGCGGCCAGGGGCACGCCGCCACCGACGATCGCGTTGGTGCCGATCGCCCCGGCCTCCTTCCACTGCAGGTGCATGCTGCCGCCGCGGCCGTGGCTGAAGCCGCGGTCCAGGCCGCAGATCTCGGCCAGGCTGCGCAGCAGGACGGCCCGCACCTCCTCCGACCACGGCTTGGTCGGGTCGATGCCCTCCGGGTGGATGTGGGTCAGCACCTTGGCGAGGAACTGGTGGTGGCCGCGGTGGGAGCCGTTGACCGTGTCCTGGCTCGTCAGCCCGATGATCGAGCCGACCGCCCCGCCCTCCTGCCCGATGCTGGAGTGCGCCGGCCCGTGGATGAGCCCCGCGCCCGCGAGCTCGAGGACGAGCTCCTCGAACGTCCGGATCAGCACGAGCTGGCTCAGCATGCTGGTCAGCAGGTGCGGCTCGGCGGCGTCCCAGTCGGCCTCGGTCGTCACCAGCTCGACCCAGTCCACCGCCGGCTCCAGCAGCTTGCGCTCAGGCATGTCGATCCCATCGGCAGTCGGTCGGACCCGGACAGCGTGGCACGCCGGAGGGACGAATACAACCGATTGCATAAATTCTCGCCGCGGTGTCCGGTGGTGTGCCAGGGTGGGGTTCCCAGTCGTCTGCGACGAGCCAGGAGGACGCATGGCGCTCCCCGGTCTGACCGGTGTGGACCACATCGGTTTCACCGTCCCCGATCTCGACGAGGCCACGGAGTTCCTCGTCGACGTGCTCGGGTGCGAGTACCTCTACTCGCTCGGTCCGTTCGTGCACGAGGACAGCGACTGGATGGCCGAGCACCTCGCCGTGCACCCGCGGGCGGTCATGCGGCGGAACTCGTTCTTCCGGTGCGGCGGTCAGGCGATCTTCGAGGTGTTCCACTACGAGGCGCCCGACCAGACCTCGGTCCCGCCGCGCAACAGCGACGTGGGCGGGCACCACGTCGCCCTCTACGTCGACGACCTGGATGCCGCGGTGGCCTACCTGCGGAGCCGCGGCGTCCGCGTGCTGGGGGAGCCGACGGCGAGCTCGGGAGCCCACGAGGGGCAGCGCTGGGTCTACTTCCTCGCGCCGTGGGGGATGCAGTTCGAACTGGTCAGCTACCCCGACGGGAAAGCATGGTTCCGTCACCCGGAGCGTTTCGCCGGGTGACGGAACCGAGAGGCCACCCTTCAGGGGCCCGTGCCGAGCTTGCGAGGCGTGGGGGGAAGGGTGGCCCGGCTACCAGCCGACGGCGATGTACTTGCTCTCCAGGTACTCGAGCATGCCCTCGTGCCCGCCCTCGCGCCCCACACCGCTCTGCTTGGTCCCGCCGAACGGCGCGGCCGGGTCCGACACGACGCCGCGGTTGAGCCCGACCATGCCGGAGTCCAGGCGCTCGCTGACGGCGAGGCCCTGCGCGAGGTCGCCGGTGTAGACGTAGGAGACCAGGCCGTACTCGGTGTCGTTGGCGAGGGCGATCGCCTCGTCGACGGTGTCGAACGGGACCACCGGGGCCACCGGGCCGAAGATCTCCTCCCGCAGGATCGAGGCGTCGGCCGGCACCTCCCCGAGGACGGTGGGCGTGTAGAAGAAGCCCGGGCGATCGGGGGCGGACCCGCCGGACAGCACCGCTGCGCCACCGTCGAGTGCGCCGGTGACGAGTTCGGCCACCTTGTCGCGGGTGGGGGCGTTGACCAGGGGGCCGACATCCACGCCGGCGTCCAGCCCGTTGCCCACCCGGAGCCGGCTCATCGCCACCGACAGCCGCGAGGCGAACTCCCGCTCGATGCTGGCGTGCACGTAGAACCGGTTGGCGGCCGTGCAGGCCGAGCCGCCGTTGCGCATCTTGGCGAGCATCGCCCCCGCCACCGCGGTGTCGAGGTCGGCGTCGGCGAGCACCAGGAAGGGCGCGTTGCCGCCCAGCTCCATGCTGCAGCTCACGACGGTCTCCGCTGCCGTGGCCAGCAGGCGGCGGCCCACCTCCGTGGACCCGGTGAAGGACAGCTTGCGCACCCGCGGGTCGTCGACCATGGCCTTCACCACGCTGCCGGCGCTCCGGGTGGTGACGCAGTTGACGACGCCCGGCGGCACGCCGGCCTCCTCGAGGAGGGCGACGATGGCGAAGGCGGTCAGTGGCGTCTCCGTGGCCGGCTTCAGCACCACCGTGCAGCCCGCGGCCAGCGCGGGCCCGATCTTGCGCGTGGCCATGGCCGCCGGGAAGTTCCACGGGGTGACCAGGACGGCGACGCCGATCGGCTGGCGCAGCACCAGGATGTTGTTGGTGCCGGCCGGTGCGGTCTGCACGGTGCCGGCGGCCCGGACCGCCTCCTCCGCGTACCAGCGGAAGAACTCGGCGGCGTAGGCCACCTCGCCCCGCGCGTCGGCCAGGGCCTTGCCGTTCTCCAGCACGATCAGCTCGGCCAGCTGTTCGCGTCGCTCCGTCATCAGGGCGAAGGCCCGCATGAGGACGTCGCTGCGGTGGCGCGGTGAGGCGGCGGCCCAACCGGGCAGCGCCGCGGCGGCGGCGTCCACGGCCGCGATGCCGTCCTCGGGGGAGGCGTCCGCGACCGTCACGAGCACCTGCTCGGTGGCCGGGTCGAGGACCGGGATCGGGTCGGGCCGGCCGGCCTGCCGCCAGTTCCCCCCGATGTAGAGGTCGGTGGGGATGGTGGACATCCAGGGGCGGTCGTCCAGCGCGGTCATGCGGAGATCCCTCTCAGTAGGGGTTGGTGACGACGAGGTCCTGGGCGGGGAACAGCGTGAGGATGCGGGGGCCGTCGGCGGTGACGACGACCTCCTCCTCGATCCGCGCCGCGGAGAAGCCGTCGCTGGCGGGGCAGTAGGTCTCCAGCGCGAAGACCATGCCGACCTGCAGCTCCACCGGCTCCTTCATGCTGTTGAGCCGCGAGATGATCGGTCGCTCGTGCAGACCGAGGCCCAGGCCGTGGGCGAACTGCAGCCCGAAGGCCTCCATCTCGCTGCCGAACCCGAACTCCTCGGCCTTCGGCAGCAGTGCCGCGACCTCGTCGGTGCCCACACCGGCCTTGATGCCGGCCAGCCCGCGGTCCATCCACTCGCGGGCCTTCGTGTAGGCGTCCCGCTGCGCGGGGGTGGAGCTGCCCACGGCGAACGTGCGGTAGTAGCAGGTCCGGTACCCGTTGAACGAGTGGATGATGTCGAAGAACGCCTGGTCGCCGGGCCGGATGAGGCGGTCGGTGAAGTTGTGCGGGTGCGGATTGCACCGCTCACCGGAGATGGCGTTGACCGCCTCGACCTGGTCGGAGCCCATCTCGTACAGGCGCTTGTTGGCGTGCGCGACGATCTGGTTCTCGCGGATGCCGGGCTTCAGCATCTCGACGATGTCCTGGTAGACGCCGTCGACCATGGCCGCCGCCTGGTTGAGCAGGACGATCTCGTCCTGCGACTTGATCACCCGGGCGTCGAGCATGAGCTGCTGGCAGTCGACGACCGTCAGACCCTGCCGCTGCATCTCGAAGAGGAATGCCGGTTCCACGATGTCGACGCCGACGGGCAGGTCGGCCACGCCGGCCTCGACGAGCATCGACTTGATCTCCGTCACCGCCTCGGCCATGAGACCGACCGAGGGCGCCACGGCTCCGCGGAAACCCAGGAAGCCGGCGCGGTAGTTCTCGGTCGGGACCCACTGGGAGTGCAGCTTGTGGTGCTTGACCGCCGAGCCGAAGTCCCACAGCACCGGGTCCTTGCCGCGGGCCAGCAAGGCGTAGCGGATCATCTTGTCGCCGAGCGCGCCGCCGATCCAGGTGCTGGTCGTGTAGCGGATGTTGTAGAAGTCGAACAGCAGGAAGGCGCCGCACTCGCTGGCGTCCAGGGACTGCTTGGCCCGCCCGAGCCGGTAGTCGCGCAGGCGGGCGAAGTCGACCCGCGTCTCGTAGTCGACGCCCATGTGTCCGGGGGCGGCCAGCGGTGCGGCCATGCGCTCAGCCCTCCTCGAGCGGGGCGAGGCCGTCATCGACCTCGACGTCCTCGGAGACCAGCTCGAGGCCCGAGTTGCGGGCCTGCAGCTGGAGCAGGACGGCGAAGTCCTCGGTGACGTGCCCCTGGGCGATCGCCGCCTGGACCGTCTCGCGGGCGGCGGAGGTGACCGGCATCGGGACGCCGAGCTCGTCGCCCGCCCGCAGGCCGAGGTCGAGGTCCTTGCGCAGCAGCACCGGCGTGAACGTGGGCGTGAAGTCCAGGTTCACGTAGGCCGGCGACTTGTACTGCGTGAACATCGAGCCCATCACGCTGTTGTTCAGGAAGTCGAGCATGGCGGCCCGGGGCACTCCGCCCTTCTCCGCCAGCACGACGATCTCGGCCATGTTCTGGGCGACCACGCCCAGCATGATGTTGTGGCAGATCTTCACCAGCCGGGCCTTCTCGCCCTCGCCCACGTAGGTCACGTGACGGCCGAGCAGGCTGAGGATCGGCTCCACCTGGTCGTAGGCCTCGCGCGGGCCGCTGCTGACCAGGCTCAGCTTCCCGGCGGAGACCACCTTGCCGTTGCCGCTCACCGGCGAGGCGAGGAAGGCGATGCCCCGCTCCTCGGCCACGGCCCGCACCCGCTCCGAGGCCTCGGTGGAGACCGTCGAGCAGTCGACGAGGATGCGCGGCGCCTTGGCCGGGTCGCTCAGCAGCCGGCCGACGACCTGCTCGAGGTCCGCCGAGGTCGTGACCATCGTGAAGACGACGTCGCGGTCGGCGAGCTCGACCGGCTCGTCGGCGACCTTGGCGCCGGCGTCGATCAGCGGCTCGGCCTTGCTCCGCGTCCGGTTCCACACGGTGAGGTCCATGCCCGCCCGGCCGATGCGGGCGGCCAGTGCGGCACCCATGTGGCCGGTTCCGATCCACCCGACGGTGAGCTCGGGAAGGTCTGTGCGTGTCATCGAGGAACCCCATCCGGTGGTGGACTGCAATCGTTTGTACGATAACTGCGGCGAAGGCGATGTCAAGGTCTCGCGGCTCGGTCGAGGGGCGTCGTCCCCTCGGCGACCCGCATCCGGACGAGCCCGCTGCGGGCCGCCCGGGGTGAGTGCCCTGGGCGGCCCGTGCGCTCAGCCGACGAGGCCCGGAGCCAGCCCGGCCGTCGTGCCGGTCGGCACCTCGCCGTGCTTGACCTGCATGGTCTTGAGCCAGCGCTGCTGCCCCATCGTCACGCCGATGAAGTAGCCCAGCTCCACGATCTCCGGCTCGGAGAAGTGCTGGTGAAGCCGATCCCAGAGACCGTCGTCGGCCATGGCGGGATCCCAGGCGATGGCCTCGGCGTAGGCCAGCGCCGCCTTCTCCTTGTCCGTGTACTGGTCGGAGGTGCGGAACTCGATGAGGTCGTCGTACCCGCGCTCGGTGAGCCCGTCGGCCGCGGCCACGTGCGACCGCTGGCCCGCGCAGTACCCGCAGTCCAGCGTGCGGGCCACGAAGACCCGGCACAGCTCCTTGATGCGGTGGTCGGTGACGCCGTTGCGGAAGACCCCGTCCCACGTGCGGGAGAACGACCGGAGGACCTCGGGCACGTGGGCCCGGATGCTCTGGCTCTCCGGCCGGGGGGTGCCGAAACGCCGCGAGTCCTCGAGGTACCCGGCCAGTTCCGGGTCGTCGAGGGCGTCCACGTCCACATAGCTGATCCGTGCCATCGTCGTGCCTCCTCAGGAGCCGAGCTGCCGGGCCATCCAGTCAGCCGTCTTGTACCTGTGCTTGGCGGCCACGTTCATGTTTCCGTGGTTGCCGTCGTCGAGCATGAGCAGCTCGGTCGGTCCGGCGGCCTCGGCCACCAGCCGCTCGGCGTGCTGCCAGGGGATGAGGCGGTCCTGCTTGCCGGCCACCACCAGCAGCGGTACGCGGATCCGTCCGGCCGCCTGGGACAGGTCCAGCTCGAGCGCGCGCTTGCGTCCCTCCTCCTGGTCGGCGGCGAAGGAACGGGCGGTGAACGCCTCCCGGGTCAGCGGCGGCAGCTGGTCCCAGCACTCGCCGAAGTTGTAGGGCCCCGCCAGGGCCACGCACGCCTTGACCTGGTCGACCCCGCTGGCGAGCCGGGGCGCGTAGTAGCCGCCCAGGCTGACCCCCCAGACGCCGATCCGGTCGGGGTCGATCCCGGGCTGGGCGGCCACCGTGTCGACGATCGCGTGACCGGGGACCTCCCAGTCGCCGCGGATGGGCAGGTCGTACTCGGCCTCGCCCTGGCCGGGGCCGTCGACCGAGAAGGTGGCCAGCCCCCGCTCGAGGAACAGCGCCTCGGTCGAGCGGAACTCCTCCTTGGTGGAGTCCAGGCCCGGCACCATGACGACGACGGGGTGCGGCCCGGACCCGTGCGGCCGGCGGAGGATGCCCACCAGGCGGCTGCCCTCGAACGGGATCTCGATCCGCTCGCCGGGCGGGTCCAGGTGCGGCAGCGCGTCGGTGAGGCAGGCGACGGCCCGCTCGTGCGCAGCGCGCATCTGGTCGGGGAACTCGACGAAGAGGAACTTCCCGAAGTGGTAGTAGACCGCCGCCGTGGACAGGTGCGTGCCGGCGGACCGCGTACGTCCCTCCGCCAGGGCCTCCCGGCCCAGGTCCTCGTGCACCCGGGCCGCGTCGGACCAGGCCCTGCACCAGTCCGACCACGACTCGAGCCCGGACGTGACCCGCTGGAAATCGGCCACCGCCACGCCGTTCGTCGTGAACCGGGGTGCCCAGTTCGCTACCGCGCTGGCAACACGCGCATCCATCGTGCGTCCTTCCGTCGGGAGGCTTGCAATCGAGTGCATGCTCGGGCAGGCTCCGCGGCGATGTCAATGGCGGACTGTCCGGGAGATGGGGCGACGGTGAGGGTCGACGAGACGGAGCTGCGGCGCTTCGGCGGCGACGAGATGGCCCGGCGCCGTGCGGCCCTCCTGGCGATCGCGGCGGAGGCCGGCGTGGACTCCGTGCTGCTGTACGGCGCCAACCGCTCGGCCGGCGCGGTGACGTGGCTGACCCAGTGGCCGGTGACCCGTGAGGCCGCGGTGGTCGTGAGCCCGGGGCACCGCGACGTCCTGTTCGTCTCCTTCTTCAACCACGTGCCGGCTGCGACGCGGCTCGTCCGGGACGCCGAGGTCCGCTACGGAGGCGCGTCCGCGGTGGTCCCGGCGCTCGAGGTCCTGCGCGAGCGCGGCCCCGCGGCGCCGGCGCTCGGGGTCGTGGGCCCGCTGCCGTGGCAGGCGTACCGGCGGCTCGAGGCCGCCGGCGTGCGGGTGGTGGACCTGAACCCGACGTACACGCGGCTGCGCATGGTCAAGTCGGAGGAGGAGCTCGGCGCGCTCCGCACGGCGGCCCGTCTCACCGATGCCTCCGCGGAGGCCCTGCGCGACCGCCTGGTCCCGGGCGTGACCGAGCACGAGCTCGTGGCCGCCGTCGAGCAGGCCTATCTGCCCCTGGGCGGGAGCAACCACATCCACTACGTCTCGGTCACCTCGATGGCCGATCCGGACCGTTGCGTGCCGTCCCAGTGGCCCACCGGCCGCCGGGTCGCCGAGGGCGACGTCGTCACCTTCGAGCTGAGCACCGCGTTCGTGCCGGACTACCCCGGGCAGCTGCTGCGGACGTTCACCGTCGGGGCGGACCCTGAACCGCTGTACCGCGAGCTGCACGACGTCGCGCAGGAGGCGTTCGAGGCCATCGCCGCGCTCCTCCGCCCCGGTGTGCGGGCGCAGGAACTGGTCGACGCCTCGTCGGTCGTCGAGGACCGGGGGTTCACGACCGTCGACGACCTGGTGCACGGCTTCGGCGGCGGCTACCTCCCCCCGGTCCTGGGCACGCGCAGCCGCACGCTCGAGCCGGTGCCCGACCTTGAGCTCCAGGCCGGCATGACGCTGGTCGTGCAGCCCAACGTCTCCACGCCCGACCACCTGTCCGGGGTCCAGGTCGGCGAGCTGCTCCTGGTGACCGACGCCGGGGCCGAACGACTGCACACGTTCCCGCACGGTTTGCAGCGGGTCTGCTGAGAGGGGACGCGAGATGGCGGACACGATCCGGCTGGGCTACTTCAGCACGAGCGTGGTGTCGAGGTGGGCCCAGGAGCACGGCACCTTCGCCGACCACGACCTGGTCGTCGAGGAGCTGCCGGTGACCTCCTCGCCGCAGCAGTTCTCGTCGCTGCTGGCGGGGGAGTACGACGTGGTGCTCACGTCCCCGGACAACGTGGCGACCTACGTGCTGAACGAGCAGAACCCGCTCGGCCGTCGGTTGGACCTGCTCCTGCTGCGCGCGGTGGACGGCGGCTCCCGGCTCTCGCTGGTGGCCGACCCGTCGATCGGCCGCCTGGAGGAGGTGGCCGGCAAGCGCTTCGGCGTCGACGTGCCGACCTCCGGTTTTGCCTACGTCGCCTACGCCCTGCTGCGGACGGTGGGCCTGGAGCCGCACCGCGACTACGCGGTCGTGACCGCCGGCGCCACCCCGCGCCGCCGTCAGCTGCTGGCCGACGGGGAGTTCGACGTGACGTTGCTCAACGCCGGGCACGAGGCGCGGGCGGTCCGCGGCGGTGCCCGGGTGCTGGGCGAGGTCAGCGACGTCGTCACGCCCTACCTCGGGTCGGTGCTGGCGACGGTGGCGGGTGGGCGGACGGATGCCGTCGAGCGCTTCCTCGCCGCGTGGACGGCCGCCGAGCGCGAGGTGCTCGACCCCGCGGCCGCCGAGGACGTGCTGGCCCTGCTGCAGCAGCAGCCCGACACCGACCGCGGCGTCGCGGAGGCGATGTACGGATCCCTGCTGGACCCGGTGCACGGCCTGTGCGCGGGCGGGCACATCGACCCCGCGGCTCTGGAGAGCGTCCTGCGGCTGCGCGCGGCCGCCGGCGGCTTCGAGCGCGACCTGGACCTCGCGGCGCTCTCGCGGCCGGGCGGAGGGCTCGTGCCGGCCCCGTCGCCGGCGAGCTGATGAGCGCGGTGCAGGACCCGCAGGTCGGCATCGGCCGCAGCCAACTGCGGGGGCTCCAGGGCGTCAACCTGGTCAGCTCGCTGGACCGGTCGACGATCGCCCCGATGCTGCTGGTCATCGCGGCGGACCTGCGCGTGTCGGTCGCCGAGGTCACCCTCGTGGCCAGCGTGTACTACCTGACCTACGGCCTGATGCAGCCGGTGTGGGGGATCGTCTCGGCCCGGATCGGCACGGTCCGCACCCTGCGGCTGACCCTGATCGGCGCCGCCGTCGTCGGCATCGCCTCGTCGTTGTCGCCGGACGTGGTGGTGCTCGCGGTGCTCCGCAGCATTGCCGGCGGCCTCTTCGCCGCCGCGATCCCCGCCAGCCTCGTCTACGTGGGGACGACGGTCCCCGTCGAGCGGCGGCAGCAGCCCCTGGCCGACCTCATGGCGGGGGTCGCCGTCGGCATGGCGGTGGCCACCGTGGCCGCCGGCTGGGCGGCGGAGCTGATCAGCTGGCGATGGGCCTTCGCGGTGACGGCGGTGGCCGGCGGCGTCCTGGCCTTCCTGCTGCGCACCCTGCCCGAGCTGCCCCGGGTGCCGGGGGCCGCCCGCCCGGTGCGCGCCCTGCTCGCTGCCGTCCGCGAGCCCTGGACGGCGCTGGTCCTCGCGCTCGGGTTCGTCGAGGGGGCCGCCCTCACCGGCGTGTTCACCTTCGTCGCCCCCGGTGTGGAGGAGTCCATCACCGGTGGGGCCGGGCTGGCCGGCACGGTCGTCGCCGCCTTCGGTGTCTCGGTGCTGCTGTTCACCCGCGTCGTGCGGCCGCTGTCCCGGCGGCTGAGCACCCCCACGCTGCTCGTCATCGGCGGGGCCGCCGGGTCCGCCGGCTTCGGCGTGCTCGTCGTGCAGCGCGGACTGGTCGGGGGAGTGCTCGCCTGCGTGCTGCTGGGTGCCGCCTGGGCCTTCATGCACTCCACGCTGCAGACGTGGGCGACCTCGGTGGCGCCGGCGGCGCGGGCCCAAGTGGTCTCCCTGTTCGCCGCCTGCCTCTTCCTGGGCGGGTCCACGGGAGCGGCGCTGGGCGGACGGCTCGCGGACGGGAACCACTACGCCCTGCTGTTCGGCGTGTCCGCCGCGGTGTTCGTCCCCCTGACGGTCACGTCGGCGCTGGCCCGGCGCCGGTACCTGCGAACGCGACGGGGACGCTGATGGCGGTACCCCCCGGAACGCGCAGGCCGCGGCAGGCCCCGATCGCTACGCTGTCGCGCGTGGCTCCGCGCCCGACGCTCCGAGACGTCGCGACCGCTGCAGGGGTGCACCCTGCGACGGCCTCGCGGGCGCTGAACGAGGACACCCGATCCCTGGTCCGGCCGGCCACGGTCGAGCGGGTGCGCCAGGTCGCGACGGCGCTGGGCTACTCGCCCAACCCGATCGCGCGGAGCCTCAAGACGAACCGGTCGGAGACCGTCGGCGTCCTGGTCCCCGACATCACCAACCCGGTCTTCCCGCCCATCGTCCGGGGGGTCGAGGACTTCCTCGCCGAGCACGGGTACACGGCGCTGACGGCGAACACGGACAACGACCCGGAGCGGGCGGCACTGAACTTCGCGGCCATGCAGGCACGCCAGGTGGACGGCTACATCATCGCGACGGCGCGACGGGACGACCCGCTGCTGCACGACGCGGCCGGCCGCGGCGTGCCCATGGTCCTGGTGAACCGCCAGACCGAGGGCCTGGACGTCTCCGCGGTGACCGGCGACGACTCCGTGGGCATCAGCCGCGTCGTCGACCACCTCGTGGATCTCGGGCACACCCGGATCGGGCACGTCGCCGGCCCGTCGAGCACCTCGACCGGCATCGCCCGGGAGCGGGCGTTCCGGTCCGCGCTGGAGCGGTACGACCTCTCCGCCGCGGCGGCCGTGACGGCGCAGGCGTTCACCGAGGCCGCCGGGCGGACCGCCATGCTGGAGCTCCTCGAGGCCGGTGCGCCGACCGCGGTGGTCGCCGGCAACGACTTGCTGGCCATCGGCTGCTACGACGCGCTGGACGACCTGGGCCTGGAGTGCCCGCGGGACGTGAGCGTCGTCGGCTTCAACGACATGCCCTTCATCGGGCGGCTGCGGCCGCCGCTGACCTCGGTGCGGGTGCCGCAGTACGAGCTCGGCATCGAGGCGGCCCGGCTGCTGCTGGACCGGCTCAGCGGGCGGAGCACGACGCCCCGGTCGGTGCTCCTCCCGGTCACCCTCGTCGTGCGCGGTTCCACCGCCCCGCCGCCGGGGGCCCGGGCGCGCCGGCGGGGCCGGGGCTCCGCTCCGTCCCCCGGCTGAACGACCGGCTCCGTCGCCCGGCTGAGCGACCGCCCGGAACGCGAACCGGCCGGCAGGGGATCCCTGCCGGCCGGTGTTCGCGCGTGTCGTGCTCAGGGCGTGGCGCGCCAGACCGACAGCCGCTTCTCGACCCGCTTGAGGGCCCAGAAGAGGACGAAGCCGACGATCATCAGCAGGACGACCGGCACCAGGCCCTCGGCCATCCGGAACCGGCGGGAGTACCGCAGGATCATGAACCCGAGGCCGGTGACCGACGTGCTGAACTCCGCCACCACGACCGCGATCAGCGCCCGCCCGATGGCGAGCCGGAAGCCCGTGACGATGTAGGGCAGCGCCCCGGGGATGAGCACGTCCCGCCAGACCGTGTACTCGCGGGCGCAGAACGACCGCGCCAGCTCGACCAGGTCGCGAGGCACCTCGCGAACCCCGGTCGCGGTGCTGATGGCGACCGGGAAGAACACGAACATCGCCACGATGACGATCTTCGCCTGGACGCCGAAGCCCAGGGCGACGATGAGGATCGGGACGATGGCGACCAGCGGGGTGGCGAAGGCTGCGTTGATGTAGGGGTCGACGACGAGGTCGAGCAGCCGGAAGCGGCCGACCAGGATGCCGACGACGAGCCCCGGGATCGCCCCGGCCACCAGCCCCGTGACCAGCACCGTGCCGCTCGACTGCGCGGCGGTGAACAGCTCGCCGCTGGCCGTGAGGTCGCCGAAGGCCCGGGCGACGTCGAGCGGGCCGACGATGAGCTTGTCGTCGTTGACCATCGAGTACAGGTGCCAGACCACCGGCACGAGCAGGAGCCCGAGCACCCACAGGACCGGCTCGCTGCCGAGCCAGCCGAGCCGGTTGCGGCTGCGGCGGAGCGGCGCGCCGGCCGGCGGTGCGGCCGGCGAGGCCGGCGAGGCCCCGGCGGACGACGTGGACACGGGAGCAACGGCCGAGGACGTCACGAGACCACCTGCCAAGGAGCGATGCGGCGCTGGACACCCTTGAGGACCACGATCGAGACGGCCCCGACCAGCGCGAGGAAGAGGACGGGGACCAGCGCCGTGGCCACGTCGAAGCGGTTCGAGTAACGCATGATCATGTAACCCAGGCCGCTGGCGCCGGCGTAGAAGTCGGCGAGCACGACCCCGGTCAGGGCGTGGATGAAGCCGACCCGGACGCCGGTGATGATGCCCGGCACGGCCGTGGGGATGAGGATGTCGCGCCAGAGCGCCCATTCCCCGGCGCAGAAGGAGTGCGAGAGCTCCACCAGGTCCCGGTCGACGGTGCGGACGCCGGACGCGGTGTTGATCAGTGCCGGCAGCACCGTGAACAACCAGACGATGAAGATCTTCGTCGTGTCGTTGAAGCCGATGATCACCAGCAGGAACGGGATCAGCGCCACCAGCGGCGTCGAGTAGAAGATGTTGATCGGCGCCTCGGTCAACCAGTAGAGCCGCTTGGAGCGACCGATCAGCAGGCCGACCGGGATCCCGACCAGCAGGCCCAGGGCGGCGCCGATGGCCAGGATCTTCAGCGACGGCAGCAGGTAGTCGAAGAACTCACCCGTGCCGAGGACCCGGGCGGCGGAGGACACCACGTCCGCGGGCGAGGCCAGGAAGAGCGAGCCCAGCATCGCCGACAGCGCCCACCAGAGGCCGACGACGAGCAGGCCGAAGCCGATCCGGGCCAGCAGGACTGTGCGGCGGTCGGGTACGTCACTCACCGGGCGCTCCCCCGGCGGCCACGGGCCGGTCCTCGTGCCGCAGCAGGCCCCACATGTGCTGGCGGAGCTCGGCGAACACCGGGTCGGTGCGGATGTCCACGGCCGACCGCGGGCGCTCGAAGGGGATGCGGATGTCGTCGACGATGCGACCCGGCTTGGCCTCCATGACCACGACGCGGTCGGACAGCACGATCGCCTCGTCGATGGAGTGGGTCACGAACATGACGGTCTTGGGCGAGTCCGCCCAGATCGACAGCAGCTCCTCCTGCATCAGCTCGCGGGTCTGGGCGTCCAGCGCGCCGAACGGCTCGTCCATGAGCAGGTACTTGGGATCGATGGCCAGCGCCCGGGCCAGGCCCACGCGCTGCTGCATGCCGCCGGAGAGCTGGTACGGGTACTTCTTCTCGTAACCGCGCAGGCCGACCATGTCGATCTTCTGCTGCACGCGCTCGCGCGCCTCGGCCTTCGGCACGCCGCGCAGGCGCAGGCCGTAGCCCACGTTGGCCTCGACCGTCCGCCAGGGCAGCAGCCGGAAGTTCTGGAAGACGAGCGTGAGGTCGGGCCGGGGCCCGGTCACGGGCTGTCCGTCGAGCAGGATCTGGCCGGAGGTGGCCTTTTCCAGACCCGCGACGGTGCGCAGCAGGGTGGTCTTGCCGCAGCCGCTGGGGCCGAGGATGGAGACGAACTCGCAGTCCTGGATCTCCAGGTCCAGGCGGCTGAGCACCTCCAGGGAATCGAAGGACTTCTGCACGCTCTGCGCGCTGATGGTCGCCACCGGGGCTTCCTTCCGGTCGTGTGTCGGGGAGTGCGGAGGAGGGGTGGCGAGCATCGCTCGCCACCCCTCCCGGTGTCACTACTGCTTCTCGACCAGTGCGAGGGCGTCCTCGTAGATCGAGGGGTCGACGAGGTCCTCGTAGGCCGGCGCCTCCTCGACGTTGCCGACCACGACCTGCTGCTCGGCGGTGAAGTCCACCATCTGCTGCGGGTAGCCGTTGTCCGTCGGGTAGATCTCGTCCTGGAGGAAGATGTCGAACGTCTCGTCCAGGACCTCGCGGCTCAGGCCGGTCTGCTCCTCCGCGACGTCGAGCACGGTCTCCTTGTTGGCCGGGTCGCTCATGAAGTCCTTGGCGGCGATGTTGGCCGCGACGAACTTGACCAGGGCGTCCCGCTTGCGGTCGATGATCTCCTGCGGAGCCGCGTAGCCGGCGTAGTGCCAGTCCGGCACGACCTCCCAGAGGTTCACCAGGTTGTGCAGCGGGGCGTCCGGGAACTCCTCGAGGATGGCGAGGGCCTCGTCGATGTGGAGCAGGCCGACGTCGGCCTGCTCGTTGACGAGTGCGTCGTCCTCGGCGCCCGGGAAGCTGACGTACTCGACGTCCTCCTTGGTCAGACCGCAAGAGGTGTAGTACTGCGTGAAGAGGGCGTCGGCGAAGCCGCCGACCTCGTCGATCGCCAGCCGCTTGCCGCGCAGGTCCTCGCAGGACTTGATGTCCTCGTTGGCCACGAGGGCCACCTCGACGCCGGGGCTGTAGGTGTAGAACCCCTTGACGTCGCTGCCGCTGCCGACCGCGTTGATCAGGGTCGGGGTGGGCACGGCGGCGACGTCGGCCGACCCTGCCTCGGCGCCGCGCAGCGCGGTCACGCCGCTGTCGAGGCTGACGATCTCGACGTCGACGTCGAAGTCCTCGTAGAAGCCCTGGGCCTGGGCCACCCACGGCATGATGTGGACGAAGTTCGGGGGGATCACCGGCATGCTGACGACGACCGTGTTGGAGTCCTCGCCGCCGCCGCCGCCGCCGCCTCCTCCGCCGCCCGACGAGTCGCTGCTGCCGCCGCAGGCGGTGAGGAGGAGGACGAGAGCCGCTCCGGTGGCACCTGCCTGCACTGCTCCGTGCTTAGCCATGTGGCCGACCTCTCAGGAAGGGGCCGCCCCGGTGTGACGCGGCCTACACAATCGATTGCACGAAAGATGGCCCTTCGCGTTGTCGCTGTCAAGGGTCGGCGGCCGGTTGATGCCATCCGGTTGCCCGGGAGGGCCGCGGAGCGGCTCCGCCGGGGTCGACGGACATCGCTACCGTGGCGCCATGATCTCTGCCTGGGTCCTGGTCTCCCTGACCGCGGTGTCGGCGCTCGGATTCGGCTACGGCGCCGTCCGGCTGGCACGTCGTCCGACGGCGGCCCGGCGATGAGCGAGCAGACCGAACTACCGGTCCCCGACACCGCCGACGTCCGCAGCGGTGCCGAGGTCTCCGAGGACATCCTCTCCGTCCTCCCGCTGCTGGGGGAGTGGCACGGGGAGGGGCAGGCAGCCGGGACCGGCGGTGACCACCGGTTCGGCCAGTGGGTCCGTTTCGCCCACGACGGTCGTGGGTTCCTCGTCTACGAATCGCGGACGTGGCGGCTGACCGATGACGGGAAGATCGTCGGCCCCGACGTCCGGGAGTCCGGCTTCTGGCGTCCCCGCGGCGGCGACGACGTCGAGCTGCTGGTCGCCGCCCCGGACGGTCTCCTGGAGATCTACGTCGGAACGGCCCGGACGACGACGAGCTGGGAGCTCTCCAGCGACGTCGTGGCGCGCACCCCCGACGCCCCGGAGGTGACCCGCTCGGTGCGGCTGTACGGGATCGTCGAGGGCGCGCTCATGTACGCCATCGACCGCGCCGTCGGCGAGGGCCCCCTGCGCCCGACGATGTCGGCCCGGCTGGAGCGGATCCGGTGACGGCGCCGGCCACCACGCCCCGGCAGGTCGCCGACCGCTACGTCGAGGCCGCCACCGACCTCGACCCCACGCTGGGCACGGCCCTCGGTACCCGGCCGCGCGAGGACCGGCTGCCCGATCCCAGCCCGGCGGGCCTCGAGGCCGAGGCGCAGCTGGCCCGGGAGACGCTGGCCGAGCTGGACCGCGTGCTCGCCGCCGATCCCTCGCTGGACGATGACCCGGTCGAGCGCCGGTGCGCCCGCCTGCTGCGCGAGCGCCTGGAGGCGGAGATCGCCGGTTCCGAGGCGGGTGAGGGCTTCCGGTCGCTGAACAACCTGTTCACGCCCATCCACTCGATCCGCCAGGTGTTCTCCATGATGCCGGCGGCGACCGAGGACGACTGGGCCGTCCTCGCCCGCCGCCTGGCGCGGGTCCCCGAGGCCTACCGCGGCTACCGGGAGACGCTGGCCGAGGGTGCCCGGCGGGGGCTGCTGGTCGCCCCGCGGCAGGTGCGCACCGTCGTCGCCCAGCTCGACCAGTGGCTCGCCGGCCCGTACTTCGCCGGCTTCGCCGCTGCCGGTCCGGACGCCCTGCGTGCCGAACTGGACTCGGCCGCGCGAGCCGCCGACGCCGCCGTCGCCGAGATCCGGGACCACCTGCGCGACGAGTACTTGCCACTGGCCCAGGGCACGCCGGACGCCGTCGGGCGCGAGCGCTACGCCGTCGCCGCCCGCCGGTGGACCGGGTCGGACCTGGGCGCCGGTCGCGGGCTGGAGGAGGCATACGCGTGGGGCTGGTCCGAGCACCGGCGGATCGTCGCCGAGCAGCGGACCGAGGCGGGAAGGGTGCTGCCGGGTGCGACCCCGATGGAGGCGATGCGCTGGCTGGCTGCCAACGGCCCGGCGGTCGAGGGCGTCGAGGCCGTCCGGGAACGGTTGCAGCAGATGATGGACGACGCCATCGCCGCGCTGGACGGCACGCACTTCGACCTCGCCGAGCCGGTGAAGCGCGTCGAGGCGATGATCGCGCCGCCCGGCAGCGCCGCGGCGCCGTACTACACGCGGCCGGCGCAGGACTTCTCCCGGCCGGGCCGGACCTGGCTGCCGACGCTGGGGCGCACGCGCTTCCCGCTCTGGGACCTGGTGTCGATCTGGTACCACGAGGGCGTTCCCGGCCATCACCTGCAGCTGGCCCAGTGGGCGCTGGTCTCCGGCGAGCTCTCCACCTACCAGACGTCGGTGGGGTCCGTCGGGGCGAACGTGGAGGGCTGGGCGCTCTACGCCGAGCGGCTCATGGACGAGCTGGGCTACTTCCCCGACCCCGGTGAACGGCTGGGCTTCCTCGACGCGCAGCAGCTCCGGTCGGTCCGGGTGGTCATCGACATCGGCATGCACCTGGAGCTGCCGGTGCCCGACGACGGCGAGGGGGTGCTGACCGAGCACCGCGGCCGGCCGTGGACCCCGGAGCTGGCACGGGCCTTCCTGGGCGAGCACTCCGGCGCCGATCCGGCCTTCCTCGACAGCGAGCTGGTGCGCTACCTCGGCATGCCGGGTCAGGCCATCAGCTACAAGCTCGGCGAGCGGGCCTGGCGGCAGGGCCGGGAGGCGGCACGGCGCGCCCGGGGCGCCGACTTCGACCTCAAGGCCTGGCACATGGCCGCGCTGTCCCAGGGTTCGCTGGGCCTCGACGACCTCGAGGCGGAACTGGCGCAGCTCTGAGAGGTCAGCGGGGTGGGACCGGGTTGACCGGGTCGTCGGCGTGGCCGACCCGGTCGCCGGGATCGGCCGGCACGGCCTCCAGACCCGGCGCGGCCAGGAGCTCCGCGATGCACGCCTGCGTCCCGCCCACGTAGGTGCTCATCAGGTCGACGTCGGTGGCCACGATCCAGGCGCGGTCGGCCGGCCACCAGAGGTTGGCGCTCTGCTCCGAGGGCTCGGGCGCCAGATTGCGGACCGCGTCGGCGACCGCGCCCCGGACCAGCACGACGTCGCGGGCGCGGGGGAGCAGCAGGCGCGGTGCGGCGCGCAGGTCGGCGGTGTCGTAGCCGTGGCCGGTCCAGCGGCCGAAGAGGCAGTCCTGCGGCGTCGTCGTGTGGCGGGCGAGGACGGCGACCATCCGCTCGGCGAGCGAGCACGGCAGGTGGCCCTCGGCGGGGGTGCCGTCCCACGTCGGCGGCTGGCTGTCCTCGCTGATGTACTCCCAGCCCCCGGTGAGGGCCGGCCACTGCATCCGCGGATGCGGCGTGGTGCCGTTCAGCTCCGCGACCGTGGACCAGGCGATCTCGACGTCGTCATCGCCGTCGTAGCGGTAGGCGGGGTGCAGCACCCGCGCGTAGGCGGGGAAGAGTGGCGGCACGAGCGACCCGACGGTGCTCCAGTGCGCCCGGCTCACGGCCTCGGAGATCCAGGTGCCGACGGCGACGTCCTGCTCGACCGGCAGCCCGCCGAGCTGCACCTGACCTCCCCCGGAGAACGGACAACCCCCGGGCTGTTCCGCGGCGCCCAGCCCTCCGGAGAGGGGGAGCAGCACGCGGGCCGACTGGACAATGGTCGGCGGCCCGGGGGTCGGGTGACTGTCCGGTTCTCGCTCGCCGCCGTACGACGGACGGGCGACAAGTGCCGTCGTCCGGCTTCCACGCCGGACGGGCGGCCCATCTGGACGGCGGCTAGCGGACAGCCACCTCACGAGTCCTGTAGCTCAGCAAGTTACGGACCACCTCCTCTCTCGTGTGCCACGACGGTACGACCGGGAGAGCGGCGCGTGCAACCGTATTTGTCAGCTGTCGGCGAACGGCCTGGTGGCGCCACCGGAGGGCGTGTCGCCGGGCCGCGCGGCACGGTTCCCGGGCCGGTCGTCCACGTCGTCCCAGGCGTCCGGGATGCCGTCGAGGTCCACGTCGGAGGTCTCCTCGAGCTCCATGCGCTGGTAGATCCGGTTGCGCGCCCGGAGCAGCACCGTGGCCAGCAGCGCGGCGGTCAGGGTGCCGACCAGGACGCCGACCTTCACGTGCTCGTCGCGCTCGCTGCCGGTGCCGAACGCCAGCTCCCCGATCAGCAGCGACACGGTGAAGCCGATCCCACCCAGCAGGGCCAGACCCACGACGTCCCACCAGCTGAGGTCGTCGGCCAACTCGGCTCGGGTGAACCGGGACACCAGCCAGGTGGCGAGGGTGATGCCGATCGCCTTGCCCAGGACCAGCCCCACCACGATGCCCAGGGCGACCCGGTCGGTGAGGGACTCCGTCAGCCCGGAGAGCCCGCCTACGGTCACCCCGGCGGCGAAGAAGGCGAAGACCGGGACGGCGACGCCGGCCGAGACGGGCCGGAAGCGGTGCTCGAAGTGCTCGGCCATGCCCGGTCCGGCATCGGGACCGCCGGCGGCCTGGCTGCGGACGACCGGGACGGTGAAGGCCAGCAGCACCCCGGCGACCGTGGCGTGCACGCCCGACTCGTGCACCAGCACCCAGGTGACGACGGCCAGCGGGATCAGCAGCCACCACGATCGGATCCGCTTCTGCACGAGGAAGCCGAAGAGCGCCAGCGGGATCAGGGCCAGCAGCAGCGGCGTCACCGCGAGCGCCGAGGTGTAGAAGATCGCGATGATCATGATGGCCAGCAGGTCGTCGACGACGGCCAGTGTCAGCAGGAACGTGCGCAGCGCGCTGGGCAGGTGGGTGCTGATGACGGCCAGCACGGCGAGCGCGAAGGCGATGTCGGTCGCCGTGGGGATCGCCCAGCCGCCGAGCGCGCCCCCGCCGCCCAGGTTCACCAGCACGTAGAGCAGCGCCGGGACCGCCATGCCCCCCACGGCGGCGGCCACCGGGAGGGCGGCCCGGCGCGCGTCGCGGAGGTCGCCGGCGACGAACTCCCGCTTGAGTTCCAGCCCGGCGACGAAGAAGAAGATGGCCAGCAACCCGTCGGCCGCCCAGGTGCCCAGCGGCAGGTCCAGGTGCAGCGACGACGGGCCCACCCGGAGGTCGCGCAACGACTCGTAGGACCCAGCCCACGGCGAGTTGGCCCAGACCAGGGCGACGACCGTGCCGATCAGCAGCAGGACACCGCCGACGGTCTCCTTGCGGAGGACCGAGGCGATCCGGCTGGCCTCGGACCAGGATCCGCGCCCGAACAGACGGGCGGAGGAGGTGGCAGGCATACGGGCGGCTCCAGGGGAGGGGTCGACGGAGGAACTGCCGACCAGACTTCCCGGCTCACCTGGGGCCAGGCTACCGGGCGAGGAGCTCCCGCACCCGCTCGGACAGGCCTGCGTCGCCGCGCCGAACGCCGTCCAGGGTGTGCACCGTCGCCGCGCCGCGCACCCCGGAGAGCAGCCAGACCGCGTCGGCGGCGTGCAGGTCCTCGACCGTGCCCGGCGTGACCGCGGTCGGCCACCCGTCGGCCCCGGCCCGCGCGAACAGCCGGGCCTGCGTGGTCCCGGCGAGGATGCCGGTCTCCACCGGCGGGGTGTGCAGGGTGCCGCCGGCGGCCCACACCACGGTGGACGTCGGCCCCTCGAGCAGCTGCCCCTCGAGGCTGGTGAGGACGACGTCGTCGGCGCCGAGTGCGTGCGCGTGCCGCTGGGCGGCCATGTTCACCGCGTAGGACAGCGTCTTTGCGCCGCCCAGGAGCCACGGCGCGCCGGCCCGGAAGTCCGCGGGGACGCCGAGACCCAGGCTCACCACCGAGATCCCGTCGGTGCGCTGGCGCAGGGTCTCCTCCGGAACGGCGGCCAGCAGCGCCAGCGCCGTCGGAGGGCTTCCCTCGCCGGGGCCGCGGGTGAGGAACAGCCGGCAGACGCCCTCGACCGCGGAGGGCCAGTCGGCGAGGACCGCGCCGATCAGCGCCCGCCAGGTCCCGTCCCCCGGGGAGGGGATGTCGAGGAGGGCGGCCGACCGGGTGAGCCGTGCCAGGTGGGCGTCCAGGTGCGGTGTGCTCCCGGCGACGACGGCCACGGACTCGAAGACGCCGTCGCCGCGGGCCAGACCCTGGTCGAAGGCGGTCACGACGGGCTGGTCGGCGGGGACGGCGACCGCCGATCCGTCGCGCCAGAACGCCACCCTGCGCTGCTCGGTCACGCCGCCAGCCTGCCGCACGCCCGGCATAGGCTCACGTCATGGGCACCGACGACCTGGCCGCGCCGCTCGCCGAGCAGCTGCGGGCCCGCGGTCTGCGGCTGACGCCCCAGCGGGCGCGGGTGCTCGCGGCGGTGAGCGCGCTGGAGCACGCGACGCCGGAGGCCATCGGCGCCCGGCTGCGGGAGGAGGCCGGTCCCGGCGGCAGCGCACCGGACACCTCGACGATCTACCGCACCCTGGAGTTGCTGGAGAGCCTCGGGCTGGTGTGGCACACCCACCTGGGCCGCGGGGCGCCGGTCTACCACGCCTCCGAGCGCCCCCACCTGCACGTCGTCTGCGCCTCCTGCGGCGAGATCTCCTCCGCGGCCCCGGACCTCCTGGACGAGGCGGCGGAACGTCTGGCGGCCGAACTGGGTTTCACCGTCGACGTCGGTCACGTCGCCCTGTCCGGGACGTGCCGCGCATGCCGCAACCGAGCAGCCCAGGAGACACCGTGACCGCCTCACCCCTGCTGTCCCGCCCCGGCGCCGTCCAGGAGGAGGACGGCTCCGTCGCCGTGCACTACGGCGACCCCCTGCGCGAGCAGCGGGTCCTGGCCGAGGGCGCGGGTCTGGTCGACCGCAGCGATCGTGACGTCCTCGTGGTTCCCGGCGCCGACCGGCTCTCCTGGCTGCACAGCATCACCAGCCAGCACTTCGAGCGGATGACCGACGGCGCCGGCAGCGAGGCGCTGGTGCTGTCGCCGAACGGGCACGTGGAGCACCACCTGGTCGTGGCGGAGCTGGCCGGCACCACGTGGGCCGACGTGGAGCCGGGCACGGGCCCGGCCCTGCTGGGCTACCTCGAGCGGATGCGCTTCATGCTCCGCGTGGAGCCGCAGCTGGTCACCGACGCCTGGGCGGTGCTGAGCGTCGTCGGTCCGGAGGCGCCCGGGGTGGTGGCCGCCGCGGGGCTGGCCGCGCCGGAGCGGGAGTACGCCGTCGAGCCGAGCGGCCCGGGCTTCGTCCGCCGGATGCCGCCGGTCGGAGACGGCGGGGCCGCCGTCCTCGACGTCCTCGTGCCGCGGGCCGAGCTGGCCGCGACGGCCGACCGGCTGTTCGCCGCCGGCGCCCGGCCCACCGGCTCCTCGGCCTACGAGGCGCTGCGCGTGGAGGCCCGGCGTCCGCGGTTCGGCGTCGACAGCGACCACCGCACGATCCCCAACGAGCTGGAGTGGCTGACCACCGCCGTCCACCTGGAGAAGGGCTGCTACCGCGGCCAGGAGACCGTCGCCCGCGTGCACAACCTGGGCCGGCCGCCCCGGCGCCTGGTCCTGCTGCACCTGGACGGGATCAGCGAGGACCTGCCGGCCCCGGGCGCCGACGTCCTGGCCGGGACGCGGACCGTCGGCCGCGTGGGAACCGTGGTGCGCCATCACGAGCTGGGCGTCGTCGCGCTGGCGCTGGTCAAGCAGTCCGTGGCGCCGGACACCGCCCTGACCGTCGCCGGCTCGAGCGCCGCCATGGACCCCGACGACGCCCCCTCGGGGCTCGACGACACCCGGGCCGCGGCGCGCGACCGCGTGCGGGCCGTCCGGTCTGCGACGATCGGGTAGCGGCCGGCGATCACCTCCGGGTGGGCGCGGCCGGACCGCTGTCCTACGCTCCGCCCAGCGCCCGCCGATGACCACCGCCGATGCCCGGACCATGCCGGGGATCACGCCCCTGGAGGCCACCCCGTGAGTCCGAAGCCGTCCCCCGCCGGGGGTGCCGCCGTCGATGCGCTGCTGGACCCGTCCTTCCTCGACGGCGCCGTGCAGCTGCAGATGAGCGAGGTGCGGCGGCTGCGCCGCGCGGCCGAGCAGGAGGAGGTCAACCTCTCCTACACCCGGCGGCTGCTCCAGGGCCGGCTCGACATCGTGCGCCGGGAGCTGCAGCGCCGTGCGGAGCACGACGGCCGCTCGCTGGTCGACCTGCTGCCCGAGATCCTCGCCGAGAAGGGGCGTGGTCCCGCGCACGGCCTGGGCCGGCACCAGACGGTGCAGCCGGCGAGCCCGGAGGAGTACGAGTCCTGGGTGAACTCGCTGACCCCCGGCGCGGACCTGTCGGCGATCACCGAGCTCTCGGGCACGTTGCTGGAGTCCGCCGCGCGTTCGCTGGCCGAGGCCGAGAAGGGGCTGTCGGAGCGCCGGCGCGGAGTGCAGCAGGTCATGGACGGGCTGGCCGCCGAGCTCGGCCGCCGGTACCGCGACGGCGAGGCCGACGTCGCCGCCCTGCTCGCCGACGAGGGCCGGCACTGAACGGCGAGTGGCCCGACAACCCGGTTCTGGTCGAGGTCCGGCGGTCGGGCTTCCTGGAGTCGGTGCACCGCGGCTCGCTGGTGGTGCTGGACGCCGCCGGCGAGGTGACGTTCGCCGCCGGTGCGGTCGACCGCCCGACCCTGCCGCGGTCGTCGAACAAGCCGGTGCAGGCGACGGTCATGCTGGCCGCGGGCTGGACGCCGGGCTCCGGCGAGGAGCTGGCGATCGCCGCGGGCTCGCACAACGGCGAGGACGGTCACCGGGAGACCGCCGCCGCCGTGCTCGCGGCCGCGGGACTCGGGCCGGAGTCGCTGGGCTGCCCGCCCGCGCTGCCCTCGCACGAGGGGACGAAGGCCGGCTGGCTGGCGTCCGGCCGGGCGCCGGAGCGGCTGGCCATGAACTGCTCCGGCAAGCACGCGGCGATGCTGGCCGCCTGCGTCGCCGCCGGCTGGTCGACCGAGGGCTACCTGTCGCGGGAGCACCCGCTGCAGCAGGCGATCGAGGCGCGGCTGGCCGAGGCGGCGGGGGAGCCGGTGACGGCGGTCGTCGTCGACGGCTGCGGAGCGCCGCAGCACGCGATGTCGGTGACCGGTCTGGCCCGGGGCGTGCTCGCGCTGGTCCAGGGAGCCGAGGGCTCGAGCGAGCGGGCGGTCGCCGACGCGATGCGGGCCAACCCGTGGTTCGTCGCCGGCACGGGGCGCGAGGACACCGACCTGATGCGGGCGGTGCCCGGCCTGCTGGTCAAGGGCGGCGCCGACGGCGTGCACGTGGCCGCGCTGCCGGGTGCCGGGGCGGTGGCGCTGAAGCTGGACGACGGCGGCGACCGCGGCCGTACGCCGGCGCTGGCCGCGGGGCTGCGGCGGCTCGGCGTCCCGGCCGAAGTGCTTGCTCCGTGGTCGCGCACGCCGGTGTCCGGTGGCGATGGAGTCGTCGGGGACGTCCGGGAATCGGCGGATCTAAACGCCTGAGCAGCCCTTCCGGGTGTGAGGGTCTTCACGCCGCTGTGCTAACTCCTCCGCTTGCAACTGCTAGCACCCGGGGTTAACGTCGATGCCGTGCAGAACCCCGGGAACTTCGTCCGCGAGCAGGTGACGACCGTCCGCGAGACCGTGGACCGCGTCGCGGGCAGTGTGGCGGAGACGGTCGCCGACGCCCCCAGCGTCTCGGCCGTCAGCTCGTCGGTGGGTGACTTCATTCGCGAGCAGCGCAGCGCTGCCCGGGTGTCGCTGCGCGAACTGGCCCGCAGCGCGGGGGTCAGCAACCCGTACCTGTCCCAGGTGGAGCGGGGTCTCCGGAAGCCGTCAGCGGAGATCCTCGCTTCGATCGCCCGGGGCCTGAAGATCTCGGCCGAGTCGCTCTACGAGCAGGCAGGGATCCTCGACCGGCGTTCCGGGAATCCGGACACCGTGGCGGCGATCCGCTCGGACGACGCGCTGTCCGAACGGCACAAGGCCGTCCTGCTCGAGCTCTACGAGACCTACGTCCGTGAGCACCGGGCCTCTGCCCCGGCCGCCGGCTGACCCCCACCCCACATACAAGGAGTCGACATGACCCCCACCCAGACCGTGAAGCAGTACGGCGAGTTCGCCGTCGCGCAGGGCCGCACTCTCGCCGAGCAGGCCAGGACCCCGCTGCTGGCCGTCGTCGGCGCCGGTGACCTGGCCGTCGAGCGCGCCCGCACCGCCGTCGCCTCGTTCCGCTCCCGCGCCGAGCAGCTGCCCGGCGAGGCGACGGTCCAAGCCGACCTGGCCGTGAAGGAGGCCCGAACCCGGGCCACCGAGGCCGCCGGCACCGCCCGCACCACCGCCCAGCAGCTGGCCGTCGCCGTCCGTCCGGAGGCGCTGCGCAGCACCGTCGTCGGCCTGGTCGAGGTGGCCCGCACGCAGGCCGCCACCACCGTCGGGACGCTGGCCGAGCGCGGCGCCGAGGTCGTCGAGGAGCTGCGTCGTCAGCCCGCCGTCCGCCGCGTCGTCCGTCGCGCCGAGGCTGCTGTCGACTCCGTCGAGGACACCCTCGAGGACGCTCTCGAGGAGACCGCCGAGGTCATCACCGAGGCGTCCAACGAGGTCACCTCGGTCGTCCAGAAGACCGCGGGCAAGGCCGCCAAGGCCGCCGCCAAGGCCGAGGAGACGGTGCACGAGACCGCCGAGACGACGAAGGCCTCCGTGGCCGAGGCCGCCGAGGAGGTCCCGGCTCCCAAGGCGGCCAAGGCGAGCGCGAAGAAGAACAGCGCCGCCGCCGCCAAGAAGGCCCCGGCCACCTCGGCTCAGGTGACCCGCGCCCGCACCGCCCGCCGTGACGACCCGACCGCCGTGCCGGCCAAGAAGAACTGACCTTCCCGGTCCTCGAACCAGGGCCCCGGAGCTGGCTACGGCGCTCCGGGGCCCTGTCGCGTCCGGGGCCGGGGGAGGCCCTTCGGGGGAACGGCGGCGTCGGCGCCTGGTCCCAGGGCGGCCCACGGGTAGCCTTGCCACATGGCCGAGTTCGACTGGTTGCTGCTCACCGCCTTGAGCTGGGGCGCTCTGGCGCTGGCCGCCTGGGCCTTCGTGGACGCCCTGACCCGGCCGGCCAACGCGTTCGTCGCCACCGGCAAGCTGACCAAGGCCGGCTGGCTGGGCATCGTCGCGCTGGCCGCGGCGATCATCTGGTTCTTCGGCCTGATGAGCTTCCTCGGGTTGCCGGCCATCATCGCGGCGATCGTCTACCTGGTCGATGTCCGGCCCGCGGTGCGGGGCCTGCCGCGGGGCAACAGCTGGTAGCCGACCCGGCCCGCGTCAGCCCGCGGGGATGAGCAGCCAGAGCAGCGCGTAGGCCACGATCTGCGGCCCGGGCAGCACGCAGGAGATCACGAAGGCCAGGCGGAGTCCGTTCGGAGACATGCCGAACTGGCGGGCGAGGCCGGAGCACACCCCGCCGAGCACCTTGTTGCGGGTGTCGCGACGGAGCCGGTTCGGAGCGGGTGTCGTCATGCGCCCCACCCTACGGACGACGGCGCAGCCCGCTCACCGGCCGAACACGCCCTCGGGCGGTTCGGGGGAGGGCTGCGCCTCGGCGTCGGTCACCGGCGGCACCTTCCCCACGAAGCGGTCGAGGTCCGCGCCGTCCACCACGCGCGAGGGCATGGGATCGCGGGCGCAGGCGCGGGTGAGCGCCGCGATCGGCAGCTCGTCGTCGGAGGCCACCGCCACCAGGTTGCCGAACCGCCGGCCGCGCATCGTCCCGGGCTCGGCCAGCAGGCACACGTGCGCGAAGGCGGTGCGCAGCGTCGCCACCTGGGCGCGGGCGAACCGCAGCGGCGGGCCGTCGGCGACGTTGGCGATGTGCACACCTCCGGGCCGCAGCACCCGGGCCACCTCGGCGGCGAACTCGACGCTGGTGAGGTGCGCCGGCGTGCGCGCCCCGGCGAAGACGTCGGTGACCACGACGTCCGCGCTGGCGGGGTGCATCGACTGCAGTGCCTCCCGGGCGTCCGCGGCGCGCACCCGGATCCGGGCGTTGCGGGGGAGCGGCAGGTACTCGCGGACCAGGTCGGTGAGCGGCTGGTCGATCTCCACCGCCCGCTGGCGCGACCCCGGCCGGGTCACGGCGACGTAGCGGGGGAGGGTGAGCGCGCCGCCCCCCAGGTGGACCACGTCGAGCGGGACGCCGGGCTCGGCGGCGAGGTCCAGCACGTGGCCCATGCGCCGGACGTACTCGAACTCGAGGTGCGCGGGGTCCTCGAGGTCCACGTGCGACTGCGGTGTGCCGTCGAGCATCAGCACCCAGGCGCCGTCGCGGTCGGCGTCCCCGAGGAGTTCGGCGGTGCCGCCGTCGACGGGCGTCGGCCCCGGTGGGATCCGCATCGGCTCAGGCCGGGGCGACGGCCGACCAGCGCACCGTCACCTCGCCGTGGCGCCACCGCCGGCTCGACCCGACAAGCGGCCAGCCCTGCTCGCCGAGCGCCTCCACGGCGGCGACCCAGCGCTGGCGCGGCCCGAACGCCGACATGCCCGCCGCCGCGGCCCAGGCGGCGTCGAAGGCCCGCAGGAACTCGTGCACCGGCTCACCGGGCACGTTGTGGTGGATCAGTGCCTTGGGCAACCGCTCCGCCAGGTCCGACGGCGTCGCGAGGTCCGACACCCGCGCCGCCAGGGTGAGGGTGAGCGGCCCGTCGGCGCCCAGCGCCACCCAGGCCGACCGGCGCCCCCACTCGTCGCAGGTCCCCTCCACGACCAGCCCGCCGGGCGCGAGCGCGCCGCGCATGGTGTCCCAGGCCCGGGCCGCGGACTCCTCGTCGTACTGGCGCAGCACGTTGAACGCCCGCACGATCACCGGCTGCAGGCCGGCGAGCTCGAAGCCCCCGATGCGGAAGTCCACCCGCGGCGGATCGCGGTCGGCGGCCACCGCCCTCACCCGCTCCGGGTCGATCTCCAGGCCCACGACCTCCAGGCGATCGACCTCCGGGCCCAGCCGCTCGACGAGTTCCAGCGTGGTCACCGCCGACGAGCCGTAGCCGAGGTCCACCACGAGGGGGCGGGCCGAGTCGCGCAGCCGCGGGACCTGGGTGGCGAGCAGCCACCGGTCGACCCGGCGCAGGCGGTTGGCGTTCGTGGTGCCGCGGGTGGGCAGGCCCAGGGCCCGGGCGCGACCGGCGGCCAGGCGAGGGGCGCGGCGCTGCGGCTGCGGGGACAACGAGGCCCGCCGCTTGTGTTGGCTCCCCATGGCCTCGTCCCGGGCCCCGCCCCGAGCTTGCGAGGGGTGGGGAGGACGAGGTCCTTCCACGGTGCAGAGGGTAGTCCCGGCTACCGTCGTGCCGTGCAGGTGCGATCCGACGTCCGGCTGGCGGAGCTCACGACCCTCGCCGTCGGCGGTCCCGCCGAGCGGCTGATCGAGGTGGAGACGGCCGACGAGCTGGTGGCCGCCGTCCGGGACGCCGACGAGGCCGGCCGCCCGCTGCTGCTCATCGGCGGCGGCTCCAACCTGATCGCGCCCGACGAGGGCTGGCCCGGCGACGTCGTCGCGGTCCGGTCCCGGGGCATCGTGCGGTCCGGGGACCGGCTGACCGTGCAGGCGGGTGAGGACTGGGACGCCCTGGTCGCGTTCACCGTCGAGGACCGGCTGGCCGGCATGGAGGCGCTCTCGGGCATCCCGGGCTCGACGGGCGCGACGCCGGTGCAGAACGTCGGCGCCTACGGCCAGGAGGTCGCCCAGACGATCACCGCCGTCCGCGTCCTCGACCGGCACGAGAAGGTCGAGCGCACGCTGACGCCGGCCGAGTGCGGGTTCGGCTACCGCGACAGCCGGCTGAAGCGGGAGCCCGGCCGGTTCGTCGTCCTCGAGGTGGAGTTCGCGCTCGACCCGGGTGAGCTGTCGCGGCCGGTCGGCTACGCGGAGCTGGCGCGGACGCTGGGCGTCGAGGTGGGGGAGCGGGCGCCGCTGACCGCCGTCCGGGAGGCCGTGCTCGGCCTGCGCCGCGGCAAGGGCATGGTCTGGGACCCGGCCGACCCCGACTCCCGCAGCGCCGGCTCCTTCTTCACCAACCCGATCGTGCCCGCCGAGCGTGCCGTCGAGGGCTGCCCGAGCTGGCCGGCCGGCGACGGGCTGGTGAAGCTCAGCGCCGCCTGGCTGGTGCAGCACGCCGGCTTCGGGCGCGGAACCCGGGACGGTCGGGTCGGCACGTCGTCGCGGCACAGCCTGGCGCTCACGACCTCCGACGGCGCCACCGCTGCCGAGCTGCTGGCCTTCGCCGACCGGATCATCGCGACCGCTCAGGAGAAGTTCGGTGTGACGCTGGAGCGCGAGCCCACCGCCGTACGCCCCTGAGCCCGGAGCGCCGCGCCCGGCTCACCGCGGGGACGGGCGACCCGGGAGGGCGCGGGTGAACGCCCAGGCGGCGAGGCAGAAGGCAGCCCCGCCGACCGCGAACCAGGGATTCCACAGCAGGATCGACCAGAACCGCTGTCCAGGAGTGATCGCGGCGTTCCCGTCGTACGCCCCGCTGAGCATGAGGACCTGCAGCCCCACTCCGCGGGCGAGCAGCAGCAGTCCGACGGCAGTGCCGCAGACCTGCAGGAGATGTCGCCCTCGCCCGTGCGTGGGTGCGAGCGCGAGCGCGAGGGCCAGCGCCGTTGCGATCAGCAGCAGTGCCGCGACGCCCCAGAGCCCACCGGCGACGAGCCAGCCGGGCCGCTCCTCCGCCAGCTCCTCGCCGGCCGAGGACGTGAGGCCCGCGGAGCCGCCGAGCGCCCAGAACAGGTGCAGGACGGCGAAGAGCGACGCCCACACGGCGGCGACGACGCCCCACCACCGCGACCGGAGCGCGGGCACCGGTCCTCAGCTCTCCCGGGCGACCTTGTGCTGGGCGGCCTGGGCGCGGGGACGGACGACCAGGAGGTCGACGTTCACGTGGTGCGGCCGGGTGAGGGCCCACGCGATGCAGTCGGCGACGTCCTCGGCCACGAGCGGCTCCCGCACACCCCGGTACACGGCGTCGGCCTTTTCCTGGGACCGCAGCCGGTTCAGCGAGAACTCCTCGGTGTGCACCATGCCGGGCGCGACCTCGATGACCCGCAGGGGCTCGCCCACCATCTCGAGCCGCAGCGCACCCACCAGGGCGTGCACGCCGTGCTTCGCCGCCGTGTACGAGCTGCCGTTCTCGTAGGTGACGAGGCCGGCGGTCGAGCTGACGAACAGCACGTCGCCGGCGCCGGAGGCCCGCAGCGCCGGGAGCAGGGCCTTCGTCAGCCGCACGGTGCCGAGCACGTTCACCTCGTAGGTGCGGGCCCAGGAGTCCAGGTCGGCGTCGGCCACCGGGTTCGCGTCGAACGCGCCACCGGCGTTGTTGACCAGCACGTCCACCCGGTCCAGCGCGGCGGCGAACGCGGCGACGGAGCCGGCGTCGGTGATGTCCAGGGGCAGCGCGCGGGCGCCGATCGTGGCCGCCAGCTCGGTGAGCCGGTCGACCCGCCGGGCCGCCACGACGACGTCGAATCCCTCGGCCGCCAGGCGGGTCGCGGTGGCGGCTCCGATGCCGCTCGAGGCGCCGGTGACGACGGCGGTGCGGCCGCGGCCGGGCAGGGCGCGGCCGTCGGACTGGGGGGTCTGCGCGGGGTCGGGCATGCGGGCCATCCTCGCGCTGTTGCAGGATGGACAGGAGACAGGGGTGCGTCGTCCGCACCGGTACAGGCAGAGCGGGAGGTCGTAGGTGCCCGCTCGCCGCACTCCCGGCCCCGGCCTGCCCGCCCGGGTGGCGACGCTCTCGGTGCACACCAGCCCGCTGGACCAGCCCGGCGCCGGCGACGCGGGCGGCATGAACGTCTACATCGTCGAGGTCTCCCGGCGCCTGGCCGCGCGCGGCATCGCCGTCGACGTGTTCACCCGCGCCACCTCCAGCGACCTGCCCCCGGTGGTCGAGATGAGCCCCGGGGTGACGGTCCGCCACGTCAGCGCCGGCCCGTTCGAGGGCCTGGGCAAGGAGGAGCTCCCCGCCCAGCTGTGCGCCTTCACCGCCGCGGTGCTGCGCGAGGAGGCCCAGCACGAGCCGGGCTACTACGGCGTCGTGCACTCCCACTACTGGCTCTCGGGCCAGGTCGGCTGGCTGGCCCGCGACCGGTGGAGCGTGCCGCTGATCCACACCGCGCACACCCTGGCCAAGGTCAAGAACGAGGCGCTCGCCGCCGGTGACCGCCCGGAGCCGCGCTCCCGCGTGATCGGTGAGGAGCAGGTGGTCGCCGAGGCCGACCGACTGATCGCCAACACCGACGAGGAGGCGCGCCAGCTGGTCCGGCTCTACGGCGCCGACCCGGCGCGCACGCTCGTGGTCCCACCGGGCGTCGACCTCGACCGCTTCAGCCCGGGCAGCCGCGCCGCGGCACGTCGCGCCGTCGGGGTGCCCGACGACGCGGTCGTGCTCCTGTTCGTGGGCCGGATCCAGCCGCTCAAGGCGCCCGACGTCCTGCTGCACACCGCCGCCCGGATGCTCGCCGACGACCCGGGCCTGCGGTCCCGGCTCCAGGTGCACGTCGTCGGCGCCCCCAGCGGCAGCGGCCTGGATGCCCCGCGCCAGCTGGAGCAGCTCGCCGCCGGTCTCGGGATTCCCGACGTCGTGCGCTTCCACCCGCCGCAGCCCCCGGACCGCCTGGCGCACTTCTACCGGGCCGCCGACGTGACCGTGGTCCCCAGCCACAACGAATCCTTCGGCCTGGTGGCCCTGGAGTCCCAGGCCTGTGGCACCCCGGTGGTCGCTGCCGCCGTGGGGGGGCTGTCGACGGCGGTCCGCGACGGTGTCTCCGGCGTCCTGGTCCCCGGCCACGACCCGGCCGACTACGCGGCCGCGGTCCGGGCCGTGCTCGCCCGCCGGGAACTGCTGGCCGCAGGCGCCCGCCGGCACGCCGGACTCTTCTCCTGGGAGCGCACCGTCGACGCGCTGGTCGAGGCCTACGCCTCGGCGGCCGCCGAGATGGCCGCCGCGCCGCCGCGGCCCGCGCGCGACCGCAGGTCCGGGGGTCCGCTGCGCGCGCTGCCCGGTCTGGAGGTCGCCCGGTGAACCGCTCGGTGCACGACCTCGACGCCGTCATCGACCAGACGCTGCGCGACAGCGAGCTGGTGCACGAGCACCCGGCCCCGGGCACCTGGCTGGTCGAGCTGCCCGGCACCAAGAAGCTGAAGACCGTCTGCGGGCTGATCGTGGGGGAGCACTCGCTGCGGGTGGAGGCATTCGTCTGCCGGCAGCCCGACGAGAACCGCGAGCAGCTGTGGACCTACCTGCTGCAGCACAACGCGCGCATGTACGGCGTCTCCTACTCGATCGACTCGGTCGGCGACGTCTACCTGACCGGCCGGCTCCCGCACGCCGCCGTCACCCCCGAGGAGCTCGACCGCCTGCTCGGCGCGGTGCTGAGCTACGCCGACGACCACTTCAACGCGATGCTGGAGATCGGGTTCGGCACCTCGATCCGCCGCGAGTGGGACTGGCGGGTCAAGCGCGGGGAGTCCCTGCGCAACCTGGAGGCGTTCGCCGCCTTCGCCGACCCCACGCGCCGGCCGGCCGCCGACCCCTCCCGCGGAGCGTGACGGCGACCGGGAAGTCGCAGCCGGGCGCGGTGCCGCCCGGCCTGCAGGAGAGCCCCGGCTACGCCCGCCGCTGGTGGGTGCTGGCCACGATGACGGTCTGCCTCCTCGTGGTGATCATGGGGAACACGATCCTCAACGTCGCCATCCCCACGCTCCAGCGCGAGCTGGGCGCCACCCAGGGCGAGCTCCAGTGGGCAGTGGACGCCTACATCCTCGTGTTCGCCGGCCTGCTGTTCTCGTGGGGCGTCATCGGTGACCGGATCGGCCGCCGCCGGGTCCTGCTCATCGGGTTGAGCATCTTCGGCGCCGGCTCGGTGCTCGCGGCCTTCAGTGACAGCGCGCTGGAGCTCATCGCGTGGCGCGCGGTCATGGGCATCGGCGGGGCGGCGGTCCAGCCGACGACGCTGGCCGTCATCACCAACGTCTTCCCCGCCCGCGAGCGCGGGAGGGCCATCGGCGTCTGGGCCGGCACGGCGGGCATCGCCGTGGCCGGCGGGCCCCTGGCCGGAGGGGCGGTCCTCGAGCACTTCTGGTGGGGCGCGGTCTTCCTCGTCGGTGTGCCCGTCGCCGTCCTGGGCATCGTGGCGGTGAACGCCCTCGTCCCCGAGTCGCGGGACCCCAGCCCCGGCCGGCTCGACATCCCCGGCGTGCTGATCTCGATCGCGGCGCTGGCCGGTCTGGTCTACGGCATCATCCGCGGCGGCGGGGGTGAGGGGTGGACGACGCCGGGCGTGCTGGGTCCGCTGCTGGGCGGCCTGGCGCTCCTCGGGCTGTTCGTGTGGCTGCAGCGACGCTCGGAGCACCCGGCCCTCGACGTGTCGCTGTTCCGCAACCCTGCGTTCTCGGCGGCCGCCGGGGCGCTGGGCCTGAACTTCTTCGCGCTGCTGGGCGCGACGTTCTACCTGGTCTTCTACCTGCAGGGCGTGCGCGGCCTCAGCCCCCTGGAGAGCGGGGCCGCGCTCATCCCGGTGGCGCTCGGCATGGCGGTCATGGCGCCGCTGAGCTCCGGGCTGGCCGAGCGGTTCGGCGCCAAGGCCGTCTGCACGGTCGGCTTCCTGCTGATCGCGCTGTCGTTCGTCGGCGTGCAGCTGCTCGGCCTCACCACACCGGTGTGGGTGCTGCTCGCCGTCCTGTCCGTGCAGGGCATCGGCATGGGCACCGTCATGGCGCCCGCGACCGAGTCGATCATGTCCGTCGTCCCGCGCGAGAAGGCCGGCGCCGGTGCGGCCGTGAACAACTCGGTTCGCCAGGTCGGTGGTGCCCTCGGGGTGGCCATCCTGGGCTCGCTGCTCGCCGGGTCCTACGCCGCGCACCTGGGCAGCTCCGCCGACGCCCTGCCCGCCGAGGTGCGGGAGGAGGCCTCCGAGTCGATCGTGGCGACCCTGGAGGCCGTCCGCCGGGTGCAGGCCGAGGGGGACGCGGACGCGGCGGGAGCAGCCGCCTCGGTGGTCGAGCCGGCGCGCGAGGCGTTCGTCTCGGCCATGCACGTGACCGCCGTCGGCACCGCCGCCGCGACGCTGGTCGCGGCCGTCGTCGTCCTGATCTGGCTACCGGGGCGCCGCGATCGGGTGGTCCCGACCACCCGTTGAGGTGAACGGAGCGCGCAGTGTCGACGCTCCGTGACGTTCTGCACAGGCTTGCTGGGTCACCGCGTGGGGGAGGGGAACTCGCGCGGGGCGGATCGTGGGAGAACAGCTGTGAGCGACGGCCTGGCCGCCACCCGTCCCGACCCGTCCGGAACCTTCCGTGGGCGCCGCGACGCGTTCGCTCCGCTGCTGGAGAATCCGCTGGCCGCCCTGCTGCGCGAGCACAGCGACGCGGGTGCCGCGACCCACGCCGTGCCCACCGGCGGAGCGCCGCTGCCGGTCACCACGTACGCCGACGGCCGCTCGCGGATCAACCTGGGCACCGGCAACTACCTCGGCCTGGCCGGTGATCCGCGGGTCGTCGAGGCGGCCACGGCCGCGCTGCGGAAGTACGGCACCTCCGCCTCGGGCAGCCGGGTCCTCAACGGCACCACCGCGCTGCACCTGGAGCTGGAGGCCGAACTGGCCGACCACTACGGCACCGAGGCGGCGGTCCTCACCTCGTCGGGCGTCAACGCGAACCTCGCGCTGCTGTCCACCGTCTGCGGCCCCGAGGACGCGCTGCTGGTCGACGCCCACGTGCACGCGAGCCTGCACGCGGCCGCCGCGGCCAGCCGGGGGACCGTCGTGCGCTGGCGGCACAACGACCTCGACTCCCTGACCGCCCGGCTGGAGCGGCTCGATGCGCGCGCCGGTGCCGTGGTCGTCGTGGACGGCGTCTACTCGATGACCGGCGAGCTCGCGCCGCTGGACGCGATCGTGCCGCTGTGCGACCGCTACGGCGCCCGGCTCGTCGTCGACGAGGCGCACGGCCTGGGCGTCCTCGGTGCCGGAGGGCGCGGGGCGGGGGAGCAGCTCGGCGTGCTGTCCCGGGTGGACGCGGTCACGGTCGCCCTCAGCAAGTCGCTGGCCAGCGTCGGCGGCGCCGCCATGACCTCACGGGCCGCCGCCGACGGCATCCGCGCCGGTGCCATGCCCTACGTGTTCAGCGCGGCCAACGACCCGGCATCGGTGGCCGCGGCCCTGGCGTCGCTGCGGATCCTGCGCGCCGAGCCCGAGCGGGTGGCGCGCCTCCAGCGCAACGGCGAGCTGCTGCGCACCGCGCTGGCGGAGGCAGGGGCGACGCCGGTTCCCGGCCGCGGCGCGGTTCTCGCCGTCCTCACCGGGAGCGAGGAGGTCACCGCGGGAGCCTGGCGGGCCTGCTTCGACGACGGCGTCTACATCAACGCCGTGGCCTACCCTGCCGTCCCCCGCGGGAAGGGCGTGCTCCGGTTGACCGTCATGGCGACCCACACCGACGACCAGCTGCGGGAGGCCGCTCAGGTCGTGGCCGCGGCGGTGCGCCGGGCGCGCGACGGCGAGCGGGAGATGGCGCTCGCCTGACGGCACTGCTGCCTGCGCGGACGCCGTCGGGCAGGATGATCGCCGTGACGACGTCGACGGGAACGCTGGTGCTGCTCCGCCACGGCGAGAGCGAGTGGAACAAGGCCAACCTCTTCACCGGCTGGGTGGACGTGCCGCTCTCGGAGAAGGGGCGTGCCGAGGCCGCCCGCGGCGGCGAGCTGCTGGCCGAGAACGGCCTGCTCCCCGACGTGCTGCACACCTCGCTGATGAAGCGGGCGATCACCACCGCGGAGCTCGCGCTGGCCGCCGCCGACCGGCAGTGGATCCCGGTCAAGCGCTCGTGGCGGCTCAACGAGCGGCACTACGGCGCCCTGCAGGGCAAGGACAAGGCCGCCACCCTCGCCGAGTACGGCGAGGAGCAGTTCATGATCTGGCGCCGTTCCTACGACACCCCGCCGCCGCCGATCGCGCCCGGCGACGAGTTCTCGCAGGACGCCGACGTGCGCTACGCCTTCCTGCCGCCGGAGGCCCGGCCGGCCACCGAGTGCCTCAAGGACGTCGTCGTCCGGATGCTGCCCTACTGGTACGACGCGATCGTGCCGGACCTGCGTGCCGGGAAGACCGTGCTGGTGGCCGCGCACGGCAACAGCCTCCGTGCCCTGGTGAAGCACCTGGACGGGATGGGCGACGACGAGGTGGTCGGGCTCAACATCCCGACCGGCGTGCCCCTGCGCTACGACCTCGACGCCGACCTGCGGCCCACCAACCCCGGTGGGCAGTACCTCGACCCCGACGCCGCGGCGGCCGCCATCGAGGCTGTCAAGAACCAGGGCAAGCGCTGACGAGGGGCCCGGAGGGCCCCCGAGGAAGCGCTGCAGCCGCCCCCCGCGAGGCGCTGTGCCGAACGGGGCCCGGCGGGTCCCCTGAGGCGCCAGGGAGGGGCTCAGCGCCGCAAGGGGGTACGGCACGTGGCCGGGGTCCGGAGGACGACCGGGTCAGCCGGCCTGCCCGGTGACGTAGCGCTCGCCGGTGACGAGGTAGCAGACCCGGCGGGCGACGCTGACCGCGTGGTCGGCGAAGCGCTCGTAGTAGCGGCCGAGCAGCGTGATGTCGATGGCCGACTCGATGCCGTGCGGCCAGGTGTCGCTGAGCAGCTGGCGGAAGAGCCCGCTGTGGATGCGGTCCATGGCGTCGTCGTCGGTCTCGAGCTCGCGGGCGGCCTCGATGTCGCGCTTGGCGATGACCGTCGCGGTCTTGGTGATGAGCAGCTCCGCCACGTTCCCGGCCTCGAGGAACGCCGGTCGCACCTCCTGGGGCACCGCGTGGTCGGGGAACCGCATGCGCGCCACCTTCGCGATGTGCGCGGCGAGGTCGCCCATCCGCTCCAGGTCGCTCACGATGCGCATCGCCGTCGTGATCGTGCGCAGGTCTCCCGCGACCGGCTGCTGGCGAGCCAGCAGGGTGAAGGTCCGCTGCTCGATGCTCTCGCGGGTCGCGTCGATCGCGTCGTCGCCGGCGATCACCCGGTCGGCCAGCTCGACGTCGGCGTCGAGGAGCGCGGTGGTGGCCGTGCTCATCTGCGAGCCGACCGCGTTCGCCATCTCCACCAGGCAGGCGTTGATGTCGTCGAGTTCCTCGTGGTAGTTGTCGCGCACGGTGGTCCCTCTCGTCGGTGTCCTCGGACGACGCTAGGCGCGGCCGGGAGCGGTTCGGTCGCCGCCAGGTGAACGAGCCCCCATCCCACGGTGAACACTGACCCGTCCGGGCGGTGAACCCTTCCGGGATGACGCGCCCGGAGCCGTTCCACACCTAGCATCTGGCGCGTGAGTCCGCTGGTCGCCCTGGTGGTCGGCCTCCTCCTCGGTGGGGTGGTGGCCGCGACCGTCATCATCCGTTCCCGCCCCGACCTGGGGCGGTTCTCCGGCGACGACCCGGGATCGCCGGCGCCCGAGGCGGCCCTGACCCGGCGCCTGGTCGACCTCATCGACCCGGCGATCGTGTTCGTGGCGACCGACGACTCCGTGCTGCTCGCCAACCCGGCCGCCCGGGCCCTGGGGATCGTGCGCGGCGACCGGCTGCTCGTCCCCGAACTGCTGGCGGTCTCCCACGACGTGCGCCGCGGCGGCAGCTCCCGGGTCGACGTCCGCCTGCCCGGTGACCTGGTGGGTTCCGGGCCCCGCCTCGTCGGCGTGCACGGGGTGCGCCTGGACAGCGGCACGGTCGCCCGCCCGGGACCGGTCGCCCTCGTGCTCCAGGACGTCACCGAGGCGCGTCGCGTCGAGGCTGTGCGCCGCGACTTCGTGGCCAACGTCGGCCACGAGCTCAAGACGCCGGTCGGTGCGCTCGCCCTGCTCGCCGAGGCGATCGAGGGGGCGGCGGACGACCCGGAGGCGGTGCAGCGGTTCGCCGGGCGGATCGCGGTGGAGGCCGACCGTCTCGGCCGGCTGGTGCGCGAGCTGATCGACCTCTCCCGTCTCCAGGGCGGGGAGCCGCTGCCCGAGCTGCGCCCGGTGGACGTCGACCGGGTGCTCGCCGAGGCGGTGGACCGCACCCGCACCGCGGCGCGGGCGAAGAAGCTCGACATCGTCGTCGGCGGGCAGCCGGGCCTCGTGGTGCGCGGCGTGGAGAGCCAGCTGGCCACCGCCGTCACGAACCTGCTGGCCAACGCCGTCGCCTACAGCGCCGGGGAGAGCAGGATCGCCGTCGGGGCCCGGGCCCGCTCGGGTTTCGCGGAGATCGCCGTCACCGACAGCGGGATCGGCATCCCGCGCGCCGACCGGCAGCGCGTCTTCGAGCGCTTCTACCGTGTGGACCAGTCGCGGGCCAGCAGCACCGGTGGCACCGGCCTCGGGCTGGCCATCGTCAAGCACGTCGCCAGCAACCACGGCGGCTCGGTGAGCGTGTGGAGCGAGGAGGGGCTCGGCTCCACGTTCACCCTGCGCATCCCGCTCGCCGGCCCGGTGGACCCTCCGGTCGCCGGACCCCGATCCGCCCCCGCTCCTCAGACCCTGGAGAACGAGCGTTCATGACCCGAGTGCTGGTCGTCGAGGACGAGGAGTCCTTCTCCGACGCGCTGTCCTACATGCTGGGCCGGGAGGGTTTCGACCCGGTCGTCGCCGCGACCGGGCCCGACGCCCTCGCCGAGTTCGACCGCGGCGGAGTCGACATCGTGCTCCTGGACCTCATGCTGCCCGGCCTGTCCGGCACCGAGGTGTGCCGGGCGCTGCGGTCCCGCGGCAACGTGCCGATCATCATGCTGACGGCCAAGGACAGCGAGATCGACAAGGTCGTGGGCCTGGAGCTCGGCGCCGACGACTACGTGACCAAGCCGTACTCGGCCCGCGAGCTGGTCGCCCGCATCCGCGCGGTGCTGCGCCGCCGCGGTGAGACCGCGGAGCCCTCGCCCTCGGACGGCGTGCTCACGGCGGGCCCGGTGCGGATGGACGTCGAGCGGCACGTCGTCGCGGTCGACGGCCAGCAGGTGGCGCTGCCTCTGAAGGAGTTCGACCTGCTGGAGTTCCTGATGCGCAACGCGGGCCGGGTGCTCACCCGATCGCAGCTGATCGACCGCGTGTGGGGATCGGACTACGTGGGTGACACCAAGACCCTCGACGTCCACGTCAAGCGGCTGCGGGCCAAGCTCGAGCCCGACCCCGCCAACCCGACGTACCTGCTGACGGTGCGGGGCCTGGGCTACAAGCTCGAGGCCTGACGGCTCAGTTCTTCAGGTCGTCGATCTTCTGCGAGGCCTCCGCCTTGGTGAGCTGGTCGGGGTCCACGTCCTCGTCGGACTGACGGGCGAGGGTCTCCAGGTAGCTCTTCTGGGCACCGGTGGCCGGTTCGTCGCCGGTGACCCAGTCGGCCGGGTTCTTCTCGGGGGACGCGGCGGGCGCGGTGTTGTCGGTGGATTCGCTCATGTGTTCGAGCCTAGGCCGGGACGGACTGCTCCGCACGGCGAGCGACAGGGCTCGGAGCAGCCGCCCGTGCCGCGCGGGTCGCGTCCCACCGGCGTCCGGTGCGGAACACGTGGACGGTGCCGCAGGCCGGGCAGTCGACGTGCAGCGCGATGTGCGTCGGGTGGTTGGTGACCGATCGGATGCGCCGGTCGGGAACCAGCTCGTCGGTGCGGGTGACGGGGCAGGTGATCAGCAACATGGGTGCAGCCTGGCCCGGGTGCGGTCGGCGGACGAGTGGCAGGACTGACCGCTACCGCCGGTTTTCTGCCATGATGCCGCCATGCCGCTCCCGGACCGTCCCCTGGTCGTCACCGTCGTCCTCGCCGACCGGCTGGTGGCCGCCTTCGGCCTGGGCGTGTGCAACGAGGTCTTCGGCTACGAGCGCACCCGGCTGGGCCTTCCGCGGTTCGACTTCGGGATAGCCGCCGAGGAGCCAGGCGTCCTGCGCACCGACACCGGCATCGGGGTGCTCGTGGAGCACGGGCTGGAGCGGGTGGAGCGATCCGACATCCTGCTGATCACCGCGTGGGAGGACTTCGAGGAGCAGCCCTCACCGCTGCTGCTCGACGCCCTGCGCCGGGCGCACGCCCGCGGCGCCCAGCTGGTCAGCCACTGCACCGGCGTCTTCGTGCTCGCCGCGGCCGGACTGCTGGAGGGCATGCGCGTCACCACCCACTGGAAGTGGGCGGGGGAGCTGGCCGTGCGGTACCCGCAGCTGGAGGTGGACCCGTCGGTGCTCTACGTCGACAACGGCCGGATCATCACCGGTGCCGGCACCGCGGCGGGGGTGGACGCCCTGCTGCATCTGGTCCGCCGCGAGTGGGGGGCGAACGCGGCGAACTCCCTGGCCCGGGAGATGGTCGTGCCGGCGCACCGCGACGGCGGGCAGGCGCAGTTCATCGACGCCCCGGTCGCCGCGTGCGAGGACGACCGGCTGGGCGCGGTGCTGGACTGGGCGCAGAAGCACCTGGCGCAGGACATCTCGGTCGATGTCCTCGCCCGGCGGGCCCTGATGAGCTCGCGCAGCTTCGCCCGGCGGTTCAAGGCCACCACAGGCACCACGCCGCACGCCTGGCTGCTCGGCCAGCGACTGGCGGCGGCCGAGGAGCTGCTGGAGAACAGCGACGCCTCGATCGAGGAGATCGCCCGGCTCGTCGGCTTCGGCACCGCCGCCGGCCTGCGCGAGCAGTTCTCCCGGCGGCGCGGGGTCTCGCCCCGGACCTACCGGCAGACCTTCCGCTCCGGCGCCGCCGTCTCAGCTGCCCGGGCGGCGCCGGTGCAGCTGGACGGGCACCGGCTCGGGGCTGGCCGGATGGGGAGCGATCATCCCCTGGTCGAGGCGGAGCTGGGTCAGCCGGCGTAGCTCGGCGTAGGCCGGCCCGCCGAGCAGTGCGAGGAGCTCGGCGGCGTAGGTGTCCACCAGGGGCTCGGGGGCGACGTGCGCGGTCGGCGAGCCGGTGCACCACCAGTGCAGGTCGTGCCCGCCAGGGCCCCAGCCGCGCCGGTCGAACTCCCCGATGGACGACACCAGCACCCTCGTGCCGTCGGGCCGGTCCACGTGCTCCTGCTCCCGGCGGACCGGCAGCTGCCAGCAGACGTCGGGCTTGGTCGTGAGCGGGTGCACGCCGGTGCGCAGCGCCATCCCGTGCAGCGCGCAGCCGGTGCCACCGGCGAACCCTGGCCGGTTGAGGAACACGCACGCGCCGTCCACGACGCGGGTCCGCAGCGACCGGACGCCGTCGTCGGCGTCGTCGGCGCTGTCCTCCTCGGTCCACTCGCCGCGTCCGAGGGGGGCCAGCTGCCAGTCCTCGTCGCTCAGGTCCGCGACGGCCGCCGTGACGCGCGCCAGGTCGTCCTCGTCGGTGAAGAAGGCGCCGTGGCTGCAGCAGCCGTCGTCCGGCCGCCCCTCGACCACGCCCGCGCAGCCGCGGCCGAAGACGCACGTCCAGGCCGAGGTCAGCCAGGTCAGGTCGGCCCGCACGACGTGCTCGGGGTCGGCCGGGTCGGGGAACTCCACCCACTCCCGGGGGAAGTCCAGCGCGACCTCCTCCGGGGGCTCGTTCACCACCGGTACAGCCTAGGTCTGCCAGCATGCTCCCCGTGGCCACCCCCGTTCGCGCCGTCGGGCAGCACCCGGCCCGGCTGTGCCTGTCCGGTGCCGCCCGTACGCCGAGCCGGCTCCGCCTCGCCGGCCAGGTCCACGAGTCCCACGTCCGCTCCGTCCTGTGGATGACGGTGGCGACCAGCGGCGCGGTCTGCTGACCCGGCAGAATCGCCCCCATGCGACTCGGTGTGCTGGACGTCGGCTCGAACACGGTGCACCTGCTGGTCGTCGACGCACACCGCGGTGCCCACCCGACACCCATGCACGACGACAAGTCGGTGCTGCGGCTGGCCGAGCACGTCGGCCCGGACGAGATGCTGTCCAAGGCGGGGGAGAGGTCGCTGCTCACCGCGGTCCAGGAGGCGCGCCAGCAGGCCGAGAAGCAGGGCTGCGACGAGTTCATGGCCCTGGTGACCTCCGCCATCCGCGACGCGGCCAACGGCCTGGAGGTGCTCGAGCGGGTCCGGGCGCGCACCGGCGTCGAGATGCAGGTGCTCAACGGTGAGGACGAGGCGCGGCTGACCTTCCTCGCCGTCCGCCGCTGGTTCGGCTGGAGCGCCGGGCGGCTGCTGGTCCTCGACATCGGCGGCGGCTCCCTGGAGCTGGCGGCCGGAATCGACGAGGACCCCGAGGTGGCGCTCTCCCTGCCCCTGGGCGCGGGTCGGATGACCCGCCGCTTCCTGCCGTCCGCCCGCGACGGCGGCCGACCCGATCTCGCCGCCCTCGAGGCGCTCGGCGACCACGCCGACGAGCTGCTGGCGCCCGCCGCGGAGAAGATCACGGCCCTCGGGCCACCGGACCTGGTGGTGGCGACCAGCAAGACGTTCCGCACTCTCGCGCGGCTCGCGGGCGCGGCCCCGTCGTCGGCCGGACTGCGTGCCCCGCGGCAGCTCAGCGCGGTCGGCCTGGGCCAGGTGGTGGGGTTCGTGTCGCGGATCGAGTCCTCCGCGCTGGCCGAGCTGCCCGGCGTCTCGGCCGACCGTGCGCACCAGGTTCCCGCTGGAGCGGTTGTCGCTGCCGCAACTCTGCGTGCGCTGGACGTACCGTGCGTGCGGATTGGTCCGTGGGCGTTGCGCGAGGGTGTCATCCTCCGCAGGCTGGACTCGTTGGGAGGGGCGTGATGGCCGAACCGGACTGGAACCCGGACACAGGAGGGCGGTCCCTCGCCGAGATCCTGCGCGAGGCCGGCGTCGAGTCCGCGGCCCGGCAGCAGGCCCGCCGACGCCGCCTGGACGACGACGACGACACCGGCATCCGGCAGCGACGGGCGAGCGACGCGGCCGCCGCCGAGCGCGCGGGCTTCAGCCGGCGGCGCAGCGACGTCGAGCCGACCCCGCCCCCGGCGCGGACGGCTGCGGGACGCCGGGCTTCCGGTCGGGGCGGAGACCGGGGATGGCCGCGGTGGACGGACCCGCGGTCACGCGCGGGGCCGGGCGTGACCGCGGG
>NZ_POQU01000089.1 GCF_002938425.1 Blastococcus atacamensis | reverse complement strand
TTGAGAATTATTGTTGATTTGTTATCTGTTTTGTCGTTATACTACTATTTTAGACTAGTATAATACACTTATGTGCATGTTCAGCGTCAGTTGGTGTTATGTGGTAACTTAAGAACTGTTATTTTGTTGAATGATACGGCTACCACCGATATCTACACTAGCCTCGTCTGCGTTAGCGTCAGAGGCGTATAAGAGACAGCGTACACGGTGCGCCTCGCCACGACGCGCCGGCCCGCGGGCGAGGACGAGGTCCTCCTCGTGGCCCAGGGCACCGCGATCCTGCAGACCGGCGACGTCGCCCCGGGCGAGACCATCGACCCGCGGCTGGAGTTCACCGCCGGCGACGGCTCGGGCGTCACCTACGTCGACGAGCTCGAGGACTACACCCTGACCCGGCCGACGACGGAGGACTGCGAGGCGGTGCGGAACCCGCCGCCGACCCCGCCCTCGACGCCCACCGCCACGGTGGAGCCGACGACCCCGAGCGCCTCGCCGTCCGACGGCGGGTCCACCGGCACCAGCACGCGGCCGACCACCCCCTCGAGCTCCTCGCGCCCGACGACGCCCGGCCCTCCACCGAACACGCCGACGAGCACCTCCGGCAGTGTCGGCGCACCGACCGCGGGCCGGCCGACCGCCGACGACGACCGGCCCACCTCCGGCGGCACCGTGATCCCCGGCGGCACCGTGACGCTGCGCGGCGCCGGCTTCCTGCCCGGGGAGCGGGTCGACGTCCTGCTGCGGGGCACCGAGACCGTGATCGGCACGGCCACCGCCGACCCCGGCGGCGAAATCCGTGTCGACGTCGTCATCCCGGAGGCGGCCGAGACCGGCCCCGCCACCCTCGACCTGGTCGGCGCGGACTCCGCCACCTCCACGGGGGTGGACCTCCAGGTGGCAGCCCTCGACGACGAGGTCGGGGGATCCGGGGGAGCGCTCGCCCTGGCGTCCCTCGTCGCCGCGGCCGTGGCGCTGGTCGGCACCGTGGGTGCGCTCGTGTCCGCCCTGGGGCGACAGCACGCCGAGCGCCGCGGCCGGCACTCCCCGCGCAGCGCCTGACGGCGGTTTCGGCGTCCCCCGATCGGGGGACCCCGGCCCCGTGCAACGGACCGAGGACGCGCTCGCGCGGAGTGTCCCGAGGGATGCCGCCGCTCTTCCCGGAGTCGCTCCCCGACCCGCCGAGACGTGGTCGCGGATCGTGCAGGTGCACGACCGCATCACCCGGCGGGTCGACTCGGCGCTCCACCGCCACCACGACCTCTCGCTCACCGGCTTCGAGGCGCTGCGCCGCATCGCCGAGTCGCCGGGCGAGCGGACCTCCATGGGCGACGTCGCCGAGGCCGTGGGGCTCTCCCGGCCCGGCGTGACCAGCACGATCGGCCGGCTGGTCGCCCAGGGGCTGGTCGTCCGCGAGCGCGGCGACGGGGACCGGCGCCTGCTGCACGCCCGGCTCACCCCGGCCGGCCGCCAGCGGGTCGAGGAGGCCGCCGTCACCCACGACGAGATGGTGGCCCACCTGCTGGGCCTGCTCGGCGACGACGTCGCCGTCGTCACCGACGCGCTGGCGCGCGTCTCGGCCGCCACCCGCGAACGTCGCTGAGGACGTCCACCTCTCGACCACCCGGGCACCGGGACACTTCAAGCCCGTAGTGTTTCGCCGCCCCGAGATCGGGCACGAGCCGATCATGCTCGAGCAGGTGACGGTGGTGGTGCCCACGATCGGGCGGCCCTCGCTCGACGTGCTGCTCGACGCGCTCGCCGCCGCTCCCGGGCCGCGGCCCGCCGAGCTCATCCTGGTCGACGACCGCCCGACCGGGGAGCCGCTGCGCCCCGAGCGCCCGGGGCTGCCGCCGGTCCGCGTCGTCCGCACCGGTGGCGGTGGACCGGCCCGGGCCCGCAATCTGGGCTGGCGGACCGCACGCACCCAGTGGATCGCCTTCCTCGACGACGACGTCGTGACCGATCCCGACTGGTACGAGCGCCTCGCGCAGGACCTGACGGGGCTGGCCCCGGACGTGGCCGGCAGCCAGGGCCGGGTGCGGGTCCCGCTGCCCGAGGACCGGCGCCCCACCGACTGGGAGCGCGGCACCGCCGGCCTGGCCACCTCCAGCTGGATCACCGCCGACCTCGCCTACCGCCGCGCCGCACTGGCTGCGGTCGGCGGCTTCGACGAGCGCTTCCCCCGGGCCTTCCGGGAGGACTCGGACCTCGCGCTGCGGGTCATGGACACCGGGTCGCGGCTGGTGCGCGGCGAGCGGTGGATCACCCACCCGGTGCGCCCGGCCGACCGCTGGGTCAGCGTGCGCGTGCAGGCCGGCAACGCCGACGACGTCCTCATGCGCCGGCTGCACGGACCCGACTGGCGCGACCGCGCCGACGCCGCACTGGGCCGCCGGCCGCAGCACACGGCCGTCACCGCGGCGGCGCTGGCCGCCCTCGGCCTCGCCGTCGCGGGGAAGCGGCGGGCCGCGCTGGCCGCGGCCGCCGGCTGGGCCGCCGGCACCGCGGAGTTCGCGTGGCGGCGGATCGCCCCGGGGCCGCGCGACCGCGCCGAGGTGAGCACGATGCTCACCACCAGCGCGCTCATCCCACCGCTGGCCACCTGGCACTGGCTGCGCGGGGTCGTGCAGCACGTGGGCGTGCGCAGGTGGCGGGGGCTGCCCGACCTGGTGCTCTTCGACCGCGACGGCACCCTCGTGCACGACTACCCCTACAACGGCGACCCGGAGTGGGTGCGTCCGGTCGACGGCGCCAAGGACGCGCTGGACCGGCTCCGTGCCCGTGGGGTACGGATAGGTGTGGTGAGCAACCAGTCCGGCGTCGCCCGCGGGCTCATCACCCGCGAGCAGGTCGACGCCTGCATGACGCGGCTCGAGGAGCTGCTCGGACCGTTCGACACCGTCCAGTTCTGCCCGCACGGTCCCGAGGACGGCTGCGCCTGCCGCAAGCCGGCCCCGGGGATGGTGAAGGCCGCCTGCGAGGCGTTGGACGTGGACCCGGCGCGCTGCGTCGTCATCGGCGACATCGGGGCCGACGTCGAAGCGGCCGCCGCCGCGGGAGCGGTCGGGATCATGGTGCCCACACCGGTCACCCGGAAGGCCGAGATCGACGCCGCACCCCTGGCGCTGGCGACCCTGCCCGAGGCCGTCGATGCGGTGCTGGACGGCTCCTGGTGACGCGGACGGTGCTCGTCGCCCGGCTCGACAACGCCGGCGACGTGCTCCTCCAGGGCCCGCTGGTGCGCGCCGTGGCCAACGGCGCCGACCGGGTGGTGTTCCTCGCCGGCCCGGCGGGTGCCGCCGCGGCCGGCCTGCTCCCCGGCGTCGACGACGTCTGGACCTGGTCCTGCCCCTGGATCCTCGGGGACCCGCCGCCGGTCGGCGCCGACGACCTCGCCGCGCTCACCGAGCGCGTGCGGGACCTGGCGCCCGCCGAGGCGGTGATCTCCACGTCGTTCCACCAGTCGCCCCTGCCCCTGGCCCTGCTGCTGCGCGCCGCGGGGGTGCCGCGGATCTCGGCGATCAGCGTCGACTACCCCGGTTCGCTGCTCGACGTGCGGCACTCGGTGGACGACGACCTCCCCGAACCCGAGCGGGCGCTCTCGCTCGCCCGGGCCGCGGGGTTCCAGCTGCCCGACGGCGACGACGGGCGACTCTCCGTGCGGCGGCCCCTGCCCGCGGCCGCGCACGACCCGGGTTACGTCGTCCTGCACCCCGGCGCCTCGGTGCCCGCCCGGGCCTGGCCCACGCAGCGGTGCACGGAGGCCGTCGAGGCGCTCGCCGACGCCGGCCACCGCGTGCTGGTCACCGGCGGGCCGGCCGAGCGGGAGCTCACCGCCGTCGTCGCCGGCACCCGGGGCGTCGACCTCGGGGGGGCGACCTCGTTGGCGGAGATGGCCGCGCTGCTCGACGGCGCGGCGGCCGTCGTCGTCGGCAACACCGGCCCGGCGCACCTCGCCGCCGCGGTGGGGACGCCGGTCGTCTCGCTCTTCTCGCCGGTGGTGCCGGCCACGCGGTGGGCGCCCTACGGCGTGCCGACCGTGCTGCTCGGCGACCAGTCGGCCCCCTGCCGGAACACCCGGGCCCGCGAGTGCCCGGTGCCCGGCCATCCCTGCCTGAACTCGGTCACCGCGCACGACGTGGTGGCGGCCGTCGAGAAGCTGGTGAGCGCGTGAAGATCCTGCTGTGGCACGTGCACGGGTCGTGGACGACGGCGTTCGTCCAGGGGCGGCACGAGTACCTGCTGCCCGTGGTGCCCGATCGAGGCCCGGACGGCCTGGGTCGGGCCCGCACCTGGGACTGGCCGGCGTCGGCGCGCGAGGTGACGCCGGAGCAGCTACGGGCCGAGGACGTCGACGTCGTCGTGCTCCAGCGCCGGCGCGACCTGGAGCTGGTCCGCGAGTGGCTGGGGCGCGAGCCCGGCCGCGACCTGCCCGCCGTCTTCCTGGAGCACAACGCCCCGGGCCTGGAGCCCGGCGACGGACCGGTTCCGCACACCCGGCACCCGATGGCCGACCAGGCCGACATCCCGATCGCGCACGTCACGTACTTCAACCAGCTGTTCTACGACAACGGACGCGCGCCGACGACGGTGATCGAGCACGGCATCGTCGACCCGGGGGAGCGGTACACCGGTGAGCTGCCGCATGCCGCCGTGGTCACGAACGAGCCGGTGCGCCGCGGGCGGACAGTCGGCGCCGACCTGCTGCCCGGGCTGGCGCAGGCGGCCCCGGTCGACGTCTTCGGCATGGGGCTGACCGGGCTGCACGAGCAGTACGGCCTGGACCCGGCGCGCGTCACGCTGTTCGACGACCCGCCGCAGGCCGCCATGCACGCCGAGCTGGCCCGCCGCCGGGTGTACGTGCACCCGGTGCGCTGGACCTCGCTCGGGCTCTCGCTGCTGGAGGCCATGCACCTGGGCCTGCCGGTGGTCGGCCTGGCCACCACCGAGGTGGTGGAGGCGGTCCCCGCCGAGGCCGGCGTCCTCTCCACCCGCCCCGAGCGGCTGTGGACCGCCGTCCGGGAGTTCGTGCACGACGAGGACGCCGCCCGGCTGGCGGGCAAGGCCGCTCGCGCCGCGGCCCTGGAGCGCTACGGACTCGACCGCTTCCTGCGCGACTGGGATGCGCTCCTGGAGGAGGTCACCCGATGAGAACCGAGCAGCCGGGCACGTACCGGCTCAAGATCGACCTGGTGTCCGAGCACGCCAGCCCGCTCGCCGCGATCGGCGGAGTCGACGCCGGCGGGCAGAACGTGCACGTCGCCGCCCTGGCCGCCGGCCTTGCCGAACGCGGGCACGAGGTCACGGTGCACACCCGCCGCGACGACGCCACGCTGCCGGAACGGGTCGTGGTGCAGGACGGCGGCTACAACGTCGTCCACGTGACCGCCGGCCCCGCCGAGGCGCTGCCCAAGGACGAGCTGCTCCAGCACATGCCCGCCTTCGCGCGGGTGCTCCGGCGCGGCTGGACCGCCACACCTCCCGACGTCGTGCACGCGCACTTCTGGATGAGCGGTCTGGCCTCGGTGGAGGCCGCGGCCAGCCTGTTGCGACCGGTGCCGGTGCTGCAGACCTTCCACGCGCTGGGCTCAGTGAAGCGGCGGCACCAGGGCGACGCCGACACCTCGCCCGCCGAGCGCATCGACCTCGAACGCGGGCTGTGCCGCGACGTGAGCCACGTGGTGGCCACCTGCTCCGACGAGGTGTTCGAGCTGCGCCGCCTGGGTCTGACCACCGACCGCGTCTCGATCGTGCCGTGCGGGGTCGACACCGCCGTGTTCACGCCGAACGGCCCGGCCGCACCGCGCGGCGAGCGCAAGCGGCTGCTCGTGCTCGGCCGGATCGTCGAGCGCAAGGGGCAGGACGACGCCGTGCGTGCCCTGCGGGCGGTCCCCGACGCCGAGCTCGTCGTCGTCGGCGGTCCGCCGGTGGCCGAGCTGGACGGCGACCCGGAGGTCCGCCGGCTGCGCGCCGTGGCCGCCGAGGCCGGGGTCGCCGACCGCCTGGTGTTCACCGGCGCCGTCGCCCGCGCCGACGTGCCGGCCTGGATCCGCTCGTCCGACGTCGTCCTCGCGGTGCCCTGGTACGAACCCTTCGGCATCACCCCGCTGGAGGCCATGGCCTGCGGGCGGCCCGTCGTCGCCACCGCCGTCGGCGGCCTGCAGGACTCCGTCGCCGACGGCGTCACCGGCGACCTCGTGCCGCCGCGCGACCCCGGCCGGCTCGGCGAGGCCCTCGCCGCCCTGCTGGCCGACGACGACCGACGCGCCGCCTACGGCGCGGCCGGCGTGCAGCGGGCGCGCACCCGCTACCGCTGGAGCCGGGTCGTCGCCGACACCGAGACCGTCTACCGGCAGGTCCTGGCCCGCCGCCGTTCCGTGGAGGTCGCACGATGAGCATCCCCCCGCACTCCTTCCGCGAGAACGTGGCGCAGGACCCGGCGCCGGGGGCAGGTGCTCGCGACGTGCCCGCGCCGGACACCTGCACGCACCTCACCGGCGCCGACCACGTGGCCTCGCTGACCGCGGCGCTGGGCTCGCTGAACGCCCAGCTGCCCGCGCTGGACCGGTGGGGCCGGCTGGTCGCCGACACGTTGTGCGGCGAGAACCGCGGCCGGCTGCTGGCGGCGGGCAACGGCGGGAGCGCGGCCCAGGCCCAGCACCTCACCGCCGAGCTGGTCGGCCGCTACCGGGCCGACCGGCCGCCGTTCTCCGCGATCTGCCTGACCGCGGAGACCTCCTCGCTCACCGCGATCGCCAACGACTACCCGGCCGACGAGCTGTTCGCCCGGCAGGTCGAGGCGCACGGCCGCCCCGGCGACGTCCTCGTGCTGCTCTCCACCTCGGGCCGCTCGCCCAACGCCGTGGCCGCGGCGAGGCGCGCCCGCGAGTGCGGGATCACCGTGCTGGCGATGACCGGCCCGGCGCCGAACCCGCTCGCGGCCGTGGCCGACGACGCCGTGTGCATCGACTCCCCGTGGACCGCGACCGTGCAGGAGTGCCACCTCGTCGCGCTGCACCTGCTCTGCGCCGCGTTCGACGAGGCGGTGCTCGCCGAGCCCGCCCGCGTGCCCGGCCCCTCGTTCCAGGTGGCCGAGTGAGCGGCCGGCCGCTGGTCGTCGTCGGTGACGCGCTGCTCGACGTCGACCTGGTCGGGAGCGCTTCCCGGCTGACCCCCGACGCGCCGGTGCCGGTGGTCGAGGACATCGAGCGGCGGGAGCGCCCCGGCGGCGCGGCGCTGGCCGCCGTCATCGCCGCCGCGGCGGGCTCCCGCGAGGTCGTGCTCGTGGCGCCGCTGGATCGCGACGACGGCGCCGACCGGCTGCGCGCCCTGCTCGCCGGCCGGGTGCGGCTGATCGAGATCCCCGCCTCCGGGGGCACCGCGGTCAAGCAGCGGGTGCGGGTGGGCGACCACTCCGTGGCCCGGCTGGACAGCGGCGCGCCGGTGGCCACGCTGGGCGCGCTGCCCGCCGAGGCCGCCGAAGCGATCCGGAACGCCGCCGCCGTGCTGGTGGCCGACTACGGCCGTGGGACGACGGCGGCCGCCGACGTGCGGGCCGCGCTGGCAACGGCCCGGGGCCCGGTCGTGTGGGATCCGCACCCGCGCGGTGCCGACCCGGTGCGCGGGGTCCGGCTGGTGACGCCGAACGCCGCCGAGGCCGCTCGCGTGGTCCCCGGCGTGGACGGCGGCGGACTGGCCGCGGTCGGCGCCCGGGCCGAGGCCCTCATCGGGGAGTGGGGTGTCGGCGCGGTCGCGGTGACCATGGGCGCCCGCGGTGCCCTGCTCTCCTACGGCTCCGGAGCGCCGATGGTGGTGCCCGCCGCCGCGGTGACCGGTGGCGATCCGTGCGGCGCCGGCGACTCGTTCGCGGCGTCGGCCGCCCTGGCCCTCGCCGACGGCGCGGTCACCGGCGAGGCGGTCGCGGCGGCGGTCGCCTTCGCGTCGGCGTTCGTCGCCCGCGGTGGCGCCACCGCCTGGGACGTCGAGGACCACGTTCCCGACGGTACGGCCGAGCCCGGCGTCGACGGGGTTCTCGCCCGGGTGCGCGCCGCCAGCGGCACCGTCGTCGCCACCGGTGGCTGCTTCGACCTGCTGCACCCCGGCCACGTCGCCACCCTGCGGGCCGCCCGAGGGCTGGGCGACTGCCTCGTGGTCTGCATCAACTCCGACGACTCGGTGCGCCGGCTCAAGGGCCCCTCGCGGCCGCTGGTCAGCGCGCCGGACCGGGCCCGGGTGCTCGAGGCGCTGGAGTTCGTCGACGCCGTCGTCGTGTTCGACGAGGACACCCCCTCGGCGGTGCTCGAGCGGCTGCGCCCCGACGTGTGGGCCAAGGGCGGCGACTACGCGGGCGCGGATCTGCCCGAGGCCGAGGTGCTGCGTACCTGGGGCGGTCAGGCCGTCGTCCTGCCCTACCTGGACGGCCACTCGACGACGGCGCTGGTCGAGCGCTCCCGGACGTGATGACGGACCCCGCCGACCCCGACGCGGCCCTCCTGCAGGGTCCCGCCGCGAGCGCGCGAGCGGTGGGGGGCAGGAGGGTCCTTCTGCTGCGGCCGCTGGGGCTCGGGGACCTGCTCACCGGCGTCCCCGCGATCCGGGCGGTCCGGGCCGCCGTGCCCGACCACCGGCTGGTCCTGGCGACGACGACCGCGCTGGAGCCCCTCGCCCGGCTGATCGACGCCGTCGACGAGGTGCTGCCCGCCCGCGAGCTGGAGCCGCTGGACTGGACCGGTCCGCCACCGGAGCTCGCCGTGGACCTGCACGGCAAGGGCCCGGCCTCGCACGCGGTGGTCGCCGACCTGCGTCCCGGACGGCTGCTCACCTTCGACAGCCCCGGCTACCCCGGGCCCACCTGGTACGCCGACGAGCACGAGGTCCGCCGATGGTGCCGGCTGGTCTCCGAGGGGCTGGGGGTCGACGCCGATCCCGACGCGCTCGACCTCGCCGTCCCGGCCGTGCCGCCCCCGGTGCGCGACGTCGCCGTCGTCCACCCCGGGGCCGCCTATCCCGGGCGACGCTGGCCCGCGGACCGGTTCGCCGCCGTCGCCCGCCACCTCGCCGACGCGGGCTCCGACGTGCGGATCACCGGCGGTCCGGGCGAGGTGGAGCTGGCGCGGTCGGTCGCCTCGGCCGCAGGGCTCGGCGAGGACGCGGTGCTGGCCGGGCGGACGACGTCGATGGAGCTCGCCGCCGTGGTGGCCGCGGCCCGCGTCGTCGTCTGCGGCGACACCGGGGTGGCCCACCTCGCGACCGCGTACCGGCGCCCCTCGGTGGTGCTGTTCGGCCCCGTCTCGCCCGCCCTGTGGGGTCCGCCGCCGCGCCCCCAGCACGTGGTGCTGTGGCACGGCTCGGTCCACGGCGGCACCGGCGACCCGTGGGGCACAACGCTCGACCCGGCCCTGGCTCGCATCACGGTCGACGAGGTCGTGGACGCGCTCGACGGCCTGGTCGCACATGCCCACCTTCCGCGGAACGCCTCCGGTCACTAGCCTGCCCGCGACCCCGTCGCCCGGGGACGGCACGGGGTGGATGGTGGACGCAGGGAATCGATACGCGCTCCGGGTCGCGACCGCGTTGCTCAACGCGGTCCTGCTGGCCGGGTGCACGCAAGCCGCGCCGGAGGTGGAGCGGGAGGAGGTGGCAGCGGCCCGGGCGACGGCGGGCGAGCCCACCACCGTCCAGGTCGGCGGCATCCGCGTCACGGTCCCCGCTGACGGCGTTCCCGCGGGCAGCACGCTCCAGGTCGAGGCGCGGGACGTACCGGCCGGGGAACTCCCGGCCCACCTCGTCGCGGCCGGCGACTCCGCGGCGGTGGTCGAGCTGGACGGCGGCGCTCTCTCGCAGCCGGCCACCGTCTCCTTCCCCGTCCCGGAGGACGCCGTCGACGCGGACTTCTTCCCCGTGGTCGTCTGGGAGGACGGCGAGGGCGGCTGGCGCTGGCTGCCGGCCGAGTACACCCCCGGCGACGCCACGATCACCGCGTCCACCGACCACTTCTCGTGGGGCTTCCTCGGGAAGATCGACGTGAAGAAGTGGGCGGCCGACCGCAAGGACGACGCCGTCGGCTTCCTGTCCGGTCGCGCCGGCGTCGAGCAGCCGCGCTGCGGCGACGAAGATGCGGCCCGCGCGGACGGGACCGAGGTGGCGTCGGACGCTGGCGACAGCGTGAAGTGGTGCGTCGGGGTCGAGCGCGGTCAGCGGATCATGAGGATCGCCAACAACCGGCGCACGTTCACCCAGGTGACCTATCCCAGCGGGTGGAAGGTTGCCGAGTCCTCCGACCCGTCGGTGTCGCTCGAGGCGCTCAACCACGCGTTCTCCACCGGGGCCGCCGCGGTCTCGGCCCCGCGCGGGATGTCGGTCCGGGTGATCAGCGGCGGGGACACGCTCACCCTCGTCGTCACCCCGGGCAGTTCCGGCACGGTGCTGGCCGAGGTGAGCTTCTTCGGCTGGGCGCTGAGCGCTCTGCAGTTCGGGGTCGAGACGTACGCGGCGGTGGCCTCGGCGGCGTCGCAGACAGCCGGCAAGGCCGCGACGAACGCCTGGGACGAGATCATGGCCGCGATCCGGAGCGGCGCCGACACCGCCGTGGGCGACGACTACCAGGCGGCGTTCGCGGCCTGCTCGCTGAACGCGGGGGAGTTCAGCGGCGAACTCCCGTCGTTCGCCGGCGACCTGACCCGGTACGCCTGGACGTGCGTGCCGAACCTCATGCAGGCCTACTGGAAGAACTCGCCGGTGACCTTCTTCGCGAAGGCCGTCGTGCTCGCCACCGTCGCCACGGTCGTGAGCCTGGTGTACTCCGCGCTGAACCTGCTGATCACCGGCGTCCGGGAGATCGTTGACTCGATCGCCAGCTTCGGCGGCCGCAGCGACCCGATCTACGACATCGTCCTGGCCACCCCAAAGCCCACGGATCCCTACGCGGTGCGGTTCGACGGGATCGGCGACTTCACCTTGTCGCTCACCGCCGACGACCTGAGCGCTCGCGGCTTCGTGAACGAGGGAAATCTGTACGAGGGCATGGAGGCGGCCTGCGTCCGGTACGCCAGGGACGGCGACCCGGTAGGCGCGAGCGTCGACTCTGCCACGGGCCGGGTGCTCGCACTCTCCAACGCGGGTGGCGCTCCGCTGTACACCGAGGTCGGAGGTCTGCGGGCCGGCTCCACGCTGGCCGAGGTGCGCGAGGTGTTCTCCCGCCCCGGTCACCAGATCAGCGAGCTGCTGGACCTCGACTTCGGGCAGGGCACCAACGGGGTGATCATCACCAGCTCCGGCGGCGCGATCGGTCTGGCCCTGGACGACGCCTCGCCCGCCGACTACGCCAGCGGCGCAGCGACGGTGAGCCACGTCGCGGGGGTGGGTCTGCCCGGCCACGCGCCGACCAACATGGAGGACGGCTGTTGACCGCGCCGAGGGGTCAGCCGCGCTGGCGGAGGGCGTCGAACAGCACTGTCTGCAGGTCGCTCTCGTCGACGGCCGAGTACGCCGCACCGCCGGTGGCCTCGGCGATCCGCTCCAGCACCCTGAGGTCGGCGTCCGGGCCCAGGGCCACGCCGATCACCTTGATCGGCCGCGCCGGGTCGGCTTCGGCGGCCAGGGTGGACAGCAGGGCCTCCAGCGTCACGCCGTCCGCATCGTCCTCGTTGGTGCCGTCGGTGAGGACCAGGACGCTGTTGACCGCGGTCGGGTCGTAGTCCTCCCGCGCGGCCCGGACCGCGGCCAGCGTGGTGTCGTACAGCCCCGTGCCACCGGCGGTCAGCCGTCCGGGGATGGTGTCCAGCTGGTCGTCCAGGACGTCGCGCTGGGTGCTGCCGTCGACCTCCGCGGCGAGCTCGCGCGTGGGGACCAGCGACACCCAGTCGCGGTCGCCCTCCAGCTCGTAGGCGAACGCCCACAGGCCCAGCGCGTAGTTGCCGGGCACCAGTGACAGCGTGCTCTTCGCGGCGTCGCGGGCCAGCGTCGCCCGGGTGCCGTCGCCCACGGGGGCCTCCATCGACGTCGACACGTCGAAGACCGCCAGGATCCGGGACGGCGCCGCGAGGCTGGAGAGCCGGGCGAGCAGCCCCTGCACCTCCGCCGGGTCCAGCGAGAGGGTCTCCGGGGCGTCCTCGGCGATGCCCGTGGCCTTCCCGGCGCGCGGCGGCGCGCTGCCCTCGGGGCCGCGGAAGCCCGCGTCCCGCACGGCGACCTGGGCGTCCTCGGACAGCAGCCGGCGCACGACCGCCTCGACCGCCTCCTCCTCGTCTTCCTCGCCCGAGGGGGACCCGACACGCAGCACCGGGTAGTCCAGCGACGGGGTGCCCTCGGCCGGGTAGACGGCCACGAGCCGGGAGTCCGCGGCGGCGTCGTTGGCGGCGTAGACCTCCTGCTCGCTCATCGGCACCAGCGGCGCCTGGGCGCTGCCCCCGGTGCCGGCGGTCAGGGCGTCCGCGGGGGAGGGGGAGGCATTGCGGGCGGCGGCCAGCACGGCCTGCACGACGGCGTTGTCGGCGTCCTCGTCACCGCCCAGGGAGGTCCGCACCGCGGCGAGGGCCGACAGGCCCTCCGCGCTCGCGGCGAGATCGGGCACGGCGAGCGGGCGCCCGCTGCCGACCGCCTGCCCCCAGGTCGGGGCCAGGCCCAGCCAGCCCAGCTCGCCGGCCGCCGCGCGGCTCGTGGCCAGGACGACGGGGGAGAGCGCCATCGATCCCGCCTGGTCGAGCGTCGCCTTCCCGGCGCGGGCCGTCCAGAGGGAGGAGTCGGGCACCCAGACGTCGGGCAGCGCGTCGGCCTCGAGCGCGCTCAGGTCACCGGAGGTCTGCAGCGGCTCCTGCGCGGTCACGACCGGATCGACGCAGGCGTCCTCGTCCGCGGCGACGTCGGCCAGCAGGTCCTCGGTGAGGCCGGCCAGCTCCGGGGCGACCGTGACGTCGACCGTCCGGCGGTCACCGCAGCCGCTTCCGGTGACCCACCAGACGATGCCGCCGAGGAGCAGCAGCACGGCCAGGCCGGCGGCGAGAAGGACGGGGGGCACCGGACGGCGGTGACCTGCGGGATCGGCGTGGCGGCCCATGCTCGCTCTCTGGTTCGACTCGGGGGTGGTGCGGCTCCCCCCGAGCCCGCGCCGTCCAGATTAGAGGGGCGGGCGCGCCCCTCGGTGTGACCCCCGACACCTGCCGGCGTCGGTACTGGTCACATCCGGCTCAGACCGCCTGCGCCCGGGTGCGCTGCGCGGTGAACCACTCCACCGTGCGGCGGAGGCCGTCCTCCGAGCGCACCCGTGGCTGCCAGCCGAGCAGCTCCTGGGCGCGCGTCGTGTCGGGGCGGCGGACCTTCGGGTCGTCGACCGGCAGGTCGATGTAGTCGATCGGGGAGGACGAGCCGGTGAGCTCGACGATCCACTCGGCCAGCCGGAGCATCGACAGCTCGTCGGGATTGCCGATGTTGATCGGGCCGGGCTGGTCGGAGAAGGCCATCGCGAGGATGCCCGCCACCGTGTCGTCGACGAAGCAGATGGAACGCGTCTGCGACCCGTCCCCGGCGACGGTGAGCGGGCGCCCGTCCAGGGCCTGACCGACGAAGGCGGGGATCGCGCGGCCGTCGTCGGCGCGCATCCGCGGCCCGTAGGTGTTGAAGATCCGCACGATGCCGGTGTCGGTGCCCTTCGACGTCCGGTAGGCGGTGGTCATGGCCTCGCTGAACCGCTTGGCCTCGTCGTACACGCCCCGGGGCCCGACGGGGTTGACGTTGCCCCAGTACTCCTCGGTCTGCGGGTGCTGCAGCGGGTCGCCGTACACCTCGGACGTGGAGGCGAGCACGTAGCGGGCGCCCTTCTCGTGGGCGAGTCCCAGGGTGTGCAGGGTGCCGAGGCTACCCACCTTCAGCGTCTCGATCGGCATCTTCAGGTAGTCGATGGGGCTGGCCGGCGAGGCGAAGTGGAGCACGAGGTCGACCGGGCCGGGCACGTGCACGAAGTCGGTGACGTCGCAGCGCACCAGCCGGAACCCCGGGTGCTCCATGAGGTGCACGACGTTCTCGGGGGAGCCGGTGAGGAAGTTGTCGAGGCAGACCACCTCGACCCCGCGCTCCAGGAGCTGCTCGCACAGGTGGGAGCCGAGGAACCCCGCTCCGCCGGTGACGACCGCGCGGCGGATCGTGCGTGCTTCGCGTACCGGACCGGTGCCCATGTCTGTACTCCTCCGTCGTGCGCCCACCCGGACGCGTTCCGCGGCGCTCCTACCCGGCTCGTCCGGGGACACACTTCGACGGTGAAGTGTTCGGTGCCCGGACGCACGACAGCGGGCCGCCGGCTCCCGGAGGAGACCGACGGCCCGCGCCGAAGGTGCTGGAACGGCTCCCTCGCAGGGTCCCGCCGCGAGCGTGCGAGCGGTGGGGGGCGAGGGGTCCTTCGATCAGCCCTCGTACGCCTCCTCGTCCGGGATGCCGTTCTCCGGCGGGGTGGCCGCCTCGCCGTCGAACTCCTCGATCTCGCCACCGTTGATGTCGGTCGTGCGGATCGGCTGGACCTCCTCGGAGCCGGTGCCCACGATCCGCTCGATCGTCATGCCGCCGGTGCCCATGTGGCTCTCCTCGGAGTAGCGGAACGGCGCGAACACCGGACCCTCCCAGTCGGCGCCGACCTGCTCGATGGCCTCGACCAGACCGTCACGGGTCGGGTTCTGGCCGGCCGCCTGCAGCGCCTGGATCGTGGTGTAGGCCATCGCCATGCCGTAGACCCGGTAGTTGGTCAGCTCACCGTCACCGCCGTGGGCGTCCCAGATCTCCTGGAACTGCTGGATCCACGGGTTGTCCGTCATGTCCACCGTCGGCAGGTAGCCGGTGGTCAGCGCGCCGTCGAGCAGGCTCGCGTCGCTCACCTTGCCCTCGGAGAAGCGGTTCAGCAGCGAACCGACGAGGTTCGGGTCCGAGCCCACGTTGGAGTAGAACCACTGCGGCGTGTAGCCCAGCTGCAGGGCGGTCAGCTGCGAGAGCGCCGTGTAGCTGGGCACGTTGAAGCCGACGACGAAGTCGGCGCCGGCCGCCTGCAGCGCCGCGATCTGCGGGCCGACGTTGGTGTTGCCCGGGGTGTAGCGCTCGGCGGCCACGATCTGGTCGTCGATGTACTCCCGGATCCCGGCCTCGCCGTCCTCACCGAAGTCGTCGTCCTGGAGGAAGAGCCCGACCTTGGCGTCCGGGAACTCGTTGGCGATGTACTCGCCGATGATCTTCCCCTCGCTCTCGTAGTCGGTCTGCCAGCCGAAGGTGTACGGGTTGGTCTCCGGGTCCTCGCCCCACAGCAGGGAGCCCGAGGAGACGAAGAGGTCCGGGACGCCCTCGGCGTTCAGGAAGTCGAGGACCGCGCTGTGCGTCGGGGTGCCGAGGCCGCCGACGACGGCGAAGACCTCGTCCTCGAGCACCAGCTGGTTGACCACCGTGCTGGTGTTGGTCGGGTTGTACGCGTCGTCGCGGTAGATGTACTCGATCTGCCGGTCGTAGACGCCGCCGTTCTCGTTGACGTAGTCGAAGTACGCCTGCACGCCGGTGGGGATCTCGCTGTAGCCGGGGGCGGCCACACCGGTGAGCGGGTAGTGCGCACCGATCTTGATGGAGTCCTCGGTGATGCCGACGTCGGAGGCCTCGTTCTCGCCGCCGCAGGCGGCAATGGTGGAGACGACGGTGGCTGCGGCCAGGACGGACACGAGGCGCCGGGAGGATCTGGACAACAGTTCTCCTC
>NZ_POQU01000088.1 GCF_002938425.1 Blastococcus atacamensis | reverse complement strand
CTCGTCGGCGTCGCGGGCTGTGTCCAGCTCCTCGCGCGGCTCGAAGCCCAACCGCCGGACGATCGCGTTGCGTTCGGGTTGGGCTGGGTGGGCGTGGGAGCCGGTGCCGGATCGGGGGACGGAGCCGGTGCAGGGGCGGGCCTCGGGGCCGGTCGCGGCGCGGGCCGGCCGCCGGTCAGCAGGTCCGGATCGGCCGGCGGGAAGGCGGACGTCGGCTTGTCGGCCAGGAAGGGCGCCATCGCGTTCCGCCAGATGGTCGCCGGGATGTTGCCACCGAAGCCCCGGACCGTCTGCTTCTCCTTGGGGTTGAACACCATCACGCTGGCCGCGTACTCGGGCATGAAGCCCACGAAGGCGACCGACTGGTTCTCCTGGGCGGTTCCGGTCTTGCCGGCGATCTCGTGGCCGGCGATCGCCGCCCGGGTCCCGGTGCCCGCCGGCGAGGAGATGTCGCCGATCAGGATCTGGCTCAGCGTGTTGGCGATCGCCGGGGACACGGCGTTCGGGGTGCAGTTGTCGCCCGTGACCACCGGCTCCCCGTCGGCGTCGGTCAACGGCTCGCCCGCGGGGTCGAGCACCTGCACCACCGGCAGGGGCGTGCACCGGGTGCCCTCGGCACCGAGCGTGGCGTAGGCGTTGGCCAGGTCCAGCGGGCTGGTCGCCTCCGGACCGAGGGTGAACGAGCCCAGGTTCCCCTCGATGATCTCGTCCGCCGAGTTCTGGGTGGGCCGGTCGAAGTTCATGCCCAGTCGTTCGGCCATGCGCACGGGGCCCTCCACGCTCCCGAGCCGGTCCTCCAGGGCGAGGAAGTAGGTGTTCGACGAGCGGACCAGCGCACCGACCATGTCGAGGGTGTCCGGGTAGTCGCCGACGTTCTCGACGCAGTACATGCCGCGCTCGTTGGTGCCGTTGCGGTTCGCGGCGCCGCATGCAGGGCCGCGGTAGACCCGCGAGGTGTAGCGGTCACCGGGCGTCGTGATCGTGGTGCCGGCCTCGATGCCCGCCTCGAGCGCAGCGGCGGCGGTGAACGTCTTGTACGTCGATCCGGCGCCCTTGCTCGCCGCGTCGTTGAGGACGACGGACTCGCACTCCTGCCCGTCGCAGCCGTACCGGCGGTTCACGCTCATCGCCAGCACGTGCCCGGTGCCGGGCTCGATCGCGGTGAACATGCCGGCGAGGCCGTCACCCATCGGCAGCGAGTCGAGCACCGCCTGGTCGCCGTTCGCCTGGAGCTCAGGGTTCAGCGTCGTCTGGATGGTGTAGCCGCCGCGGTCGATGTCATGCTGCGACAGCCCCAGCGAACCGGTGAGGTGCTGCATGGCGTAGGCGCAGAAGAAGCCGCCGATCGCGGCGTCGATGCAGCCGTTGGCCGGCGCCAGACCGGGCGCGATCTGCACCGGCTGGGCCGAGACCTCGGTGAACTCCTGCTCGGAGATGTGTTCGAGGTCGAGCATCCGCTGCAGCACCTGGTTGCGGCGGATCTGCGCGTTCTCCGGGTTGTTGATCGGCTCGTCGTAGAACGGGCTCTGCACCAGGCCGGCCAGCATCGCCGCCTGCGGCAGCGTGAGGTCCGCCGCGTTCACGCTGAAATACCGCTGCGCCGCGGCCTGGACTCCGTAGGCCCCCTGGCCGAAGTAGACGAGGTTGAGGTAGCGGGTGAGGATCTCGTCCTTCTCGTAGACCTCCTCGAGCGCCATCGCCAGGCGGGCCTCGCGCAGCTTGCGGGCCACACCCTCGACGCCGTCCTGCTCGACCGCCGCGTCCCGCTCGGCCTGGGTGTCCGCGGTCTCGAGCAGGGTCTGCTTGACCAGCTGCTGGGTCAGCGTCGAACCGCCCTCGCGCACGGTGCCCGCAGCCAGGTTCGTCACCAGGGCGCGCATGGTGCCCTGGACGTCGAGGCCGTTGTGGTCGTAGAAGCGTGAGTCCTCGATGTCGACCAGCGCCTGCTTCATGACGTCGGCGATCTGGTCGGAGGGGACCGGCGTCCGGTTCTGCTCGTAGAAGTTCGTGATCAGCGAGCCGTCGGCCGCGAGCATGCGGGTCGGGCCGGGGGGCGTCTCGTCGGTGAGCTCGACCGGCAGGGCGTCCAGCATCGTCGCGCTGTTGCGGGCGACGACGCCGGTGCCCCCGATCCAGGGCAGCAGGAGACCTGCCAGGAGCATGCCTGCGACCACGATGGTCGCGGCGAGCTTGGCGAGCAGGCGGGTCCGGACGCGCGCATTCTCCGACATCACGGCCAGGGTATTACGCGCGACGCGCTGCGAGCCCCGCTCAGCCGCGGCGCGCGGGCAGGATCCGCGTCCGGGGAATTCCGGTCGGCGTGTCGGCGTCGGGTCCGGTGAGCGCCCCGGCCATGACGCGGAGCCCGTCCAGGTCGTGGACGTCGCCCGCGGCGGCCGGAACGGTGCGGACGGCGACCTCGGGGTGAGCGCTGGTGAACCGGTCGGCCAGGTGCTGTTCGCGCGCGGCGACCTGCATCCGGCCGGCGTGCACGCGCAGGGCCGCGGCGGCCAGCTCCGCGGACGCGCCCCCGGACTCGGCCACCGCCTCCGCGGCTCCCTCGGCGCGGGTGGCCGACAGCGCCGTCGTCGCCGGCGGGTGCGTGCGGTTGACCACCAGGCCGGCCAGGGGCATGCCCTCGGCGGACAGCCGGTCGACGAAGTAGGACGCCTCGCGCAGCGCGTCGGGCTCCGGCGCGGCCACCACGACGAACCAGGTGCCCGGGCGCCGCAGCAGCTCGTAGGTCGCCGTCGCGCGCTCGCGGAAGCCGCCGAACATGGTGTCCAGCGCCGCCACGAAGGCGGAGATGTCCCGGAGCAGCTGACCGCCCAGGATCTTGCTGACGATCCGGCTGAACAGCAGGAACCCGGCGCTGGCGAACTTGAAGCCCGCCCGGCTGGGCGCGGCCAGCAGCCGGATCATCGTGCCGTCGAGGAACCGACCCATGCGGTTGGGGGCGTCCAGGAAGTCCAGCGCGGACCTCGACGGCGGCGTGTCGACGATGATCAGGTCCCACTGGTCGCTGGCCCGGAGCTGGCCCAGCTTCTCCATCGCCATGTACTCCTGCGTCCCGGAGAAGGACGAGGACAGCGCCTGGTAGAAGGGGTTCTCCAGGATCTGCTGGGCCCGCTCGGGCGTGGAGTGCGCGGACACGACGTCGTCGAACGTCCGCTTCATGTCCAGCATCATCGCGTGCAGCTCGCCCGGGGCCCCCGGGACGTCCACCCGCCGCGGCTCGTTGTCCAGCTCCTCCAGGCCGAGGGACTGGGCCAGCCGCCGGGCCGGGTCGATGGTGAGGACGACGACGGTGCGGCCGGCCTCCGCGGCGGCCAGGGCGAGCGCCGCGGAGCTGGTCGTCTTGCCGACGCCGCCGGCGCCGCAGCACACGACGATGCGGGTGTCCGGGTCGGTGATGAGCCGCTGCAGGTCCATGGCGGGCGCCTGGCGCTGCGCCCGCGGAGGGGTGTCGGCGGCCATCAGCGGGTCACGTCCCCGGTGGCCGGGCTCAGGTGGTCCTCGAGCCGGCCGGCCAGCTCGAAGAGGCAGCCGACGTCCACGGGGCCGGGCAGCAGCGGCAGCTCGAGCGTCGGGCGGCCCAGCGCCTCCACCTCCGCCCGCAGCGCGTCCTGCGCGGCCCACCGCTGGGCGTGCTCGACCACCTCGGCGGCCAGGGCGTCGGCGATCTGCTCCGCGCCGGTCAGGTGGGCGGCGCCGAGCGCCGGGGCGAGGTCGGCGCCGGTCAGCTCCCCGGTGGCGGCGCGGGCGAGCGCGGCCTCGGGCAGCACCGGCTCGGCCGCCATGTTGACGACCACCGAGCCGATCGGCATCCCGGCCGCCGTCAGCTCCGCGATCGCGTCCGCGGTCTCCTGCACGGGCATGTCCTCCAGCAGCGTCACCAGGTGGACCGCCGTCTGCGGCGAGCGGAGGACGGCCATGACGCCGTCGCTCTGGGTCTTGATGGGGCCCGAACGCGCCAGCTGCGACATCTCGCCGGTGACGCCCAGGAAGCGGGTGATCCGGCCGGTGGGCGGCGCGTCGACGACGACGGCGTCGTAGACCTGGCGGCCGTCGTGCCGGCGGGTGACCGCCTCCTTGATCTTCCCGGTGATCAGCACGTCGCGCAGGCCCGGGGCGATGGCGGTGGCGAAGTCGATCGCGCCCATCTTGCGCAGCGCCCGGCCGGCCCGGCGGAGGTTGTAGAACATGTCCAGGTAGTCCAGGAGCGCTTCCTCGACGTCGATCGCCAGCGCCTTGACCTCGCCGCCGCCGCGGGCCACGGCCACCCGCCGCTCCTCGTAGGGCAGCGGTGGGGTGTCGAAGAGCTGCGCGATGCCCTGCCGGCCCTCGGTCTCCACCAGGAGCACCGAACGGCCGTCGGCCGCGAGCGCCAGGGCCAGTGCGGCCGCGACGGTGGTCTTGCCCGTCCCGCCCTTGCCGGTGACCACGTGCAGGCGCGGGGAGGAGGGATCGGGGCTCACCCGCCCAGCGTATGAGCCGGCGAGCGGGTCGGCCCCCCCGCGGCGGACGGCGTGACGGTCATCGCATCCGGCGACTGCAGTAGCGTCGCGCCCATGAGCGACACCGCGCGCCAGAAGTGGGAGTACGCGACCATCCCGCTGCTCGTCCACAACACCAAGGCCATCCTCGATTCCTGGGGTGTCGACGGGTGGGAGCTGGTGACCGTGCTGCCCGGCCCGTCCGGCGCCGAGCAGCTGGTCGCCTACCTCAAGCGCCCCGCATGACCACCCCCGCCGCTCCGGCGCAGAGCTGGCACGCCCGGCTCGCCGAGCTGGGCATCCGGTTGCCGGCGGTCGCCTCGCCGGTGGCTGCCTACGTGCCCGCCGTGCGCGCCGGCTCGCTGGTGTTCACCTCCGGGCAGCTGCCCTTTGCCGACGGCGGACTGCGCCGCACCGGCAAGGTCGGCGGCTCGGTCGACGTCGAGGCGGCGGCGGCCGACGCCAAGCTGTGCGCCCTCAACGCGCTCGCCGCGATCGACGAGCTGGTGGGGCTGGACTCGGTCGCCCGCATCGTCCGGGTGGTCGGCTACGTGGCCAGCGTCGAGGGCTTCACCGGTCAGCCGCGGGTGGTCAACGGCGCCAGCGAGCTGCTCGGGCGGATCTTCGGCGAGGCGGGCCAGCACGCCCGCAGCGCCGTCGGTGTGGCCGAGCTCCCGCTCGGCGCCCCGGTCGAGGTCGAGCTCACCGTCGAACTCCGGTGAGCACCGCCGCGGGCGGCGCTCCGGCCGAGCCGAAGCAGGCGGCCACGGTGCTGCTGCTGCGCGACGGCGAGCACGGGCTGGAGGTCTACCTGCTGCGGCGCACCAAGGGGATGCCGTTCGCGGGCGGGATGACCGCCTACCCCGGCGGCGGCGTGGACCCGCGGGACGGCGACACCGAGATCGGCTGGGCCGGTCCCTCCCCGGCGGACTGGGCGGCTGCCTTCGGCTGCGACGAGCGGACCGCCCGCGAGCTCGTCTGCGCCGCCGTCCGGGAGACCTTCGAGGAGGCGGGCGTCCTGCTGGCCGGCCTGCCCGACGGCTCGGTCGTGCCGGACGTCTCCGGCGACGACTGGGAGGAGCAGCGGCAGGCCCTGCTCTCCCGCGACCTGTCGCTCGCCGAGCTGCTCGCCGGCCGCGGGCTGGTGCTCCGCTCGGACCTGCTCCGCCCCTTCGCGCACTGGATCACCCCGCCGGTCGAGCCCCGGCGCTACGACACCAAGTTCTTCGCGGCGGCGCTGCCCGTCGGCCAGGAGGCGCGCGACGTCTCCGGCGAGGCGGACGAGGCGTCCTGGCTGACGCCGTCCTCGGCGCTGGCCGAGATGACCGCCGGGAGCCGGCCGATGCTGCCGCCCACCTCGCACACCCTGGGTCAGCTGCAGCCCTTCCCCGACGTCTCGTCGGCGCTGGAGGGATCACCCCCGGAGCCGCTGGAGCCGATCAGCCCGCGGTTCGAGGAGAACGCCGACGGCCGGTGGGCGGTGCTGCCCGACGGCACCCGCATCCGCCTGGTCATGCCGCTGCCTTCGTGAAGCGTTGAACAGCAGAGGCCCGGAACCGTGATGGTTCCGGGACTCTGGCGTCCAACGGTCGTGCCGAGTGGGCCCCGGAGGGGTCCGCGCAGGCACGAAGCAGCGGCTCCATGCGGGCCCGGGACGGCTCGTGGCCGCGGTGCGATCCGGAGGATCGCGGTGTTACCGGGCGCGGCGGCGCAGACGCTCCTCGTCGAGGACGACGACCGACTTGCCCTGCAGCTGGATCCAGCCGCGGTGCACGAAGTCGGCGAGCGCCTTGTTCACCGTCTCGCGGGAGGCGCCCACCAGCTGGGCCAGCTCCTCCTGGGTGAGGTCGTGCTTCACGCGCAGGCCGTCGCTGTCGCGGCTGCCGAAGCGGTCGGCCATCTGCAGCAGCGCCTTGGCCACGCGGCCGGGAACGTCGGTGAAGATCAGGTCGGCGACCGAGTCGTTGGTGCGCCGCAGCCGGCGGGCCAGCACGCGGAGCAGCTGCTCGCCGATCTCCGGGTGCGCCTCGATCCACACGCGCAGCACCGACTGCGGCATCCGGGCCAGCTTCACGTCGGTGACGGCGGTCGCCGTCGCCGTGCGCGGGCCGGGGTCGAAGACCGACAGCTCGCCGAACTGGTCGGAGGGGCCCATGACGGCGAGCACGTTCTCGCGTCCGTCGGGGGAGCGCTTCGACAGCTTGATCTTCCCGCTCATCACGATGTAGAGGCTGTCGCCCGGCTCGCCCTCGTTGAAGACCACGCGCCCTCGGGGCAGGGTGAGCGTCTCGAGACGGCTGATGACGGGGTCCACCGCGTCCTCGGAGAGCCCCTGGAAGAGCCCCGACTGAGCCAGCACCTCGTCCACTGCACGTCCTCTCACACGATCTGCGGACACAGGGGTGCCCGTGTCCACCGCGAGTCTAGGGGGCTGTGCACTCCGTCACCCGTTCGGTGCCGCAGGCATCCCTCGTGAGAGCGAGTGCGCCCGGCCACACGCGGTCGGCCTGCCTGCAGGGGCCCGCCGCGAGCATGCGAGCGGTGGGGGGCAGGGAGGTCCTTCTTCAGACGAGCGGCGGGTTCTCGGTGCCGCGGTTCCGGGAACGACGACGGCGCCAGCGGAACAGCGCCCGCCGGATGCCCGACGTGGCGAGGGTGTCGACCTCGCCGGGGGTCGCGGTGCTCAGGAACTCGCCGACCTCGCGCGGGCCGGCCGGCCGGCGGAGGGGCTCCTCGACGCGTTCCATGACCAGCAGGAAGGCGATGAGCAGCGGCGGGAAGAGGATGACACTGAGGGCGACCATCCCGTCCTCCTCTGCGTCGGCGTCGGTCCGGGGGAGCGGTCCGTCCTCGATCATGGCACGGCAGGAGAGCGTCGGCAGGGCCGCCTACGCTCGACCGCGTGTCCGCACCCGCGTCCTCGCCGGCCTACGCGCGCCCGGCCCGTGTCCGCCGTCCGACCCGAGCCGCCCTGACCGGCACCTCACCGTTCGACCCGGACGAGTCGGCGCTGAGCCGCACCCGGCGGGCGCGGCGGATGGCGCGCGAGCTCGCCGTTCTCCACCCGGACGCGCACTGCGAGCTGGACTTCACCAACGCGTTCGAGCTGCTCGTCGCCACCGTGCTCTCCGCGCAGACGACGGACAAGACGGTCAACAAGGTCACCCCGATCCTCTTCGCCCGCTATCCCGACGCGGTCGCGCTGGCCGCCGCCGAGCGCGCCGACCTCGAGGAGATCCTCAAGCCGACCGGGTTCTTCCGGGCCAAGGCGAACTCGGCGCTGGGCCTGGCCCGCGCACTCGTCGAGCGGTTCGACGGCGAGGTGCCCGGGCGGATGGCGGACCTGGTCACGCTGCCGGGGGTGGGCCGCAAGACCGCCAACGTCGTCCTCGGGAACGCCTTCGACGTCCCGGGCCTGACCGTCGACACGCACTTCGGGCGGCTGGTCCGCCGGTTCGGCTGGACCGAGGAGGAGGACCCGGTCAAGGTCGAGACGGAGATCGCGCAGCTGATCCCGAAGAAGGAGTGGACCGAGTTCAGCCACCGGGTGATCTTCCACGGCCGTCGGGTCTGCCACGCCAAGCGCGCGGCCTGCGGCGCCTGCGGCCTGGCCCAGTGGTGCCCGTCGTTCGGCATCGGCCCGGTCGACCCCGAGGTCGCCGGCGCGCTGGTCAAGACCCCGGCCGCGTCGGACACCGAGTGATGCGCCGCCTGTCCGCGCTGCTGCTCACCGGGCTGCTGGCCGCCGGCTGCACCGCCCAGGACGACGGCACCGGTGCGCCGCCCGAGGCCGACGTCTCGAGCCTGACGGCGTGCCCGGAGCAGCCCGACGCCGAGGCGACCGGCGCCGAGCGGTTGCCCGGGCTGTCGCTGGACTGCCCGGGCGGAGGATCGCTGGACCTGGCGCGGGCCCCGGGGACCCCGATGGTCGTGAACCTCTGGGGGAGCTGGTGCCCGCCCTGCCGGGAGGAGATGCCGGTCCTCCAGGAGTTCGCCGAGGCCGCCGGGGACCAGGTGCGCATGATCGGCGTCATCAGCAAGGACGGGCTGCCGCAGGGGACCGCCTTCGCGGAGGAGGCCGGCGTCACCTTCCCGAGCGCCTACGACGGCGACGGCGACCTCATGGCGGAGCTGGGCATCAACGTCCTCCCGTACACCTACTTCGTCGACGCCACGGGCGCGCTGGTGCACACCGAGGCGGGGCCGGTCGGGTCGGGGGACGAACTGCGCGCGCTGGTCGCCGAGCACCTGGGAGTGCAGCTGTGAGCACCGGACCCGCCGAGCGGGAGCTGCCGGAGTACCTGGAGCGGCTCGTCGAGGCCGCGGCGGACCTGCCACTGCGGCACCGCATGCCGCAGGCGACCGCGACCGCCCGCCGGTCGGCGGTCCTGATCCTGTTCGGGGAGGGTCCCGGTGGCCCGGACCTCCTGCTGATCGAGAAGTCCGCGCACCTGCGCAGCCATGCCGGCCAGCCGGCGTTCCCCGGGGGCGGGGTCGATCCCGACGACGACTTCCCGGTGGGGACGGCGCTGCGCGAGGCGCAGGAGGAGGCCGGGATCGATCCGGCGAGCGTCCGGGTGCTGGCCACGCTGCAGGAGCTGTTCCTCCCGCCGTCGAACCGGCTCGTCGTCCCGGTCGTCGGGTGGTGGGACGATCCGCGCGAGGTCAGCGTCGGCGATCCCACCGAGGTGGCCCGGGTGGCCCGCGTGCCGCTCGCCGAGCTCGCCGATCCCGGCAACCGGTACCGGCTGAAGCACCCGGTGGGCTACATCGGACCCGCCTTCTGCGTGGCCGGCATGGAGGTGTGGGGGTTCACCGCGGGGCTCCTCGACGCCATCCTGGAGGCGGCCGGACTGGCTCAGCCCTGGGACCACGACGACGTGCGACCGCTGCCGGACTCCGCGCTGCGGCCCTACACGCTGCCCGGCTCGGACGACGACGACCCGGCGGATGACGCCGCCGCGCCGACGATCGCCGATCCCGCGCCCGACGGCGCTCCGACGCGTACGGTTCGGCCGCGATGACGGAAAGGACCTCCTTGCCTCCCGCCGTGGAAGGATCCCGTCCTCCCCACCCTCCGCACGCTCAGGGCGGGACGCGGTACGGGGCCACGGCGGGCCGCTGCAGGAAGGCCGCGGTTGCCGCCGCGCTGCTCGTGCTCAGCGGCTGCGGCGGGAGCGGGGAGAAGCCCCCGGCGCCGACGCCCGAGGGGCTGGGCGAGGTGACCATCGGCGCCGACGGCGTCCAGGAGGTCACGCTGCAGACCCAGGACGACTACCTCTTCACGCCGGACACGTTCACCGTCGCCCCCGGCCCGGTGCGACTCACGCTGGTCAACGTCGCCGACCAGATGACGCACAACCTCGAGTTCACCGACGAGGAGCTCCCCGCACCGATCGGCGCCGGGATCTCCGTGCTCGCCCCGGGCCAGGAGATGACCATCGACTTCGAGGTGACGACGCCCGGCGACTACCCCTTCAGCTGCACGTTCCACATCCAGCTGGGTCAGGTGGGCACGATGACGGTCAGCGAGTAGGCGGCGTGTCCCTCGTCGACCTCATCCTGATCGCCCTGGCGCTGCTGTTCGCGCTCTCCGGCTTCCGTCAGGGGCTGCTCGTCTCGGCGACGTCGATCCTCGGCTTCCTGGGCGGCGCCATCCTCGGCGCGCAGCTCTCCGGGCCGGTCGCGGACCGGATCGACGGGTCGAGCGTCACCCGGGTGTTCGCCGCGCTCGTCGTGGTCCTCGCCGGCGCGCTGCTCGGCCAGATCCTGGCCGGGGCGGCCGGTCGGGCGGTGCGCTCCCGGGTGACCTGGGAGCCGGCCAAGATGGTCGACTCGGTGGCCGGGGCTGTCGTCTCCGCCGCCTCGGTGCTGCTGGTCGCCTGGATGGTCGCCTCGCCGCTGGCCAGCTCACCGTTCCCGCAGGTCGCCAGCCAGGTGCGGCAGTCCGCGCTGGTGCAGGCCGTGGACGTCGCCGTGCCCGACGGCGTGCGCCAGGTCTACGAGAGCCTGCGCGAGGCCATCGACCGGCGCGGGCTGCCCGACGTGCTCGACCCGCTCACGCCGACCGAGGCGCGCGAGGTCCCCGCTCCCGACCCGGCGCTGGAGGGCAGCCAGGTCGTGGCGTCGGTCAAGGGCTCGGTCGTGAAGATCCGCGGCGTCGCGCCGTCGTGCTCGCGCCAGGTCGACGGCTCCGGTTTCGTCTACGCGCCCGAGCGGGTGATGACGAACGCGCACGTGCTGGCCGGCGTCGTCGACCCGGTCGTCCTGGCCGAGGGCGAGGAGTACGACGCGGTGCCGGTCTTCGTCGACGAGGACGTCGACGTCGCCGTCCTCGCCGTGCCCGGGCTGCCGCAGGTGCCGCTGGCGTTCACGCCCGAGGCCGCGGACACCGGGGACGACGCGATCATCATGGGCTACCCCGGCGGTGGGCCCCTGTACGTCGGCCCGGCGCGCGTCCGCGACCGCGGGGAGATCAGCGGGCCGGACTTCCGCAACACGCAGACCGTCGTCCGCGACGTGTACGCGCTGTTCGGCTCGGTGCGGCCGGGGAACTCCGGTGGCCCGCTGTTCGCCCCCGACGGCACGGTGCTCGGCGTCGTCTTCGCCTCGGCCATCGACGACCCGCAGACCGGCTACGCGCTCACCGGTCCGCAGGTCGCCACGGCCGCCACGCAGGGCAGCGCCGCCCGCTCCGAGGTCGACACCGGCCCCTGCGAGTAGGAGGACCCCCTTGCCCCCCTCCGCTCGCTTCGCTCGCGGTGGGGCCCTGCAAGGGGGCCGTTCCATCCCGTCGACTCAGGCGACTCCGCTGCGCTACGTCGCCTACGCGGCCCACTGGATGAGGGCTCGGTTGACCTCGTCGGGGGTCTCCTCGTGGGGGAAGTGGCCGATGCCGGGGAGCTCGCGCCACTCGTAGGCGCCGGCCACGTAGCGGCCCGAGCCGCGGGCGGTGCCGGGGAGGACGCAGGTGTCCAGGGCGCCGTGCAGCTGCAGCGTCGGCGCGGTCACCGGTGCCGCCATCCGGCGGGCGTACCGCAGGCCGTCGGGCCGCAGCTGCGAGCGCCCGGCCCAGCGGTAGTACTCCATCGCCCCGTACGCGGCCTGCGGGATGCGGGCCGCCGACCGGTACCGGTCCACGGCCGACGCGAAGTCCGCCGTCCGTGCCCACTCCGGCCCGGCCCAGCGCTGCATGAGGTCGGCGACCGGGTCGTCGTCCGCCCTGGTCAGCCGTCGCTCGGGCAGCCGGGGCACCTGGAAGGTCAGGGCGTGGCGGAAGGCGCGACGCTGGTCCCGGTCGGTCAGCCCCGCCCGCAGCAGGCGGGGGTGGGCCATCGACAGCACCACCAGCCGGCGCACGGCCCGCGGGTGCAGGGCGGCCATCGTCCAGCCCAGCAGCCCGCCCCAGTCGTGGCCGACCACGACGGCGTCCCGCTCGCCCAGCGCCCGCACGAGCGCGGCGACGTCGGCCGAGAGAGTCGGCAGGTCGTAGCCGCGGGGCGGTTTGTCGCTGGCCCCGTAGCCGCGCAGGTCGGGTGCGACGGCCCGGAAACCGGCGTCGGCCAGAGCGGTCAGCTGCGAGCGCCAGGTCCACCAGAACTGCGGGAACCCGTGCAGCAGCAGGACCAGAGGACCCTCACCGGCCTCGGCCGCGTGCAGGCGCACGCCGTTGGCCGAGATGTCGCGATGGGTCCACGGCCCCGGGAGCAGGACGCTGGTGGCGTCGGGTCGGCCGTCCGAGGGGACGGTCACGCGGTCAGACCGAGTACGGCTCGTTGCCGTGCAGCTTGACCGTGCCACCGCTGACCACCGGGACGTCGCGGTGCCGGGCACCGGGCGCCTCGCGGTGCATCACGTCGGGAAGCTCGCGCAGCGACTCGATCGTCCGCTCCGGCTTCTCGATCTTCTTGATCATCTTCTTGCCGACCAGGGCCGCGATCACGGCCACGACGACGAGCAGCCCCCAGACGATCAGGTAGGACACCCAGCGCGGCAGCCCGAGCGCGGTCAGCGCCTCGGCGATCGCGATGAACAGGAAGAAGGACGAAAAGCCGAGGACGACGGCGGCCGCGCCGAACGCCCCGCCACCGATCGCGGCCTTCTTCGCCGAGCCGGTGATCTCGGTCTTCGCCAACTCGATCTCGCTGCGCACCAGCGTCGAGACGTCGGCCATCGCGCTCTGCACGAGGGTTCCGATGGAGGGCTCGGCGGCTCCGGCGGACCGGTCGTCCCGGCCGGTCGTCACGCTGTGGGCCACGTGGGCAACTCCTTCGTGTTCTGCACTGCTGGTCAGGGGAATCGTGCCCCATCGAGCGGGACGGCGCCCCCCGGCTCCCCCGATGGGGGAGCCGAAGGGCTGCCGTCTCAGTCTTCCGCGGGGGCTGCGGGCAGCTTGTCCTTGATCAGGTTCATCACCGACGAGTCGGTGAGCGTGGTGACGTCGCCCAGCTCCCGGTTCTCCGCGATGTCGCGCAGCAGCCGGCGCATGATCTTCCCCGAGCGGGTCTTGGGCAGCTCCTGGACGACCATGATCTGGCGGGGCTTGGCGATCGGGCCGATGTCCTTGGCGACGTGCGTCTTGAGCGTCTGCACCAGCTCGTCCCCGGAGTCCTCGGCGTTCCCGCGCAGGATGACGAACGCGACGATGCCCTGGCCCGTCGTCGGGTCGCTGGCGCCGACCACCGCCGCCTCCGCGACGGTCGGGTGGCTGACCAGCGAGGACTCGACCTCTGTCGTGGAGATCCGGTGGCCGGAGACGTTCATGACGTCGTCCACCCGGCCGAGCAGCCAGATGTTGCCGTCGGCGTCCTTCTTGGCGCCGTCCCCGGCGAAGTAGACCTCCTTGCCGAACCGCGACCAGTAGGTGTCGACGTAGCGGTCGTCGTCGCCCCAGATGGTGCGCAGCATCGACGGCCACGGCTCGGTGAGCACCAGCAGGCCGGTGGAGTCGTCACCTAGCTCGTTGCCCTCGTCGTCGACGACCTTGGCGGAGATCCCGGGGAAGGGGTGCTGGGCCGAGCCGGGCTGCAGCGTCGTGACACCGGGCAGCGGGGTGAGCATGTGCGCGCCGGTCTCGGTCTGCCACCAGGTGTCCATGATCGGGCAGCGGCCGCCGCCGATGTGCTCGTGGTACCAGAGCCAGGCCTCGGGGTTGATCGGCTCGCCGACCGAGCCCAGCAGCCGCAGCGAGGTGAGGTCGAACCCGGCCGGGACGTCCTCGCCCCACTTCATGAAGGTCCGGATGACCGTCGGGGCGGTGTAGAGGATGGTCACGCCGTACTTCTGGATCAGCTCGAACCAGCGGCCCCGGTGCGGCGTCTCCGGCGTCCCCTCGTACATCACCGACGTCGCCCGGTTGGCCAGCGGCCCGTAGACGATGTAGCTGTGGCCGGTCACCCAGCCGACGTCGGCCGCGGTCCAGTAGACGTCGGTGTCGGGCTTGAGGTCGAAGGTCGCCCAGTGGGTGTAGGCGACCTGGGTCAGGTAGCCGCCGCTGGTGTGCAGGATGCCCTTCGGCTTCGCCGTCGTCCCGGACGTGTACATGATGTAGAGCGGGTGCTCGGCGTCGAAGAACTCGCAGGTGTGCTCGGCCGACTGCCGGCCCACGACGTCGTGCCACCAGAGGTCCCGGCCCTCGGACCACTCGACGTCCTGCTCGGTGCGCTTCACGACCAGGACGTGGCGGACGCCCTCGACGCGGGAGACCGCGTCGTCGACGGCGGGCTTGAGCGCGCTGGGGGCCCCGCGGCGGTAGCCGCCGTCGGCGGTGATGACCACCTGCGCGCCGGCGTCGGTGATCCGGCTGGCCAGGGCGTCGGCGGAGAACCCGCCGAAGACGACCATGTGCACGGCGCCGATGCGGGCGCAGGCCAGCATCGAGATGACCGCCTCGGGGATCATCGGCATGTAGATCGCGACCCGGTCGCCTGCCTGGACGCCGAGCTCGGTGAGCGCGTTGGCCGCGCGGCAGACCTCGTCCTTGAGGTCGCCGTAGGTGAGCGTGCGGGTGTCGCCCGGCTCGCCCTCCCAGTGGTAGGCGACCTGGTCGCCGTGGCCGGCTTCGACGTGCCGGTCCAGGCAGTTGTAGGCGACGTTGAGCTTGCCGCCGACGAACCACTTGGCGAAGGGCGGGTTGGTCCAGTCGAGGACGGTGTCCCACTCCTGGTCCCAGCTGAGCCGGCGCGCGGCGGACTCCCAGAACGCCAGGCGGTCGCGCCCGGCCTCGTCGTAGACGTCGGGACCGACGTTCGCCTGCGCCGCCAGCTCCTGCGGGGGTGTGAAGGTGTGGCCGGCTGTCTGGGTCGTCTCGCTCATGGGGTCCTCCCGATCCGGCGTCGCCGCGGTGTGGCGACGGTGCACACGTGGTCCGGGACACACCGTATGGCCCCGAGCGCTCCGCCGTCTCCCCGTGCGGCTCCTTCGTTGCGGGCTGCCGCAGACTGACGGGGTGATCGGCCCGCAGGCGGAGGTGGTGGCGCGGGTCCCCGGTGCCGCCGCTCTCGGCCTCCTCCCGTCGGGTGGCGCGGTCGGGGTGCGGGCGGCGGACCTCGCCGACCCGGACCGGCTGGCCGGGCTCCTGGCCGCCCGCGCCCGTGCCGGCAGCCTCCGGGTGCACGCGACCGTCTGGTGGTACTCGGCATCGGCGGTGCTCTTGGCGCCGGTGCTCGCCGGTCTCGCCGTCGGGCGGCCGCTGTCCGGACGACCCGCCGAGACGACGGTGTTCCTCGATTCCGGCGGCGTCCCCCTCGCCGCGGTCTCCTCCGCGCTGGACGGCGACCCGGCGGGCGGGCTACGGGCATGCCTCGACGCGTTCGTGCCCGCGCTGGCCGCCGTGGCCGGCATGCGGGCTCGGCCGCTGTGGGCGATCGCCGCCGACTCGATGGCCAACGGGCTGCTCGCCCTCGGGCGGACGCTGGGCGACGTTCCCGCCGTGACCGCGCTGGCCGGTCCGCTGGCCACCGCGGTCGGGTCGCCGTTGCCGGTGCCGCGGTACACCGACGTCGACGGGGTGCGCTTCGTCCGGCGGGTGTCGTGCTGCCTGGTCGACCGCCTGCCGCACGGCAGCACCTGTCTCTCGTGCCCGCGCCGTCCGCCTGTCGAGCGCCGGACCCTGCTGGAGGACGCGGCCGCGCGCAGCTGACCGAAGCAGCCCGCGCGGGAGCGGGCCGACCCGTCCATCGGACGAGCTGAGCCGGGGCAGCCGGCCGGGTCAGCCGGCGCGTGCGTCGGCCAATTCCGGGGTGATGCGGGGGAGGACGAGGATCTCGGTTCCGTCGGGGCGGTGGGTGTGCCATCGGCCGTCGGCATCTCGTTCGATCCGGAACCCGTGGTGCACCTTGGTGTGGTGTCGCTCGCACAGCAGGGCCAGGTTGTGCAGTTCGGTGTCTCCGCCGTGGGCCCAGTGGACGAGGTGGTGGACGTCGCACCAGTGGCTGGGTGCGTCGCAGCCGGCGAAGACGCAGTGCCGGTCGGCGTGCTCGACCGCCCGCCGCAGGTGGGGTGGCACGACCCGGTGGGTGCGGCCGAGGTCCATCGGCTGGCCTTCGGGGCCGACGACGATGCGGGTGACGTTCCCGTCACACGCCAGCCAGCGGGCCCGGGCGGCGGAGATGGTCGCCCCGAAGCCGAGGTCGGCGACCGCGGGGCTGGTGTCGGAGCCGACCAGCTCCTCCAGCGGGATGGTGACCACGACGTGGGGCTTGAAGGTGCGCAACGTGGGCAGGTTGCCGGCGGCGAGCTGGACGTCGCACAGCTGGACGAGGGCGTCAG
>NZ_POQU01000087.1 GCF_002938425.1 Blastococcus atacamensis | reverse complement strand
CACCCCTCGGCCCCCGAGCCCGCCTCGCCCGCCGTCTCCCCCGTGGCCGACAGCGCCGCCGAAGAGGAGCACGAAGCCCGGCTTGTCGCGCTGCGCGACGAGGAGCGGGCCGCAGCGGACGGCCTGCTGACCGCTCGGGCCGCGGGACATCGACCGTCAGCCACGAACGGCGCGGAGGAGGCAGCAACCCGGGCGGCGCTCTCCCGGCTGCTGGACGTCCGGCGGCTGATCGACACCGCGCTCGCCGAGCGACCGCGCATCGCGGTGGTCGACCAGCTCACCGTTTCCCTGCTCGCGCTCACCGACAGCTTCGAGCTCCGCGCGGCCGCCGCCGCGGGACGGGGCCTCGGGCCGCCCGGCGGCACGGACGCCTACCGGCCCACCGACCCGCTGTACCGCTTCGTCCGATTGCGCGATCGACGGTGCCGCTTCCCGGGATGTCGGCAGCGTGCGAGGTGCTGCGACCTCGACCACCAGGTGCCGCATCCGCACGGCGACACGGCGCACGACAACCTGGCCTGCCTGTGCGAGCACCACCACCGGCTCTCGCACCAGGCACCGGGCTGGCGCCTGCACCGCGCCGACGACGGCGGTCTGGTCTGGACCCTGCCCAACGGGCGGACGATCACGACCTACCCGCCGGCCTTCGGCAGCGACGACGGCGACACCCGCGTCGCGGCGCCGCCACGGCGGACCGGCCGGCAGCGCTACGCCGACGCACTCACCGCCCTCGCCACCAGACGTGAGACCCCGCAGACCGCTGACATCCCGTTCTGAGAGCCACGGGCAGCGTCGTGTCCCGGACTGGTCCTGCGCGGCTGGCTGGTGCGCGAGAAGGGCATGCCGGTCGAGGAGGCGACGGCGCACGTTGCCGAGCGCTGGCCGCACCTCGGCCCGTGGAACGCCGGCTTCACCGACGCCCTCGACCGCCTGCAGCGGGGCCGAGGGATCAGTCCGCGCTGCCGCTGAAGATGCCGCCGAGGCCGGCGCCGGTCTTCTTGTCCCCCGCACCGGCGTTCTTCGCCAGCGCCTTGGCCAACCCGTCGATGGTGACCGACTGCAGGATCACCCGGCCGTTGCCCTCGACCGTCGCCAGGGACATGCCCTCGCCGCCGAACATCGCGTTCATGACGCCCTGCCGGTTGAGTCCGCCCACGCGCTCGACGCCGTACCGGATGTTCTGGTCCCACGCCACGATGCAGCCGGTGTCCACGCGGAGCTTGCCGCCGTAGTCAGCCGGGTTGATGTCGATGAAGTCGCCTGCGCCGCCGATGAGCAGCGTGCCGACGCCGGTGAACTTCTCCAGCACGAAGCCCTCGCCTCCGGAGAACCCGGCGTTGAGCCCGGAGAAGGCGATGTCGAAGTTCACGCCCGCCTCGGCGGCGACGAAGGCGTCCTTCTCGGCGAACCAGGTGGTGCGCCCGTCGAGCTCCAGGGCCCGCATCTCGCCGGGCAGCACTCCGGCCAGCGCGAGCAAGCCATCACCGCCGCGCGTCGAGAAGTGGGTGAACGCGAACGACTCACCGGCCAGGACCCGCTTCCCGACGTCCATGGCCCCCCGCAGCAGCCCGCCCAGCGCACCGGACCCTCCACCGCTGCTCTGCGGCGACCCACCCGGTGCGGACGGCGCCGACAGCTTGGTCTCCATGACGACGTCGCCGGAGGAGAAGAGGAACTTCCCCGCCTCGCTGTAGACGACCTGCCCGGGGCGCAAGCTGACGATGGCCATCTTGGTGGTGGTGCCGACGAACTGGACGTCGAGCGTCATGGGTACCCCTTCCGGTCGGACAGGAGTCTGCCCGCCGAACCGGCGACGTCCCACGACCCTGACGTGATCAGCCGACGGCGTCGGCCTCGACGGGGTCGCTGACCGCCTCTGGTTCAGCCGCGACGGCGCCGTCGGGCATCTGGGGTGCACGCGCCACCCACGGTCGCAGCGGCTGGAGGACGTCGGCATAGAAGCCCTCCACCGCGTGGACGACGCTCGGGATGAAGGCGCCGCGCACGCCGGACCGCTTGGTACCGAGGGGCAGGGTGCGGGTGAGGGTGAACGAGGCGACCTCCGACTTGCTGGACGCGAGCAGCGCCGCCGGCTTGTCCCGCACGTCGCGCAGTCGCTCGCAGGTCGACTCCGAGGTACCCGTGAAGGCGACGTCGATCAGCACGTCGTCGGGAGCGCCCTTGAGCTGCCGCAGGATCCAGGTGATGCGGCGCTGGCCCGTGCCCTCCTGGGGCGCGGCCACCTTGCTGCTGACCCGGACCTGGCCGGTGCGCAGATCGGCGACGACGTGAATCGGCCCGGCGGCGCCGGGCACCTTGAGCGTCGCGGTCAGGCAGCCCTTCTCGACGAGGGCCTCGACTCCGGCTCGCGTCCGGCTCACCGGATCGGTGGCGAGCTTGCGCGGCAGCACATGGGCGACGTTGACGCCCAGCTCGGCCGTCAGTCGCAGGCTCAGCTGCCGAACCAGGCGGATCCAGGCGTCCACGACCGCGGGCACCTTGCGGTCACCGGCGCGCAGCGTTCCAGCGGCCACCGATTCCCGGACCGGTACCCAGGACTGACCCATGTCGTCGAACCCGGCGACGCCGGACCGAGGGTGCTGGAGGTAGCGCACGAACTCGTGCAGCACCCAGGCCTGCATCTGGTCGTCGAGCCCGCGGTGGGCCAGGACCATCTGCGCTTCGTGCAGCACCTCGGCCCAGGACAGGTGGAAGAGGGCGACCTTGGCCAGCTTCCGCCGGTCGACGGTCACCGGGTGTTCCCCTGCCGCGGGGGCGATCTCGTTGGAGAGGGTGATGACGGCGTTGTAGCCCTGGTGTCGGGCGACGTCGAGGTAGTTCTCCACCTGCTCGCGGCCGAGTTGTCCGCTCCCGGTCTTGGTCTCCAGCAGTGCGGTCCACATGCGCGAACCACGCGCGATCCGGATCACGGCGTCGGGGATGACAACGCCCTCCCCCTGGGGGAACGGCACCTCGAGGTAGGTCTCGATCGTGCCCGCGGGCGCCCCCACACGAGCGGCGATCCCCCGGCCGAACGGGCGGACGCCCATCATCGTCGCCATCAGCGCCGAGGTGGCCCGCTTCTCCTGCTCATCGGCATTGCCGACGCCGGCGATCGAGAAGAGTCGCGCGGCGGTCCACGACTCGTCGCCGGCAAGGCGCAGGACAGGCGGGGTCACCTTGGCCGCCGAGCCCTTGCGGGTACGCACACCCTTCGCTGACTGCGCAGGGGCGGACGGGGCCGCGGCGGCCGGCTGCTCCATCAGGGTCACCTTCGGCCGAGGCAGGTCGATGACGACGGCAAGGGTGTCGTCGGCGCCCTCGTTCTCCAGCTCGACGACGTCGACCAGCTCGTCGTCCTGGATCTCGGTCGGCTCCTGGAGCACCTCGGTCGCCGTGACCTCCGGCTGAGCGGTTTCCTCGCGCTCGGCCGTGACGTCCGGTTCGTCATCTGAGTCATCTGCGACGGTGACGCCGAAGTCCTGCGCGAGCCCGGCGAGTCCGGAAGACCATCCCTGCCCGACGGCGCGGACCTTCCAGCCGTCTCCGCGCCGGTAGATCTCGCCGAAGAGCAGTGCGGTCTCCTCGGCAGCACCGTCGACGGCGTAGCTGACCAGAGGCGATCCGGCGGGGTCGAGGACGAGCAGGCGCAAGCCATCGAGCGCACCGAAGGTCCCGGTACCGACGCTCGCGGTGACGGCCACAGTGGCGACGTCCTGCGGAAGGCTCTCGAGATCGACCGCGAGGCTCTCCTGATTGCCGGTCTCGGTCGTGCCGCGCCCGAGGTACTGCACCGCCCCGTCGGACGAGGTGGGCTGGTTGTAGAACACGAAGTCCTCGTCGGAGCGGACTCGTCCGTCGTCGCCAAGCAGCAGTGCGGAGACGTCGACGTCCACGTCCTCGGCGGCCTGGTCCCACGTCACCACCACTCGCACCCGCAGTGCTTCAGGCGGAAGAGGAGCGTTCTGACCCTTGGCGAGCTCGTCGGCGACCACGAGCGGATCGTAAGCACCGGGTACGACGCAGTTCGGGAACTCAGTTGCGCGTCTTCGCAGGCGCAACAGGAGACACCGCTCCCCCGCCTGTTGCCGCACCGGTCTGTCATCGGTCCCCACGGCTACCGTCCGGTCGAGGCAGCCGACGAACGGCACGCACGAAAGATGGGGGACGACGTGGACAACAGCTTTCGGCTGCCCAGCGCGGACTCGCAGGACATCTCCCGGAGCGACGCCTTGGCCGCCGTCCTCGGCTACGCCCGGGCGCAACGCGACCTGCGGATCAACTGGACGCCGAGCCACCCTGACGGCGTCACGATCAAGGTCCGGGCCTACGCCTATCGGGTCTACGACTGCGTGCTGCCGTCGGAGGACGACGAGTTCGCCTGGCTGGACGTGCTCGTCGTCGACGGCATCAACGGGAAGATGGACCAGACCGCCATCACGGCGTTGAAGGATGCCGCGGATCGAGCGTGGCCGCACGTGCGGTCGGCGGTCGAGCGGGCCGAAGGCCGAGCGTTCTGGGAGCTGCCGGAGCCGGAGGTGGGGCGCACTCCTCCCCCGCGGTCGACCGGCGAGGCACTCGACGATGCTTGGCGAGAGTGCATGGCGACCGACGGGATCGGCGTCGCGCTCACCCACAAGCTGCTGCACCACAAGCGACCGGAGCTCTTCCCGCTCATCGATGGCCTGACGGCCCCGAAGCTGGCGCCGTCCAAGGACAGCGACGTCGGCCTGTGGGGCGTCGTGCACCGCGAACTGCGCGCGAACGCTGAAGAGTTCACGACTCTGGAACGGGTGTTCGCCGACCTCGTGAACGCGGAAGACGACGTGTCGCTGACCCGACTCCGGCTGCACGACATCCTGCTGTGGCTCAAGGCGTCCCGTAAGTGGGACCACGCCGTCACCCACGGGAAGGCGACCTCGGAGTGGAGCCACTGGAACGGGACGAGCACGTCATGAGTGGAGCGTCGAGCGGTTCCCCGTCGCAGACGGGCTGCGAGCTCGTCTGTGGCGAGGAAGGCTGACGCGATGTTCCCCAGCACGGAGACACTCCAGGCCGCTGACGTCCTGGTCGCTCGTGACGCCCCGTGGCAGTCCGAACTGCGACTCCGCCAAGCGAGGTGGCGCGAGCAGCTCGGTCAGCCGGCGGGGATGGCAGGTCAGCGACGTCTCGGCTCGCGACTTCCGGCCGGAGACACGACCAACAACTTCCTGACACCGAGTGTCGCCCGCGCGGTGGCGAACGCACGGCTCGAGCCCGGCGCGCTGATCAGCACGCCCCGCATCTACGACAACATGCTGTCCTCGCAGCCCTTGGCCTTCAACCTGTTCGCCGAGCTGCAGCAGGACCTCGAGCTGGCCGGCCTGATCGGTCGGGCCTTGTGGCCGGACCTCGTCGCCTCGGTGGAATCGATCCGCTTCGAATGGTCCCCGGGGCGTGCGGACCCCCGGTTCCTCGGCAACCGCTCCGCGTTCGACGTGGCGTGGCTCTGTCGTGACCGCGGCGGAGCTGCGACCTCGCTGAACTCACGACGACTCGACGAGCGAGCGCCAACCCGTTCGGGGCGAACTCCACGACTCCGCTCCCAGCCGAGCTGAGCGGCGAGCTCAGGAGCCGTCGGCGACGCCCTTGTTCGGAAGAGGCTTGGCGGGACCGACGATGGTGAGGAGCGCATGACCCGCCGGCCCCCGCCCCGGTGGACAAGGACGCATGTCGGACGCGGATCAGAAGCACATCCCGCACACACCGCTGCGCGAGCGGATCATGTTGTGTACCTCGCACTTGTCGCCCCAGATGTCCTCGACCTTGGCGCCGGCGCCGCTGCCCGCCCGGAACCCGGGCAGCTCGATGTAGGGCCCCTCCGGCGGCTGCACGTAGGTCTTGCCCGCCCAGGCAACCGCCCGGCCCTTCCGGCCGAGCGCGATGTAGGAGCGGCTGTAGGGGATCCACACCTCGTCGGGGTCGACGCCGGCCAGGTGCTCGCGGATCAGCGGCCAGTTCCCCTGCGGTCCGCCGAACGCGCGGAGGGCCGCGTCGAGATCGTCGAAGTACTCACGCCCCTCGCCGCGGATCTCCTTGTCACACCACGTGCAGACCTCGCCGTCCGTGGCGGTTGCCTCCACAACCACGGATTCGCTGAGGTGCGGACAGTTGCGGATGTGCAGACGGCTGCCGGACTCGGTCCGGTAGAGCTGCTGGTTCTCCGTGCTCACGTGCTACCTCCGTGATCTGGTTCTTGCGCTCCGAGCCTTCTCACCGGCTCGTTGCCGACGCCTCTGCGAGCCGGCGAGCGACCGCCTCCCCGCCGACCCGCCGGATCAACTCCATGTCCCCGCAGACGACGAGGAGGTCGCGCGCCCGGGACAGCGCCACGTAGAGCATCTCCTTCGCGCGGGCCTCGTCCCGGAAGCCGTTGACGGCCAGCACGACGGCCGGCCGTTCCAGCCCCTTGAAGCCCAGCACGTGCCCGTAGAAGACGTCGTCGTCCTGCCAGTAGGTCGCCCAGTAGGCGTCCTGCCCCTCGGCCTGCCGCTCCACCTGCACGGGGTGCCGCCGGTGCGTGGTCAGCAGCGCCACCGACTCCGGCGGCCAGCCCTCCTCGAGCAGCCCGTCCGCGACGTCGTCCGCCACACCGACGGCGTCGTCCGACGCGCACTGGACGAACCGCACCGGCACGCCGGCCTGGCCGCGGATGCGCATCTGCTCGGGCGCGAGGCTGGAGAAGGTGCCGGCGATCTGCTTGGTGTTGCGCAGGTTCTCGACGAGCGGGATCGGCATCAGCTCGACGGTCGGCCGCCCCTGGCGCGCGAAGATACGCTGCCCCTCGTCGGAGAAGACGTACAGGCAGCCGGTCGCCGGCTCACGCAGCGCCGCCAGGACGGCGTCCCACCAGCTCTGCGCGAAGTCCTGGCCCTCGTCGATGACGATCGCGTCGAACCGCTCGCTCTCCGGCAGCGCGGCGGCCAGCTTCACCATCTCGGCGGGCAGGCGTTCCTCCCAGTAGCCGCTGTCGTCGTCCGAGCCCGGCGCGACGCCCCAGCCGATGCCGAGGTTGTGGAAGGTGCCGACGTAGGCCGGCCGCTGCCGCTTCGGCAGCGTCTCGACGCGGCGCTTGAGGAACTCGGCCAGTCCGCGGGAGTAGCACATGAGGGCCACCCGCTGACCGTCGGCGGCGAGCCGGCGGGCCTTCTCCACCGCCAGCCAGGTCTTGCCCGAACCGGCACCACCCCGGATCTCGACCCGGTCGTACGCCGCCAGCAGGTCCAGGACCTTGGCCTGGTCCCGGGTCAGCAGCTCGCACGCGGCCTCGCGCTCGGCCAGCTCGGCCAGCAGGTGCCGCTGCGGGATCGCCGCGCCGGCCAGGCAGTCGACGAGCCCCTCGACGTCGTCGGCGGTCGGCGGGTCCGGTTCGTCGCGGACCTTCTCCAGCGCCGCCCGGATGCGTGCTGCGGCGTGCGGGACGTCGGTCGTGTCGAGCGCCATCCAGCGGGCCAGCCCGGATGCTCTGAAGTCGTCGGGCAGCGTGGTTGCCGGCACCGCGACGAGGTGCGCGGTCCGCGGGCGACCCGCTCGCCATCGCGGGTGGTCGGCCAGGTACTCGCAGAGCAGGTACTTGCAGGCGACCGCCTGGTCGACCGGGCGGATCACGTGTTCCGTGCCGCTCTGCAGCTGCCGCCACTCGCCCCGGTCCAGCGAGACGCTCCCGCCCTTGACCTCGACCACGGCGACGCCGACGCCCGGCCAGGCGACGACGAGGTCGGCCTCCCGATCCTCCCGGCCGTCGCTGAAGCGGAGATTGCAGAAGAGCACGGCGTCGTCGGGCAGCTGCTCACGCAGCGTCTGCACGAGGAGCTCTTCGGACGAGTGCGCGAACTGCGGGTCGTCGGGGAACAGCCGAGCCGTCATGCGAGAGCCTGCAGGGGCCGGCTCGGGGCTGCACTCACGGCGACTTCTCTGCATCGGCGGCCCGCGGAGAAGCTGGTGGACCCGGCATCCCGCGACCCTGTCACAGCAGTGACGCCGGATCGGGGAGCCGACGGCCTTCCAGATGGCCCGGCAGCGTGATCACCACGGCGCCCGCTCCTCCGCGGCGCGCTGGCACTGCTCGCACGCACCGGCCGATGCGCTGAACGTCTCGGGCGGCGCCACGCGCCGGCAGGTGCGGCACCAGCGGAAGGAGCGACGCCGACGGGAGGCGATGACCTCAGCCGCGTCGGCCACGACGTCGGGCAGGTGCAGGACGTCGTCCCGGGTGAACCGGTGCCCCTCCCCCATCAACGGGCCCTGGCGGACCTCACCCCAGGCCGCCGCCGGCCGGTCGAGCACGAACCACGGCGCCTGGATCCCGATCGCCACCTGCGCCGGCTCGCCACTGACGAACCACGCGACGCCGTCCTCCCCCGTCGTGCCGGGCTCCCGACGCCAGCCAGAACCCAGCGCCCGGACGACGTCGGCATGCTCGACACCGAGCAGCCCGGCGAGCTCGGCCTCGTCGGCCGTGGGGTCGGCCTCGCTGCCCCAGGACAGGTCGCAGCTGCGGCAGACGAACGCCGCCACGTCCTCCGGCATCAGGCAGCCGCCGAGCGCGACGACGCCTCGCTCGGCCTGCTGGAAGTCCTCGGCACCCGGCATCCCGTAGATCAGCGGGATCGAGTTTTCCTCGCCGCACCCAGGGCATACGCGCCCGGCCTGCACACCCATCGACTCACCCATGCCACTCCCACGTTCGGGCCGTCTTCCGACGGCGAGGGCCGGACCATGGCACGAGCCACCGACACGACCGGACCGCGTCGAGCCGTCCGGCTCGCGCGCCACCCGATCCAGCGGCGCACCGGCCCAGTGGCCGTCAGAGCCGGGCCACATCCAGCTCGGCCGTGTAGGCGGCATGGTCGCTCAGGTGCGCGCCGTTCCACTGCGGCCGGTGCACCTGCGCCATCTGTTCTCCCGCGATCAGCTCCGAACTGACGGCCAGATGGTCGATGGCGCAGGAGGTGCCGTTGAGGTGCTCGGCCCGCTCCGTCAATGCCACGAGTCCCAGCCCGTCGAAGGCGGCTCGCAGCGCGAGCGCGCCGTCTGCGGTGGTGAAGTAGAACGGCGCGGTCAGCTGCTGGTTGAAGTCACCGCCCCAAATCAGCGGCTCGTCGGCGCGGCGCTCGGCCGAGATGCGATCGACATGGTGGTCGAGGACGTGGCCGAACTCCGCCGCCTGACCGGCCGGAAGGCCGGGCCAGTACTTCCCCGCCCCCTTCCACGGCAGCACCGAGCACGCGACCAGCACCGACGTTCCGCCGTCCAGCGCAAGCCGCGCGAGGACCAGCCCCTCTTCGCCGGCGTGCGAGGGCTCGGCGGGCGTTCGCAACTCGCCGAGCGGCAGCTCGGTCTCGATCCCGCACCACCGCTTCTCCACCGGCGAAGCAGCGCGCTCGGAGGAGACGACCAGTCGGCCTCGGCCAGGTATCCAGTCCCGGCGAACCTCGGTGAGCAGCCAGACATCGACGGCCTGATCCGCCATCCAGGCGGCGACCGCTTGGCCGCGAGTGGAGGAGGACGCCGGGCACAGCTTCAGGTTGTAGGTGCCGATACGCACGGTGCTCCTCGAGTGTTCGGACCACGGCATCACCCAGGCGCCGGCGCAGCGTGGCGGGCGGTCGCCGTCTCTTACGCCTTACAAGCGAAGTCGAGGGCGGAAGTTCGGCGGGTCAGCAGCGAACCTAGAGCCGCGCCGGTTGACTGCGGATCAGCGTATCGCCGCGCTCACCGTCGGAGGAGAACCCGTGACCACGCGCATGCACCGCTCGCACCGAGTCGCCGGCGCGCTGGTCGGCTCTGCCGTCGGCGACGCGCTGGGGGCGCCGTTCGAGTTCGGCCCGCCCGGGCAGTTCTCGGCCCGCTTCCCCTCCCCCGCGCGGGGCGCGAAGACGGAGATGTGCGGCGGCGGCTCGCTGGACTGGGAGCCGGGCGAGTTCACGGACGACACCCAGATGGCCCTGCTGCTGGCCGAGTCGCTGGTGTCGTCCGGCGGTCTCGACGAGGCCGACGTCTTCGCGCGGTTCTCGGCGTGGGCGGCGGCCGGGCCGCCGGACATCGGCAACCAGACCCGCGCCGTCCTCGGCTCCGGTCGGCCGTGGGATGTCGCCGCGGCCGAGCACTTCGCCCGGTCGGGGCACGCGGCGGGCAACGGCTCGCTGATGCGGACGACGCCCGCCGCGATCCGGTTTTCCAAGGACGGCCGCGAGGCGACCATGGCCGCCGCCCGGCGGATCTCCGCGCTGACCCACGGCGACCCGTCGGCGGGCGAGGGCTGTGCGATCTTCCATGAGCTGATGCGCGTGGCACTGGACGGCGGGGACCCGCTGGCGGCGATCCCGGCTGCGCTGGGGGCGGTGGCTCCGGAGCACCGGGAGCGCTGGACCGTCGTGCTGGCTGAGGACTGGTCACCGGCGAACGCGACCGAGCCGAATGGTGCGGTGTGGCCGACGCTCGGCCAGGCGGTTTGGGCGATGCGGAACGGCGGCGACTTCGCCGAGGTGATGCGGCTGGTGATCGACCTGGGTGGCGACACCGACACGGTGGCGTGCGTTGCCGGCGGCCTGGCCGGCGCGGTGTACGGCATGGGCCGCATCCCGAGCCGGTGGGCGTCGGTGGTGCACGGGCGGGTGCCGGGCTTCGGCGACAAGGTCTGGCGGGTGGCCGACCTGCAGCAGCTCGCCGCGGCGCTCGACGGCGGGGCGCAGCAGAACTACGACCCGGGCGTGATCCCGCGGATCGGCCCGACGGAGGTGCTGCCCGGCATCTGGGCCGGCAACCTCGACGGCGCCCGCTACAGCGCCGACGATTTCGCCGTCATCTCGCTGTGCCGGCTCGGCGAGCCGTTCCCGCACCCGGTGCACCGGATGGCCTACATCGCCGACAACGAGCACAACGCCGACCTCGACGTCATGCTCGCCGACGTCCTCGACGATATGAAGGCGCTGCAGGAGGAAGGGCACCGGCTGCTGGTGCACTGCCACGGCGGCGCCTCGCGCACCGGCCTGGTGCTGCGCGGCTGGCTGGTGCGCGAGAAGGGCATGTCGGTCGAGGAGGCGACGGCGCACGTCGCCGAGCGCTGGCCGCACCTGGGCCTGTGGAACGCCAGCTTCACCGCCGCGCTCGAGCGCCTGGCCGAGCGGTCGCCGGACAGCGACCAGGCGTCGAGCACCTGAGTCACCGGTTCGGGTCGTTCGCAGGCGAGACCCGCCGGGTAGGCCACCGGTAGACGAGACGGCGTCGGCGTACCGGACGTTGTTCACCGCCGCCGTCCTGACGGGGAAGGAGACCCCATGACCACGCCCCTCGACGACCGCAAGGTGATGGGCGCCGGGCCGCTGAGCGAGCGATTCGACCAGGCGCTGGTGTACGCCGCGCAGCACCACCGCGAGCAGGAGCGAAAGGGCTCGAAGGTGCCGTACATGTCGCACCTGATAAGCGTCAGCGCGCTAGTCATGGAGCACGGCGGCACTGAAGACCAGGCGATCGCCGCCTTGCTGCACGACGCGGTCGAGGACGCGCAGCCCGGTCAGGGCGGTGCGGTGCTCGCCGAGATCCGGGGGCGGTTCGGCGCCGCCGTGGCCGACATGGTGGCGGCCTGCTCGGACGGGCTGAACGACTCCGGCGAGCGCAAGGGCACGTGGCAGGAGCGGAAGCAGGCGTACGTCGACGGGCTGCCGGACAAGTCGCTCGACGCGCTGCTGGTGACGGCGGCGGACAAGACGCACAACGGGCTCTGCATCGCCGCCGACGTCCGCCGCTACGGGGCCGAGTTCTGGGACACCTTCAACGCGAGCCCCGAGGAGCTGTCCTGGTACTACACGAGCGTCCGCGACGTCGTCGCGGATCGACTGCCGGGCAGCTCGATCGCCGATGCGCTGAACCGGGCGGTGGCCGAGCTCGTGTCGGTCGCCGACGCCGGCCGCTGACCAACGAGCGGCCGCGGCGCACCGGGCCCTTGCCGCGGGTCCGACCCGCCTTCTGCGCAGCGCGGGGTCCTAGGGTCGAGGTCCGTCGTCCTCATCACGGAGGAGCACGCATGCGCGCGGTGCAGTACCGGACCATCGGTGGCGAGCCCGAGGTGGTCGACGTCCCCACGCCGGAACCGGGCCCCGGGCAGGTGCGACTGCGGGTCACCGCCGCGGGGTTGTGCCACTCCGACGCCTTCGTCATGGGCCTGTCGGCCGAGCAGTTCACCTACGGGCTGCCACTGACCCTCGGCCACGAGGGGGCGGGCGTCGTCGACGCGCTCGGCGACGGCGCGACCGGCGTCGAGGTGGGCGAGCCGGTGGCCGTCTACGGGCCGTGGGGCTGCGGGGTATGCCACGCCTGCGCGCAGGGAGCGGAGAACTACTGCCCCAGGGCAGCGGAGCTCGGCATCCAGCCGCCCGGCCTCGGCGGCCCCGGCGCGCTGGCCGAGTACCTGATCGTGGACGACGTCCGGCACCTCGTTCCGCTCGGCGACCTCGACCCGGTCGCCACCGTCTCCCTCACCGACGCGGGGCTGACGCCGTACCACGCGGTCGTCTCCAGCCTCGGCGCGCTGCCGGCGGGGAGCACCGCGGTGGTCATCGGCGCCGGCGGGCTCGGGCACGTGGGCATCCAGATCCTGCGGGCGATCACCGGCGCCACCGTCATCGCGCTTGACATCAGCGAGGAGAAGCTGAAGCTGGCCCGCGAGGTCGGGGCGCACCGCGCGTTGCTGTCAGACGTGTCCGCAGTCGCGGAGATCCGCAAGCTGACCGGCGGGGTGGGCGCGCAGGTGGTGTTCGACTTCGTCGGTGCCCCGCCGACCCTGGAGATCGCCCGCAAGTCGGTCGCCCTGAACGGCGTGATTCAGATCGTCGGGATCGGCGGCGGCCTGTTGTCCACCGGCTTCTTCTCGACGCCGATGGGGGCGTCGGTGCGCGTGCCGTACTGGGGCACGCGGTCGGAGCTGATGGAGGTGCTGGACCTCGCGCGGGCCGGTGCGATCCACGTGGAGGTCGAGCGGTACGGCCTCGACCAGGCGCCGGAGGCCTACCGCAAGCTCCACGACGGCGAGGTCCGCGGCCGCGCCGTCGTCGTTCCCTACAGCTGACACCCTCGGGTGGGACTGCCGCGTCAGCCGGTCGGAAGGGTGATCGACGACGGTGACGCGCTGCCTGAGCCGATCCGGTGGATCACCGGCACAGCGCGGGCGCCCTCGCCGAGCGGCTCCCCGGTGCCGAGGTTGCGGGCGTACCGCGGATGGGCGCCGCCGGAGACCTGCAGCCCGATTCGGCGCCCGGCCCGGAAGCGGTGCGCGACGTCGGGCAGCGTCGTCTGGACCGACCGTCCGCTCCCCCGTCGCCGGCTTCTCGTCGGGAGCCGGTCGAACCGTACGAGCCGGTCGGTGACGTTGATCGAGGCGCCGCTTGGCTCGGCGTCGTTACTGCGCGCAGGACCGCAGCAGCACGCTGCCCAGCAGCTCCGCGACGTCGAACCATGAGCCGCTACGGGGGCCTCGGTGTCTGCAGACTCCCAGGCCGCGACACCACAGGCGATTACTGGAGCGACCGGCGCGCCCGCTGTTCACGCTGCAGCCGTGCCAGTTCTTGCTGCGCCCGTGCCAGTCGCTCCCGAAGGATGTCTACCTCGAAATCTGTTCGAGCGAGAAGTCGCTCCTTCCGCGCCGTCTCAACCGCACGCTCGGCCCTTTGTAGCGCGGCGGCCCCGCCGGCGGCCGGCTTCCGCGGTGTGGGTGCTGCGCTCTGCCGTCCTGCACCAGGCCGACGTTTGAAGCCGTTTTTCCGTGCCCTGGCTGCTATTCGCGCCTCGGCCGCCAGGATGCGGTCCTGGTATTGACTCCCGGTCGCGGCCGACGAGACCTTTCCCTCGCCTTTGAGTTGCCTCAACGCCCGAAGCTTCTTCTGGGCTGAGCGAATGGTCCCCTCGTCCGCGATGCAGGGCTGACACCGGGGCGTGGCGCCCGACACCTTCTTGCGCGCTCCACATGTTCCGCACGTCGAGGCTTGCGCAACCTCCGTAGCACGGAGGCGGCGTGATGCGTTGAGCTCCTCGCCAACGGTCCTGACGCGCTCACCACCGCCAGAGTCGAGCGCCTTGAACATCGGCCGGTTGTGATTCAGCCGCGACATGGGTGCGCCGTTCGGGAGGCCGACCTCATGTTGCGCCGCCTCTCCTAGGGATGAAGCAGGTCAGCGGGCATGTACTCCCGACACGGGTCGTTCCCGTCACCGTAGGTGGACGTGTCAGCCATTGCGGTCGACCAGGACGTGCCAAGTCCCCATTCCGCGGGGGGAAGCGATGACCACCATGAGAGATCGGAGTTGTAGCTCCACCGGCCCGTTCCGACGCCGTCGTGGTAGGCGACAATTCCTTGGCTGCTCAGCCGCCCGAGGGTCCCGGCGATGTAACTGGACGCCGTGTACTGCTGCGGACCCAGTGCGGTGTGACCCCACCGGCGGACCATGACTGCGAAGTCGTCTGGCCTGCGAAGTGCGTACTCCCGTTCCACGAGGCCGTACTCGAACCAACCCTCACCCAACGACGCGAGTGCGGCAGGGAGTTCGGTCGCAAGGTCGAGTGCCTCCGCCAGCCCGGCGATCCCCTTCACCTCCGGAGGCTCAGGGGCTCGCAGCCACGACCACGGGCCGCCGCCCGGATGCCCCCGACGACGGTCGCACGTGAAATCGGTCGACCCATCGCATCGGCGGGAACCAACGAGCCACTCGTCGGCATGGAATGGACAGATCGAACCGGTCACTTCACCCCTCCACGTACCCCGAGCTGTAGACCCGGTGGTCGGGAAGTGTGCCCCTCGCGTTCCGACCGCGACCGCGATCGACATGGGCCGAAGGAGTCATGTCGCGCGTGGCTGCCTCACCTGGCACACGAACCCCCGCGACAACTCGCGCACCTGAATTGGCCCTCAAATGGGTAGCAACGAGGCGTGCCCGATCCGAAATGTCGGTGGCCTGGCGCACAATCCGCAACGATGAGCACATGGGGTGTATGGACGCAGCCGCAAGTTGATCTTCAGCAGTGGATCGTCGACCACCGCGAGCGGGCCATGGACGCCTATCGCGCGAATCCGTTGCTGGTGGCAGAACACGGCAACCAGGAGGACGGATACCGAACCGGCGGCTATGCCGAACGGCAACTTCTAGAGCTGATTCAGAACGCCGCCGACGCCCTGAGCAAGGGTGGCCAAGCCGGGCGGGTCGAGGTTCGCATCGTCGGCGACACCTTGTACTGCGCCAACGAAGGCGAGGGCTTCACGCAGCAAGGCCTGGAGGCCGTCTGTCAGGCCTTTCTGAGCCCCAAGCGAGGCGAGGAGATCGGGCGCTTCGGTCTTGGCTTCAAGTCGGTGCTCGGAGTCAGCGACCGACCACAGGTCTTCAGCAGGTCCATCAGCTTCGGTTTCGACGCGGACGGGGCGCGAGCAGACCTCTCGTCCATCGACCCGCACGTCAAGCGCTACCCCGTCCTGCGCACACCCTTGTTGCTCGACGCCGAGGCCGAAGCAGCGCGCGACGACGTGCTGCGCGACCTGATGAGCTGGGCGACAACCGTCGTGCGACTGCCCCTTACATCGCAGGTCAATCGTCTGGTCGACGAGCTCCAGAAGTTCCCTGCCGAGTTTCTACTGTTTGTGGACAAGGTCGACGTACTGCACCTTCGGGTCGAGCAGGCGGGCGGTACGACGTTCGAGGGCACCTACACCTGCGAGCCGCAGGACGACCACCGCTATCTCCTTACCCGCGCCGGCGGCGAATCGACGCCCTGGTGGGTCCGACATGTGGACCACCCGCTGTCCGAGGCAGCCCTTGCCGGGGTGGGGGCGGCCATCCGGCGTGAGGTCGTACGCGTCTCGTATGCGGCGCCGCTTTCGGACGCACGGGAACGTGGCGAGTTCTGGGCCTACTTCCCGCTGAAGGACGTGTCCTCGACGCGCGGGATCATCAACGCCCCTTGGCAGGTCAACGACGACCGGACCAATCTGCTGCCTGGTCCCTTCAACGAGGAGCTGCTCGACGTCATCGCCGGGATCGTGGTCGAGGCCTTGCCCGAGCTGCGGACCGAGAGTGACCCCGCGCGTCACTTCGACTACCTGCCGGCACGTGGTCGCGAGGCCTCGAGTTTCGCGGACAAGTACCTCGCTCACGAGATACCCAGCCTGGCGCGCTACGCCGAGTGCATCCCGGACGCCGACGGTGTCCTTCGCGTGCCCGGTGATCTCGAGTACCCGCACTTCGAGCTACGGCTGGAGCAGGCCGCGCATATTGCCTGGCACGAGGC
>NZ_POQU01000086.1 GCF_002938425.1 Blastococcus atacamensis | reverse complement strand
GGGGCTGGGAAATGTGTATAAAAGACAGGGGTGTCGAAGCGCTGGCCGTCGAGCCGCACCCGGACCGCGGGCTGCCCGCGGCGGACGCTGACCATCGTGCGCTGGCCGGACCGGCGCCAGGTCCCGATCCTGCGCCGTCCCGGCAGGGCGAGTCCGGGGGTCCGGATGCCGCGGGGGGCCCGCAGGCCGTCAGGGAGCACCTCGACCTCGCGGATGGAGTCGAGGGGTACCTCGACGTCGCGGAACAGCAGGCCGGCGAGCTTCTCGCCGGGTCCGAGGTGGACGCGCAGCGTGGCGGGCGAACGCAGGGTCCGCGGCACCACCGAACGCAGTTACCGGTTGGTGCCGGAGGCGGCGAGTGTGTCGGCCGACGACCTGGCCACCATGACGACCGACGACCACCGCCGCGCCTTCACCACGTTCGTCGCCGCACTGCTGGCCGACTTCGACCGCTACGTCGACCGGGGGGACGTCGACCTCGTCCGCGACGGCGTGGGATACGGGCAGGCGGCGATGTGGCTCAGTGACGAGGAGTTCGCCGAGCTCACCGCCGACCTCCGGCAGGTGCTGCAGGCGCGCCTGGCCAACCGTCCCGGCGGTGGGCGCCGGCGCCGGCTGGTCAGCACGGTCCTCATGCCGGGGGTCGAGCCCCCGGGGACGGTCAGTCCCTGAGGCGCTCGCGGGCCTTCGCGGCCCGCTTGTTGGCCTTGGCGAGCACCTTGCCGGCCCTGCGGATCCGGCGGGGCTCGCGGTCGACCGTGCCGCGCACGAGGAGGCCGACGCCGATGCCCAGCAGCCAGACGTCCTTGGCGACGGACAGGCCCTGCTCGGTCGGGGCCAGGCTGCCCTCCTTCCGCATGCCCGGCGTCTTCAGGTAGAGACCCAGCAGCCCGCCGGAGAACGCGGTCAGTGCGGCGCCGGCGACGGCCGTGGGCACGAACGGGGTGAGCAGTGCCGCGCCGACGGCGATCTCGGCGGCCGCCAGCCCGGAGGCGAACTGCTGCGGCTGCAGCTTCCCGAGGAAGGGGTACGTGCCGCTCGCGAAGCCCTGCAGGCCGGCGGCGGTCTCCGAGTCGGCGCCCCGCTTGCCGAGGCCGCTGTTGAGGATGAAGGCGCCGGCGGAGATCCGGGGCGCGATCTCGGACAGGGTGATGGGCAGGCCCATGAGTACCTCGCTCGTGTCGGTCGTGCAGAGTTCAACCGGAACGGTCGCCCGGTCAGTGCCCATGCGTCCGGCGCTCAACCGCGTCGCTCGTGCAGGTGGGAGGTCCGCCGCGACGACCCCGGGGCGACTGCGCGGCGTGCCACTATGACCGCGTGGCGCACACCTCTGCCTCGGCCGGCGCGTTGCTCCGGCACGTGCGGACCGGTCGCGCCCGCAGCCGGGCGGACCTGGTGGCGCTCACCGGCGCCTCGCGCAACACCGTCAGCGCCAAGGTCGACCAGCTGATCGCGGCCAACCTCCTCGAGGAGGGCGGCCGCGGCTGGAGCACCGGCGGCCGGCCGCCCACGATCCTGCGCTTCAACAGCGGTGCCGGCTGCATCCTCGCCGTCGACCTCGGGGTCACCAGCGTCGACGTCGCGGTCACGGATCTGTCCGCGGGGATCCTGGCCACGGTCGGGCACCCGATCGACATCGCGGACGGGCCCGGCGCCGTCCTCGCCGAGGTGGACCGGCTGGCGCAGCAGGTGCTCGCCGAGGCGGGGCTCGCGCCCGACGACGTGTGCGCCGTCGGCGTCGGCGTCCCCGGGCCGGTGGAGTTCTCGACCGGCCGCCCCTCCCACCCGCCGATCATGCCGGGCTGGCACGACCACCCCATCCCCAGCGCGTTCGCCCGGTACGAGTGCCCCGTCTACGTCGACAACGACGTGAACGTGATGGCGCTGGGGGAGATCGGCGTCGAGGGGTCGGTGCAGGACCTCCTCGTCGTCAAGGTCGGCACCGGCATCGGCTGCGGCGTCATCGTCGAGGGCCGGGTGTACCGCGGTGCCCAGGGCAGCGCCGGCGACATCGGGCACATCTACGTCCACCCGGAGGACGGCCGCACGGTGATGTGCCGGTGCGGCAACGAGAACTGCCTGGAGGCGATCGCCGGAGGCGGCGCGCTGCTCCGCGACGCACTGGCGGCGGGACTGCCCGTCGCGACCACCCGGGACGTCGTCGAGCTCGCGCTCCGCGGGGACGGCTCGGCCCTCGAGCTCGTCCGGGACGCCGGCCGGACGATCGGCACGGTGCTCGCCGCGCTCGTGAACTTCTTCAACCCGCACCGCATCGTCATGACCGGCGGCGTCGCCCAGGCCGGCGCGCCGCTGCTCGCGGGGATCCGCGAGGCCGTCTACGGCCGGTCGATGCCGCTGGCCGCCCGGGCGCTGGAGATCACCGTGAGCGACGCGCCCGACCGCTCGGGCCGGGTCGGCGCCGCGCTGATGGCCATCGAGGAGTTCCTCGACGAGGACTCCGTCCGGTCCCTCGCCAGGTAGAGCTTTTCCGCCGCGGTGAATGGGCCCGGGAGGGGTCCGCGCAGGGGTGACGCAGCGGCTCCACGTATCCGGGGACGGCGGTGGCCGCGGCGCGGTCCGGAGGACCGCTACGTCATCTAGGTTCGGTAACCCCCGCGCACGACCTTGACCCTGTGTGAGCCAGGACATATGTTCTCGCCTCAGCAGACTAATAGTCAAAACTGAGCAAAAGTCCGGGTGGTGGCGTGCAGGACGAATCGCGGTCGACGAGCCCGCTGCTGGAGATGCGCGGGATCGTCAAGACGTTCCCCGGCGTCCGTGCGCTCGGCGGCGTGGACCTCGACGTCCGTGCCGGCGAGGTGCACTGCCTGCTCGGCCAGAACGGCGCGGGCAAGTCCACCCTGATCAAGGTGCTGGCCGGCGCCCACCAGCCCGACGCCGGCACCATCTCCTGGCTCGGGGCGCCGGTCACGCTGGGCAACCCGCAGGCGGCCATGTCCCTCGGCATCGCCACGATCTACCAGGAGCTCGACCTCGTCCCCGGGCTCAGCGTCGCCGACAACGTCTTCCTCGGTCGCGAGCACTCGCGCCTCGGCTTCGCCCGCATGGGCTCGGCCAACAAGGCCGCGGCCGGGCTGCTGAGCCGCCTCGGTCACCCGGAGATCCGGCCGACCGCCGAGGTCGGGTCGCTGTCCGCGGCGTCCCAGCAGATGGTCAGCATGGCCCGGGCGCTGTCCCAGGATGCCCGGCTGATCGTCATGGACGAGCCCTCGGCCGTGCTCGACAACGAGGAGGTCGGCCGGCTCTTCGACGTCGTCCGCGACCTCACCACCCAGGGCGTCGCCGTCGTCTACATCTCCCACCGGCTCGAGGAGATCCGGCAGATCGGCGACCGGATCACCGTCCTCAAGGACGGCCGCACGGTGGCCACCGGCCTGCCGGCCCGGGAGACACCGACCCGCGAGGTCATCAGCCTCATGACCGGCCGGACGATCGAGTACGTCTTCCCGGAGCGGCGGACGGCGCCGGAGCGCACCGGCACTCCGCTGCTGGAGGTCGAGGACCTCGCCCTGCGCGGCAGCTTCTTCGGCGTCTCCTTCACCGTCCGGCCGGGCGAGATCGTCGGGCTGGCCGGGCTCGTCGGCTCCGGGCGCTCGGAGATCCTGGAGACCGTCTTCGGCGCCCGGCGGGCCACCACCGGCACCGTGCGGGTCGGCGGCCGCACGCTGCGGCCCGGCGACGTCGGCGGTGCGGTGGCGGCCGGCGTGGGCCTCGCGCCCGAGGAGCGCAAGAGCCAGGCGCTGCTGCTCGGTGACTCGGTGTACCGCAACATCAGCATCTCCAGCCTGGCCCGCTTCGCCCGCGGCGGCTTCCTGAGCAGCGGCGCGGAGCGGGCGGCGGCCCAGGAGCAGGTCCGGGCGCTGGACGTGCGCCCCCAGGACGTGGACCGCGAGGTGCGCACGCTGTCCGGCGGCAACCAGCAGAAGGTCGTCCTGGCCCGCTGGCTGCTGCGCGACTGCCAGGTGCTGCTGCTCGACGAGCCGACCCGGGGCGTCGACGTCGGTGCCCGGTCGGAGATCTACGCGCTGGTGCGGGCCCTGGCCGACCGCGGGGTCGCCGTCGTGGTGGTCTCCAGCGAGATCCCGGAGGTGCTCGGCCTGGCCGACCGGGTGCTGGTCATCGCCGACGGCGCCGTCGTCACCGAGCAGCCGGCCGACGCGCTGGACGAGCACCGCGTGCTCGACCTGATCATGGAGGGGACGACGCACGCAGCCGGCGCCGGTCCCCGCGGAACGCACTCCGAAGGGGACGTGGCATGAGCGGAAGCACGACGGCGACGACCGGGGGAGTGGGCAGCAGCACGCCGGGCCCGGTGGACGCGGACGCGGCGCCCGGGGGCAAGGGCGGGGGCGGCTTCATGGCTGGCCCGGTCGGCCGCAACCTCGGCTTGGTCGTGGCGTTCGCGATCCTCTGCCTCGTCGGGGTGGTCACCGCCGGCGACCGGTTCGCCGACATCGACAACGCCCTCACCATCCTGCGGCTGGCCGCGGTCGTGGGCGTGGTCAGCGTCGGCATGACGTTCGTGATCATCGGCGGCGGCATCGACCTGTCGGTCGGCGCGCTGGTGGCGCTCTCGTCGGTCTGGGCGACCACGCTGGCCACCCAGCAGCTGGCCGAGGACGTGCACTGGATCGTCATGGTGCTCACCGCGCTCGTCGTTGGCAGCGTCGCCGGGCTGGTCAACGGTCTGGTGATCGCCTACGGCAAGCTGGCCGCCTTCATCGCCACCCTGGCGATGCTGGCCGCGGCCCGTGGACTGGCGGAGATCATCGCCAACCGGCGGACGCAGATCGTGCAGGACCGCGCCTTCCTCGACTTCTTCTCCGGCGACGTCCTGGGCGTCCCGACGCTGGTCATCATGTTCGCGCTGGTCGCCGCCGCCGGCTGGGTGCTGCTCAACCGGACGACGTTCGGCCGGCGCACCTTCGCCGTCGGCGGCAACGCCGAGGCCGCCCGGCTGGCCGGTATCCGGGTGCAGCGCCACACGGTGAAGCTGTACGTCCTCTCCGGTCTCACCTGCGGTATCGCCGCCGTCATGATCATGGCGCGGACGACGACCGGCAGCTCCACCCACGGCACGCTCCTCGAACTCGACGCGATCGCCGCGGTGGTCATCGGCGGCACGCTCCTGATCGGTGGCCGCGGCACCATCGTCGGCACCGTCCTGGGCGTGCTGATCTTCACGACCCTGGGCAACGTCTTCACGCTGAACAACCTGTCCAGTTCGGCCCAGGCGGTGGCCCGCGGCGTGATCATCGTGGCCGCGGTCCTGCTCCAGCAGCGCTTGGCGACGGGAGGCTTCAGCTTCCGCCGGTCCTCCGACCGGCCCACGTCCACCGGCGGACCCGTCGTCCAGGGATCGCCCGCGGGGGCCGTCTCCGGTGGGACCGGCACCGACGGCGGCCCCGGTGGCTCGCGCCCCGGCGCCGGTGTCGACCCGGCCGGGACCTGACCCCCACCGCTCCCGACCAGCACCACCCGACGGGCTCCGGCCCCCGGGGCACCACCGCACACCCATCCCACCCGCACGACCCAACGACCTGGCCGAACGGAGCCAGGGAGGCGATACCGAGGAGAGAACATGTCTGCAACGAGGCAGCGCCCGTACCGTCGCCTGGCTTCGACCACGGCGGCCCTGATCGGCGCCGGGGTGCTCCTGACCGCGTGCACCGGCAACACCCCCGAGAACGAGGGGGGTGGCGGCGGCGGCAGCAACGCAGCCAGCGCCAACGACGAGGCCGGCGAGACCGTCACCATCGGCTTCTCCGCGCCGGCCGCCGACCACGGCTGGATGGCCGGCATCACCGAGGCCGCTCGCGCCGAGGCCGAGAACTACGAGGACGTCGAGCTCATCGTCGCCGAGGGCACCAACGACGTCAGCACCCAGATCAGCCAGGTCGAGACCTTCATCAACGACGGCGTCGACGCCATCGTGCTGCTGCCCTTCGACGGTGACGCGCTGACCCCGGTCGCGCTGCAGGCGATGGAGGCCGGCATCCCGGTCATCAACGTCGACCGCGAGTTCAACAGCCCGTTCGCCGCCCGCGCCACCGTGCTCGGCGACAACTACGGCATGGGCGTCTCGGCCGGCACCTACATCTGCGAGCAGCTCGGCGACCAGCCCGACGCCGTCGTGGCCGAGATCGCCGGCATCGACTCGCTGCCGCTGACCCAGGACCGCAGCCAGGGCTTCGCCGACGCGCTGGCCGACTGCGGCCTGGACGTCGACAACCGCGTCGCGGCGGAGTTCACCGTCGAGTCCGGCGAGGAGGCCGCGGCGAACTTGCTCCAGGCCGCTCCCCAGATCGACGCCATCTGGAACCACGACGACGACCAGGGTGTCGGCGTCCTCGCGGCCATCAACAGCGCCGGCCGCGACGAGTTCTTCATGGTCGGCGGCGCCGGCTCGGCCAACGCCATGCGCGAGATCCAGTCCGGCGACTCGGTCCTCCAGGCGACGGTCATCTACCCGGCCACCCAGGCCGCCGACGGCATCGCCCTGGCCCGCCTCGTCGCCCAGGACAAGAGCCTGTCCGACGTCGTCTCCCACGAGGTGCCGCGGCAGATCGTCCTGAACGCCCCCGTGGTCACCGCCGAGAACGTCGAGGACTACATCGACACGGCGTTCGAGTCCTGATCCGCTGACCGGGGCCGCCGGGCGGCACTTCCGCCGCCCGGCGGCTCCGGGCCTCCCCTTGGAGTCCCCATGACATCCCCCGGACGTCCGCCCCTCGGCGTGGGCCTCATCGGCTACGCGTTCATGGGGGCGGCGCACTCCCACGCGTGGCGCACCGCCCCCCGCTTCTTCGACCTGCCGCTCGAGCCGCGGCTGGCCGTGCTGGCCGGCCGGAACCAGACCGCGGTCGCCGACGCCGCCGGTCGCCTCGGCTGGTCCGACGCCGAGACCGACTGGCGCCGCGTGCTCGAGCGCGACGACGTCGACCTGGTCGACGTCTGCACCCCCGGCGACACCCACGCCGAGATCGCGATCGCCGCGCTCGAGGCCGGCAAGCACGTCCTCTGCGAGAAGCCGCTCGCCAACACCGTCGCTCAAGCCGAGGCGATGGCCGAGGCCGCCGCCCGCGCCGCGCGCAACGGCGTCCGGTCGATGGTGGGCTTCACCTACCGCCGGGTGCCGGCCATCGGGCTGGCCCGGCAGCTGGTCGCGGAGGGGCGGCTCGGCACGATCCGGCACGTGCGGGCGCAGTACCTGCAGGACTGGATCGCCGACCCGGCCGAGCCGATGTCGTGGCGGCTGGACAAGCAGAAGGCCGGCTCGGGGGCGCTCGGCGACATCGGCGCGCACATCGTCGACCTGACGCAGCACATCACCGGCCAGTCGCTCACCGGCGTCAGCGCGATGCTGGAGACCTTCGTCAAGGAGCGTCCGCTGCCCGCCTCGGCCGGCTCGCTGTCCGGGGTCGGGGGAGCGGGAACCGGCACTGTCACCGTGGACGACGCCGCCGTCTTCACCGCCCGCTTCTCGGACGGGGCGCTCGGCACCTTCGAGGCCACCCGCTTCGCCCTCGGCCGCAAGAACGCCATCCGGATCGAGATCAACGGGTCCGGCGGCAGCCTCGCGTTCGACTTCGAGGACATGAACGTCCTGCACTTCTTCGACGGCGATGACCCCGCCGAGCGCGCGGGCTTCCGGCGGATCGTCGTCACCGAGCCCGGCCACCCCTACGTCGGCAACTGGTGGCCGGCCGGGCACGGGCTGGGCTACGAGCACGGCTTCACCCACCAGGTCGTGGACCTGGTGACCGCCATCGCCAACGGGGAGGACCCGACGCCGTCCTTCGCCGACGGCCTGCAGGTGCAGCGGGTGCTCGACGCCGTCGAGCGCAGCGCCGCCGCCGACTCCGCCTTCACCCGGATCTAGCCGACCCCCCGGGACTTTCGGTACCGAAAGTCCCCCTCTTCCGAGGAGACGACCGATGCCCCGTCCCGTCACCCTGTTCACCGGCCAGTGGGCCGACCTGCCGTTCGAGGAGATGTGCCGGCTGGCCTCCGGATGGGGCTACGACGGCCTGGAGATCGCCTGCTGGGGCGACCACCTCGACGTCGAGCGCGCCGCGAACGACGACTCCTACGTCCAGGAGAAGCTCGACCTGCTGAAGCGGTACGACCTGCAGGTGTTCGCGATCTCCAACCACCTCAACGGCCAGGCCGTCTGCGACGATCCGATCGACGAGCGGCACCGCGGGATGGTGCACCCCCGCGTCTGGGGCGACGGCGACCCCGAGGGCGTCCGGCAGCGGGCCGCGGAGGAGATGAAGCTGACCGCCCGGGCGGCGGCCGAGCTCGGGGTGAAGACCGTCGTCGGCTTCACCGGGAGCAAGATCTGGAAGACCGTGGCGATGTTCCCGCCGGTGCCCGAGTCGATGATCGAGGACGGCTACCGCGACTTCGCCGACCGCTGGAACCCGATCCTCGACGTCTTCGACGAGGTGGGCGTGCGGTTCGCCCACGAGGTGCACCCGTCGGAGATCGCCTACGACTACTGGACGACGGTCCGCACGATGGAGGCGATCGGGCACCGCGAGGCGTTCGGCCTGAACTGGGACCCGTCGCACTTCGTGTGGCAGGACCTCGACCCGGTCAGCTTCATCTGGGACTTCAAGGACCGGATCTACCACGTCGACTGCAAGGACGCGAAGAAGCAGGTCGGCAACGGGCGCAACGGCCGGATGGGCTCGCACCTGCCCTGGGCCGACCCGCGCCGCGGCTGGGACTTCGTGTCCACCGGCCACGGCGACGTCCCGTGGGAGGCGTGCTTCCGGATGCTCAACACCATCGGCTACGACGGGCCGATCTCGGTGGAGTGGGAGGACGCCGGCATGGACCGGCTCGTGGGTGCGCCGGAGGCGCTGGAGTTCGTGCGCCGACTGGCGTTCGACCCGCCGGCCGCGGCGTTCGATGCCGCCTTCGCCAGCGGCAACTGAGTCCCGCGCTGATGATGATCAGGTCTCCTGATCACAAAGGGTCCTGGCTCACTGTCGACGGTGAGCCAGGACCCCTCATGGTGAGCTGGGAGGTCAGCGACCGCCGCGGCGCGAGCGGGCGCTGAACGACGCCGCCGAGCTGCTACCGGCGCGGGCGGCCAGCTCGGCGCGGGTGCGCGCGGGACCGGAGGCCCGGGCCGAGCCGCCACGGGCGCCACCGGACGAGGACGCCGACTTCGACGAGCTCGCGTTCGCCGAGGCGCCGCGGCCGGAGCCGCCACCGCTGCGACGACGTCCGCCGCCGTTGCCCTGCTGCTGCGGGACCTCGACCACCGGCGCGGGCTCCACGTAGGGAGCGGCCGGTCCGGTCAGCGCGGTGATCTCGCGGGCGCCGGGCTTGATCGCCGTCACCTCGGGCGTGATGCCGGCCTGGCGTGCCAGCGTGCGCACCTCGCCGGCCTGGTCGGGCGTCGCGATGGTGACGACGGCGCCCTCGGCCCCGGCGCGGGCGGTGCGACCCGAACGGTGCAGGTAGGCCTTGTGCTCGGCCGGCGGGTCGACGTGCACGACGAGCGCGACGTCGTCGACGTGGATGCCGCGCGCGGCGATGTCGGTGGCGCAGAGGACCCGGCTGGTGCCGCTGGTGAACGCCTCGAGGTTGCGCTCGCGGGCGTTCTGGCTGAGGTTGCCGTGCAGGTCGACGGCGGGCACACCGGCGGCGGTGAGCTGCTTGGCCAGCTTCTTGGCCTGGTGCTTGGTGCGGGTGAACAGCACGCTGCGGCCCTCACCGGACGCCAGCTCCTGGACGATCCGCGGCTTGTCGGCGGCGTCGACCCGGAACACGTGGTGGGTCATGGTGCTCACCGGGGCGACGGCCGGGTCGACCGAGTGCGTGATCGGGTTGGACAGGTAGCGCTTGACCAGCACGTCGACGCCGTTGTCCAGGGTGGCCGAGAAGAGCAGCCGCTGGCCGGTCTTCGGCGTCCGGTCCATGATCCGCTTGACGCCGGGCAGGAAGCCCAGGTCGGCCATGTGGTCGGCCTCGTCGAGGATAGTGATCTCGATGGCGCCGAGGTCGCAGTGACCCTGCTGGATCAGGTCCTCGAGGCGGCCCGGGCAGGCGATGACGACGTCGACGCCCTTGGCCAGCGCCTGCACCTGCGGGTTCTGGCCGACGCCGCCGAAGATCGTCGTCGTCGACATGCCCAGGGCGCGGGCCATCGGGTCGACGACGGCGGCGACCTGGTTGGCCAGCTCGCGGGTCGGGACCAGGATCAGCGAGCGGGGCCGCTTGGCCTGCCGCCGGCTGTCCGACGCCGCGAGCCGGGCGACCAGCGGGATGGAGAAGGCCAGGGTCTTGCCCGAGCCCGTGCGGCCGCGGCCGAGCACGTCACGGCCGCCGAGGCTGTCGGGCAGCGTGGCCACCTGGATCGGGAACGGCGCGGTGATGCCGCTGCCGGTGAGCACCTCGACCAGCGGGGCGGGGACGCCGAGGGCGGCGAAGGTGGTGTCCGTGGGGAGCACCGTGGCGTCGGCGCCGACCGGCACCACCACGGGGGCCGGCACGGCGGCCGGCGCCGGGCGGTCCTGCTGCTGGTTCTGCTGCTCGCCGGCGGGGCGGGAGCCCCGGCCGCGGCCGCCGCGACGGCGACGGGCGCCGCTCTCGGAGGAGGTGGCGGAGGAGTTGCTGGGGGAGGTCAATGGAGTCCTTCGACGCTCGAGGCGGCCGCACGAGCACCTCGGCGAGCACGAGCGCCGGCGCACCTGCGCACGCGCAGGGCGGGCTCGCATCGTCGGCGAGACGTCGGTCAGCCTGGCGCGCCAAGGTGGCGCAGCCTGGGCCCGACGTCGATTCCTGCCGCTCCGGATGAGCGAGGGCGGCGCCGGTAGGACCCACTCAACCAGACCCGAGGCGATTGCGGCCCGATCACGGGGGAGGGACAGGTCACATCGGGTGAGTCGCGGGCCCGCGGAAGGTGGCGGGAGGCGAGCGGCGCGAGCCCGATCGAGGCGCACAGGTGGCGGCGCGCGGCCGGATGCTTGCGGATGTCGGCCGCCGGGCCACTCGTCCCCGCACTCGGTGACAGGGCAGGGTTCCCGCCGTGACCGCTCTCGCCTCCCCGCCGAGCCGCCGGATCCACCCCGCGTGGTGGGTCGCCGCGGTGACCTTCCTGGCCCTCGTCGGTGCGGCCGCCTTCCGCGCCGTCCCGGGAGTCCTCATCGACCCGCTGCGCGAGGAGTTCGGCTGGTCGGTGTCGACCATCTCGGCCGCGGTCGCGGTCAACATGGCGCTCTACGGCCTGACCGCCCCGTTCGCGGCCGCGCTGATGGAGAGCTTCGGCATCCGGCGGGTGGTGATCTCGGCCCTGCTGCTCACCGCCCTGGGCAGCGGGCTGACCGTCTTCATGACGGCGAGCTGGCAGCTGGTGATGCTCTGGGGAGTGCTCGTCGGGCTGGGCACCGGGTCGATGGCGCTGTCGCTGGTCGCCACGGTCACCGGCCGCTGGTTCGTGGCCCGGCGTGGGCTCGTCTCCGGCGTCCTCACCGCGGGCGGCGCGACCGGGCAGCTGGTCTTCCTCCCGCTGGTGGCGTGGGCGGACCAGGTCTGGGGCTGGCGGTCGGCCTCGCTGGGCACCACGGTGGCCGCGCTGGCCGTCGTCCCGCTGGTGGCCTGGCTGCTGCGGGACCGGCCGCGCGACCTCGGGGTCGTCCCGTACGGCGGCACCGCCGCGGACGACGTGCAGCCGGTTCGGGCCGGCGCCGCGCGCACGGCGCTGCGCGGGCTGGCCGAGGCGGCGCGGCGTCGTCCGTTCTGGCTGCTGGCCGGCGGCTTCTTCATCTGCGGGCTGTCGACCAACGGCCTGGTGCAGCCGCACTTCATCCCGGCCGCGCACGACCACGGCATGCCGGTGACCACCGCGGCCGGGCTGCTCGCCGTCGTCGGGATCTTCGACATCGCCGGCACGGTGCTGTCGGGCTGGCTGACCGACCGCGTGGACCCGCGGATGCTGCTGCTGGCCTACTACGGGCTGCGCGGGTTCTCGCTGTTCCTGCTGCCGCCCCTGTTCGGGCCCGACCTGCACGTCAGCATGATCGCGTTCATCGTCTTCTACGGCCTGGACTGGGTGGCCACGGTGCCGCCCACCCTGGCGCTGTGCCGGGAGCACTTCGGTGCCCGTGCCCCGGTGGTGTTCGGCTGGGTGTTCGCCGCCCACCAGCTCGGCTCGGCGTTCGCCGCCTTCGGTGGAGGAGTCATCCGCGACGTCACCGGCTCCTACGACCTGGCCTGGTACCTGGCCGGCGGGCTCTGCGTGGCCGCCGCGGCCATGTCGATCTCGATCCGCCGCAACCGGCCGGCGACGCCGTCGACCGGCCTGCCGACGGACCGGGTCGTGGCCGCCGCCGACCAGGCCCACGGCTGACGGATCCCCCCACCGCTCGCAGGCTCGCGGCGGCCCCCTGCAGCGGGGCCGGCTACGGAGCGGTGGCCAGGGCTGCTGCGGGGGTGCGGCCCAGGATCAGGTCGGCGGCACGCTCGGCGAGCATGATCGTCGGGGCGTTGGTGTTGCCGCGCACCAGCGTCGGCATCACCGAGGCGTCGACGACCCGCAGGCCCTCGATGCCGTGCACCCGCATCTGCGAGTCGACGACGGCCTGGTCGTCGGTGCCCATCCGGCACGACGACACCGGGTGGTACAGCGACTCGAGGGTGTCCCGCACCGTGTCCCGCAGCGCCTCGCGGCCGTGCACGGCGTCACCCGGGGACCACTCGTCGGCCAGCACGGACGACAGCGGAGCCGCGGTGCCGATCTGCCGGGCCTGCTCGACGCCGGAGACGAGCGCGTCGAGGTCGCGCTCGTCGGTCAGGTAGCCGGCATCGATGGCCGGTGCCCACGTCGGGTCGGCCGAGCGCAGCCGCACCGAGCCGCGCGAGTGCACGCGCACCAGCACGACGGCGGCGGTGAAGGCCTCGGCGTCCGGGTCGATCTCCGCCTGCTTCCAGAACTTCACCGGCAGGAAGTGCATCTGCAGGTCCGGCTCGGTCACCTCCGGGGCCGACCGGGTGAACAGGCCGGCCTCGGCGAGGTTGGAGGTGAGCGGCCCGCGACCGGCTGCCTTCCACATCGCCATGTTCAGCGGCGTCTCGGCCAGGCGCAGGGACTTGCCGGACCGGACGTTCCAGACCACCGGGACCAGCGGGTGGTCCTGCAGGCCGCCGCCGACGCCGGGCAGGTCGTGGACGACGTCGACACCGACCTCGCGCAGGTGGTCGGCCGGGCCGATGCCCGAGAGCATGAGCAGCTGCGGGGAGTTGACCGCACCGCCGGACAGCACCACCTCGCGGGTGGCGCGCACGGTGTGCAGCTTCCCGCCGCAGCGGTACTCGACGCCGGTCGCCCGGCCGTCCTCGACCAGCACCCGGGTGGTGAGTGCCCCGGTCCGCACGGTGAGGTTCGGCCGGCCCGCGGCCGGGTGCAGGTAGGCGTCGGCGGCCGACCAGCGGCGGCCCCGCTTCTGCGTCACCTGGTACTGGCCGACGCCCTCCTGCGCGGCGCCGTTGAAGTCGTCGTTGCGCCGGTAGCCGCTGGCGACGGCGGACTCGACGACCGCCGTGGTCCAGGGGTGCGGGGACCGCAGGTCCTCGACCCGCAGCGGGCCGCCCACGCCGTGCCACTCGTCCGCGCCGCGGGAGTTGTCCTCCATCCGCTTGAACAGCGGCAGCACGGAGTCGTAGGACCAGGACGGGTCACCGGTGAGCTCGGCCCACTCGTCGTAGTCGGCGCGGGCGCCGCGGATGTAGATCATCGCGTTGATCGACGAGGAGCCGCCCAGCAGCTTGCCGCGCGGCCAGAAGAGCTTCCGCCCACCGAGGCCGGCTTGGGCGTCGGTCGTGTAGTTCCAGTCGTGCCGGGTGCGCCAGACCTTGTACAGACCCGCGGGGATCTGCACCTCGAGCGGCTTGTCGGCGCCACCGGCCTCGAGCACGAGCACCCGCAGCGACGGGTCCTCCGAGAGCCGGCCGGCCAGCGCGCTGCCGGCCGAGCCGGCACCGACGACGACGACGTCGTACTCGTCCTGCACGCCGTTCACCTGTGCCGTCCGTGCAGCATGCCCATGACGCGGGCGAGGGCATCGGCGGCCGACGTCGGCCGGCCGAAGCTCATCAGGTTCACCGGCAGCGCGTAGTTCTGCCGGGTGATCGCCTTGGCGCGGGTGAACTCCTTGAGCCCGTCCTCGCCGTGGATGCGGCCGAAACCGGAGTCGCCCACCCCGCCGAAGGGCAGCGCCGGCACGGAGGCGAAGGTGAGCACCGAGTTCACCGACGTCATGCCGCTGCGCATGCGGCGGGCGAGGTCCATCGCCTTGGCCCGGGACTTCGAGAACACGGCGCCGGCCAGCCCATAGCTGGTCGCGTTGGCCCGCTCGAGCGCCTCCTCGGCGTCGCGGACCCGGGTGATCGTCAGCGTCGGGCCGAAGGTCTCCTCCTGCACGGCGAGGGAGTCCTCGGGGACGTCGAGCAGCACAGTGGGGGCGACGTAGCCCTCGGCGGGGAAGGCGTCGGCGTCGGTGCCGCCGGTGACCACCCGGGCGCCGGCGGAGGTGGCGTCGGCCACGTGCCGCTTCACGACGTCGATCTGCGAGGGCATGGTCATCGGGCCGTAGGTCGCCTCGCCGTCGGACCCCGGGCGCAGGTTGCGGACCTGGTTGGTGACCTCGGTGACGAACCGGTCGTAGACGGCGTCGGTGGCGTAGACCCGCTCGATCCCGATGCACGTCTGCCCGCCGTTGCTCATCGAGCCCCAGACGGCGGCGTCGGCGGCGGCGACCACGTCGGCGTCGTCGTCGACGATCATCGCGTCCTTGCCGCCGAGCTCCATCAGCACCGGGGTGAGCGTCTCGGCGCAGGTGGCCATGACCTTCTTGCCGGTGGTCGCCGAGCCGGTGAAGGCGATCTTGCCGACGCGGGCGCGGCACAGGGCGGCGCCGGTCTCACCGAAGCCGGTGACCAGCTGGAAGGCGTCGGGGCAGTCGGGCACCGCGGCACGCCAGGCGGCGGCCAGCCAGGCGCCGACGGCGGGGGTGAACTCCGAGGGCTTGAAGACGACGGCGTTCCCCGCGGCCAGGGCGTAGGCGATCGAGCCCATCGGCGTGAACACCGGGTAGTTCCACGGGCCGATCACGCCGACGACGCCCAGCGGCTGGTACTCCAGGTAGGCGGTGTGGTTCGCGGCCAGCAGACCGGTGGGGACCTTGCGCGGGCCGAGCGCCTTGCGTGCGTGGCCGGCGGCCCAGGCGAGGTGGTCGACGGCGAGGGTGATCTCGAGGATCGCGTCGGCGTGCGGCTTGCCGTTCTCGCGGTACACGAGGTCGGCCAGCTCGTGCATGCGCCGGGCGAGGTAGCCGCGGTAGGCCGAGAGGCGCAGCTTGCGCCCGTCCCAGCCGAGCGCGGCCCACTGCTCGGCGGCGGTGCGCGCCCGCCCGACGGTCTCCTCGACCGCGGCGGCGTCGTGCACGGGGAAGACGCCGACCACCGCGCCGCTGGCGGGGGCGGTCGACTCGAAGGTCTCGGTGGTGCTGTGGCGGTCGACGGTGCCCGCGGTACCGGCGTCGACGGCGTCCAACTGCTCGGCGAGCGACATGGGAATGCACGTTACCCGCGGGACACAGGCACCACAGCGGGGGTCGCCCGGTCGGGCTCAGTGCGGACCATCGCTCCCGTCGACGACGGCCCAGGCGGTCTTCGCGCCCGGTTCGGCGTACCAGCCGTGCGCCGTGGAGAGGTCGGCGACGAGGTAGAGGCCGAACCCGCCGAGGCCGGGGTCGCGGCCCTGCGCGGGGCTGGGCGGCACCTCGGCGGCGGCGTCGCGGACGGCGATCAGCCACTGGTCGTCCCGCCGGGCGAGGACCGCCGCGACGGGCGCGCCGCCATGGCGGAGGGCGTTGGAAGTGAGTTCGTCGGCGATGAGCACCAGCTGCTCGGACCAGTGGTCCCGCTCCGGGTCCTGCACGGTCGGCGTCCCCGTCATGGAGGCCCGCAGCCGGGCGCGCAGCGCCGCGAGTTCACCCAGCCCGCCCAGCTCCTGGCACCAGACCTCGGTGAACGCGTGCGGCGGGCGCGCGGACTGCCACAGCGCCACCGCCACCCGCCTCTCCATCGCCGGCTCCTGGGTCCCGGTCTCCTGGCGCACCGGATGCCCGTTCGACGGCGACCCGAACCCTCGTCTCACCCGACGGAGTGCCACGTGACTGGCCGGGCGGCCCGCGTGCAGGGCCCCGCCGCGAGCCTGCGAGCGGTGGGGGGCACGGGGGGTCCTTCTACTGACCCCAGCGGGGGATGGCGGCCGCGCCGGGTGCGTGACCGTGCGTCGCCGGACGCCTGCCATTCGTGCGGCCGCCCGGCCCGCCGGAGCCCGGTGGGGGAGCCACCGCCGCCCAGCCGGCGAACAGCGAGACCCACTGGTCGGCGGTCAGCGCCGTCGGGCGGGTGGTGGGCGGGAGGTTCTCGGAGTGCAGCCAGCGGACGCCGGCCGTGCCCGGCAGCTGGGCGCGCAGCAGC
>NZ_POQU01000085.1 GCF_002938425.1 Blastococcus atacamensis | reverse complement strand
ACGACGCGGCGGCCGGCGCGGGCACGGGTGATGAGCAGGTCGTTGATGTGCTCCTGGGCCATGAAGCGGCCGCGGGGCAGTTTCGAGGCGTCGATGATCTCGACCTCGGGTGGCAGGGAGGCGAGCAACCCCTGTGGGGCCAGGTGGTCGGCGACGACGACCTCGGCGTGCGCGAGGGCCTGCCGGCCGCGCACCGTGATCAGCCCCGGATCGCCGGGCCCGCCACCGACCAGCACGACGCTGCCGCCAGGAGTCGGCCGGGCGGCCTGGTCGCGGATGCTGCCGTCGGTCAGCCCGGTGACGACGGCGTCGCGCACACCGATCGCCCGCTGCGGGTCCCCGCCGCCGTGGACGCCGATGACCAGATCACCCTGCCGTCCGATAGCCGGCGTCCAGGCGCTGGATGCCGCCCGGTCGTCGGCGCGGGCGCAGAAGATCCGGTTGCGCTCGGCCTCCTCGGCGACGGCGGCGTTGACCGCGGGATCATCGGTGGCGGCCACCGCGTACCAGGCACCGTCCAGGTCGCCGGACTCGTAGCGGCGCGGCAGCCAGGTGAGGGTGCCGGGGCCGACGAGCGACTCCAGGGCCGGGGTCAGCTCGGGGCTGACGAGGCTGACCCGGGCGCGGGCCTCGAGCAGCCCCGCCACCCGCCGATGGGCGACCCGGCCGCCGCCCACCACGACGACGAGGCGGTCACGCAGCCGCAGGCCCACCGGGTAGACCGCGCCGGAACCTGGCGGGACCGGTGTCGCGTGCCCGGGCTCGCGCGGGCCGGACGCCGGCGGGCGGGGCGGCTGCGGGTCGGTGCTCAGCGGATCTCCTCGGGGCCGCCGGACGGTGCGTCCGGTGCGGATCGGGGGCGTCGTGCCCCGCACAGGATCTCAGCGAGGGTGGCGGCGAACGCGCGCGAGGTGTCCGGATCGCGGACGGCCACCCGGAGGTGGTCGGGGGACAGGCCCGGGAAGGTGTCGCCGCGCCGGACCGCCCAGCCGTGCTCGCGCAGGGCCGATCGCACCCGTTCGCCGTCGGGCACCTGGAGCAGCAGGAATGAGGAGCGCGGCTCTCCGAGCACCTCGACGCCGGCCGGGAGCGCGTCCAGCAGGGCGGCCCGGTGCCCGGCCAGCTCCGCCGCCGCCGCGTCCGCCTCGGCGCGGGCGGTGGGGGTGGTGCAGGCGCTCAGGGCGGCCAGCGCGGGCGTGGAGACCGGCCAGTGCGGCTGCTGGGCGGCCAGCGCGGCGATGAGCTCAGCGGGCCCGAGCGCGTAGCCGACCCGCAGCCCGGCCAGCCCCCAGGTCTTGGTCAGGCTGCGCACGACCAGCAGGCCGGGCAGGTCGGTGCGCCCGGCCAGGGACTCCGGCTCCCCGGGCACGGTGTCGGCGAACGCCTCGTCCACGAGCACGACCCGGCCGGGGCGCGCCAGGGTGGCGAGCGCGCCGGCCGGGTGCAGCACCGAGGTCGGGTTCGTGGGATTGCCGATCACCACGAGGTCCGCGTCGTCGGGGACGCCGGCCGGGTCCAGCCGGTAGCCGTCGGCGGGGTCGAGGAGCAGGCGGGTGACCGGCCGGCCGACGGCGCGCAGAGCGGCCTCCGGCTCGGTGAAGGAGGGGTGCACGACGACGGCGTGCCGGGCGGGGACGGCGCGGGCCACCAGCGTGAACGCCTCGGCGGCACCCGCGGTGAGCAGCACCTCGGCGGGATCGCGACCGTGCGCGGCTGCCACCGCCGCCCGGGCCCCCGTCGGGTCGGGATAGCCGGCGCTCGCGTCCACGGCCTCGTGCAGCACGGTGCGCAGCCAGGCCGGCGGCGTCCCGGCCCGCACGTTGACGGCGAGGTCGACGAGGCCGGGGGCCAGCTCGGCGTCGCCGTGGTGGCGCAGGTCGGTCACGCGACCACTCTCGCAGGCGCCCGCGACGCGCACGTGTCGCCGTCTCTTGACGCATTGGAAAGCGAGGGCCATCCTTTCCGGCATGGAAAGTGACGAGGTCGACGCCGGCACCCAGCTCGCCGCCCTGCAGGCCGGGCGTGCGGCGCTGGCCGATCGGCTCGTGCAACCGTGGTGGTGGGACGTCACGTTCGGGCTGCTGTTCGCCGGGTTCATCAGCAGCTACTCGTTCCACAGCATCTGGGTGATCGCGGGGGCGCTGGCGGTCTTCGCTGTCGGCGTGCGAGCGTTGATGGCCGTCTACCGGCGGATCACCGGCACCTGGTGGGACGCCAGGAAGGTGGGCCCGGTCCAGGGCCGCGTCGAGCGGGCGCTGCGCCGGTTGTCGATCGGATACTTCGCCCTGCTCGCGATCGGCGGCGCGGCGGAGTTCCTGCTCGACGTGCGCGGCGCGATGGTCGGAGTCGGCGTGGTGATGGGCGTTGCGGCCGGGTTGAGCTCGAGGTGGGTGACGCGCATCTACGTCGCCGGCCTGCGCAGCGAGCCGTGACCGCCGTCGAGCCGCGGTTCGACGCGGTGGTGCACGCGCCGCCGCGCCTGCAGGTCTGCGGGCTGCTCGCCGTCGTCGACACCATGGACTTCGCGACCGTGCGGGACCAGGTCGGGGTGAGCGACTCGGTGCTCTCCAAGCACGTCAAGCAGCTGGAGGAGGCCGGGTACGTCCGGGTGCACAAGGCCACCCGTGCCTCGCGGCTGCGCACGACCCTCTCCCTGACCGCCGCCGGCCGCGCCGCCTTCGACGCGCACGTGGCCGAGCTGCGGCGGATCACCGGGGGCTGACCCCCCGGCCCGGATGCCGGCCCGGCAGAGTGGGTGCGCCGGGGTCGGGTGCGGGAACGGGGGACGGGTGCGGAGCAGGCGGGCTGCGCGGCTGCTCGACGCCGCCCTCGTCGTCGCCGGCGGCATCGTGCTGAGCCTGCTCGTCGCGCTGGCCGGCCTGCCGTCCCCGGCGCTGTTCGGCGGGCTGATCGCCGGGCTGGTGCGCGCGCTGGCCTGGCGCGCCGGAGCGAAGATGCCCGAGGCCGCGGGCACCGCGGGGCAGGCCGTCATCGGGGTGGCCATGGGCGCTCTCGTCGACCCGGACACGCTGCGGGCGGTCGGGGCCAACTGGCTGCCCGTCCTGCTGACGACGGTGGCGACGCTCGCCCTCAGCCTGGTCGCCGGGGCGGCGTTGCGGCTGCACCGCGGGATCGGCCCCGTGACCGGCGCCTTCGCGATGATCGCCGGGGGTGCCAGCGGCATCGTGGTCATGGCCCGTGACCTCGGCGCCGACGAGCGCATGGTCGCGGTGCTGCAGTACCTGCGCGTCCTGCTGATCGTGCTCCTCATGCCGGTCGCGGCGACGACGGTCTACGGCGCCACCGCCGGATCCGGTGCGGCTCCGGGAGTCGGCGGACCCGGGTGGCCGGCGGGGCTGGCGTTCACGATCGGCTGCTCGGTCGTCGGACTCGTCGTCGGCAGGCTGCTGCGGGTGCCGGTCGCGGCGCTGCTGGGCCCGCTGGTCGCCGCGGCCGTCGCGGACCTCACCGGGCTCTCGCGGGGCGCGGAGGTGCCGGGCCTGGTCGAGAGCGCCGCCTTCCTCGTGATCGGGCTGCAGGTGGGGGTGAGCTTCACCCGCGACAGCTTGCGCGTCATCGGCCGGGCACTGCCGCTGGCCCTGGCGATCATGGCGGCCCTCGTGCTCGCCTGCGCCGGCCTCGGCGCCCTGCTGGCCGGCATCACCGGCGCCAGTCCGCTGGACGGCTACCTCGCGACGACGCCGGGCGGGCTCTACGCCGTCCTGGCCACCGCTCGCGACGCCGGAGCCGACACCACCTTCGTGCTGTCGGTGCAGGTCCTGCGGTTGTTCGTGATGCTGTTCAGCGCCCCGGTGGTCGCCCGCTGGCTGCGCCGGTCCTCGCCGGGGGACGCGAGCACCTGACGATCGGCGTTCCCCGGCCTACTCTCGTTGGTCGGCGCACGAGCGGGAGGAGACCCAGCTGTCCGAGGAGAACGCGGCCGGCGCGACGAACGACACCGAGGACTCGGTGCTGCTGTTCGTCGGCGGACCCCTCGACGGGAGGGTGCAGATCCGGGAGGCGCGGCACGGCGAGCCGCTGCCGACGGTGACGCACGTGCACCTGCACGGTGGCCCCAAGGTGGTCCACCGCTACGACCTGGAACCGCTCAGCGAGGGCGTCGGCGTCTACAACCTCCGGCGCCCGGCGCGACGGCCCGCCCACGACGAGTCCGTCGCCGACTGAGCGCCAGGCTCACCAGCCCTGGATGCGGCGCGCCTCCGCGACGACGCGGTCGAACCGGTCCCGGTCCAGCGCCGCGCCCTCCCGCCGGACGTCAGCGGGGTCCAGCACCAGGAGCCGGTCCAGCCGGACCTCGCTGGGCCGGCCGCGAGGATCCCAGGGGCCGCTGCCGACGTCGGTCCACAGCCGCCCGTGCCTGGCCTCGTCCGCCGCGTCCCGGTCGTGGTCCTGGCTGCTCAGCATCAACGCCAGCAAACCCTCGCCTCGCCGGCCGATGACGAGCACCGGGCGGTCCTTGCCGCGGCCGTCGCCCTCGTCGTAGGGCACCCAGGCCCACACGACCTCACCGGGGTCGGGCCGGCCGTCGTCGTGCGGCCGGTACTCGACATCGGGTGCCGTGGTGCCGGCGGCCGGCGCCGGCGAGCGACGGGGATCGCGGCCGCCGCGCACGACGCCCAGCAGACGCCCCGCCGCAGAGGCCACGGACCGACCGAGCCGCGCGGGGTTCGCCATGCGAGCACCGTACGGAGCCCCGGCACCCGTGGCAGGCCCTTTGACGGTCACACATCGATCACCGAACGTCACACGTGACCCATCGGCACCAATTGGTCACGGTGAGGGTTGGCGCTGTCGAAAGGGGGGCACCATGGATTCACGGGGGCGCGTGGCAGCTCCCAGGAGAAGGGGGTCTCCATGACGTCGGCCGAGCCTGTGCGCCCTGCCGTCCCGCGGGCACGTGAGATCAAGGCGAGCGTGCTCGCCGCGTTCCAGCTCGTGGAGGACGCCCGATACCTCGGCACGGACCGTCGACCTCGACGCGAACGCGTGCGGTTGATGGCCGAGCGGGCCGTCCTCGACCGGAAACTGGCCAGGGACCTCCGCGCCAGCTGATCCGGAGCCCCGCCTCCTCAGGTCACGCAGAACTCGTTGCCCTCCGGATCGGCGAGGGTCACCCACGTCGACGGGCCCTGGGCCCCGCGCCACAGCTCCCGCGCGCCGAGCTCGACCAGCCGGGCCACCTCGGCCTCCCGCTCGGCGGCGCCCACCCGGACGTCCAGGTGCACCCGGTTCTTGACCGTCTTCTCCTCGGGGACCAGCTGGAACAGCACCCGCGGACGCCCTGGCTCGGCCGAGACGAGAGCCGCCCCGGTCGCCCAGACCAGGGCCCCCCGGTGGGTCGTCGTGTCGGACTCCGCTGCCGCACCGATCTCCACCATCCGGCGGATGAAGGCCTCGTCCTGGGCTTCCACCTGCCAGCCCAGCGCCTCGGCCCACCAGTCGGCGAGCGCGTGCGGGGAGGAGCTGTCGACCACGACCTGGACGTCGAAGGGCATGGGCGCAGGCTAGGGCCGGGCACCGACGGAACGGGTCCGCTCAGAGCTCCTCGGCCAGCTCCGACCGCATCTGCGCGTCGTCGGTCGGAATGCTGGTGTCCCGGCAGTGCTCCCGCAGCACGGTGCCGAACGAGGGGTACGTCGAGCGGTCCATCCGACGCTCCGGGTCCCACAGTCCCGACCGCATGACCGACTTGGGGCACTGGAAGTAGGCCTTGGACACCTGCAGCACCAGCACCGACAGCGGCCTCCTGCCGAACTCGGTGAGGTCGACGTCGAGGGCGTCCGGGCCGACGACCGAGGTGGTGCCGTAGACCCGCAGCGTCTCCTCGAAGCCCGGGACGAAGAACATCAGCGCCGCCCGCGGGTTCTCCACCAGGTTGCGGAGGCTGTCGATCCGGTTGTTGCCCAGTCGGTCGGGCAGCGCCAGCCGGTGGGCGTCCAGCACGTGCACGAACCCCGGTGCGCCGCCGCGGGGCGAGACCTCGGGCCAGCCGTCGGACGACGCGGTCGCCAGAGTCGCGAAGGGCGAGAGCGCGATGAAGTCGCGGCAGTAGGTGTCGAGGGAGCCGATCTCCTTGTCGAGCACCCGCTTCGACGGCGACCGGTAGGCGTCCAGCGCGGCCGGGGTGCCGTCGCCGATCTGCTGGGGGTGGGGAACCACGCCCGAACCGTAGTGGGCGCCCCGGATACCGTTCCCCCTCGTGTCCGAGGTGTGGAGTTCACCGGTCCGCTACGTCGAGTGCGACCAGCAGGGCGTCGTCTTCAACGCCCACTACCTGACGTGGGCCGACGAGGCGTCCAACGGCTGGTGGGCCTCGCACGGGCTCGAGTGGGACGACCTGGTCGCGCGCGGGGTGGATCCGGTGGTCAAGGCCAGCTCGCTGGAATGGTCGTCGTCGGCCCGCTGGGGTGACACGGTCGCCGTGGACGCCGAGACCGAGAAGGTGGGCCGCACCAGCGTGACGGTGCGTTTCACCGTGCGGGTCGGCGAGCGGGTCTGCTGCGTCGTCCGGAACACCTACGTCTCGGTCGCCGACGGCCGCGCGAACCCCTGGCCGGACGACGTGCGGGCGCGGCTCACCGAGGGCTGAAGCCCGATCCCGGCGGGAGCAGCGGCAGACCGGCGGGTGGGCCGGCCTCGAGCAGGCGCCACAGCGCGTCGGTGTCGGCGTGCTCGGCCACGAGGTCACCGAGCCGGTCGAGCCGCGCCTCGCGCACCGCTGCGAAGTCGGTGTCCGGCGCGGCCGCGAACCGCCGGCCGGTGACGCGGGCGACCTCGCCCAGGAACGCCCGCCGGAAGCCGTCGTTCTCCAGGGCCCCGTGCCAGGTGGTCCCGAAGACCGCACCGCTGCGGGCGCCGTCGAGGAACCGCTCCGCGTCGTCGTCGACGGTCACGACGCCGTGGTGGATCTCGTACCCGGCCACCCGCTGACCCAGCGCCGTGCCCACCGGGCGGGCCAGCGTCTTCTCCCGGGCGAACCGGACGTCGGCCGGCAGCAGCCCGAGACCCGGCACGGTGCCCGCGGCCGACTCGACGTCGTCGGTGATGGTGCGGGCCAGCATCTGGTGCCCGCCGCAGATGCCCAGGACCGGCGCGCCCGCGGCAGCCCGGCGGGCCACGGCGTCGGCGAGGCCGGTCGAGCGCAGCCAGGCGAGGTCGGCGACCGTCGAGCGAGTGCCGGGGAGCACCACCAGGTCGGCGTCGGCGAGCTCCTCGGGCCGGGTGGCGTACCGGACCAGGACGCCGGGCTCGGCGGCCAGGGCGTCGACGTCGGTGACGTTCGACAGCCGCGGCAGCCGGGCCACCGCGACGCGCAGCACCTCCTCGCCGTGCGGCGGCCCGGACGGGCCGCGGTCCACGCCGATGCCCAGGGAGTCCTCGACGTCGAGCTCGAGGCCGCCGATCCAGGGGAGGACGCCGAGCACCGGGCGGCCGGTCAGCTCCGTGATCCGGTCCAGCCCGGGGCGCAGCAGCCGGACGTCGCCGCGGAACTTGTTGACCAGGAAGCCCGCGACCAGCCGCTGGTCCTCGGGCGGCATGAGGGCGACGGTGCCGTGCAGCGCGGCGAACAGCCCGCCGCGATCGATGTCGCCGACCACGACCACGGGCAGGCCCGCGGCCGTCGCCAGGCCCATGTTGGCGATGTCGTCGGCCCGCAGGTTGATCTCGGTGGGGGAGCCGGCGCCCTCGCAGACGACGACGTCGAACCGGGAGCGCAGGTCGGCCAGGGAGTCGAGCACCTGCTCGAGGAGCGCGGCCTTCATCGGCCGGTAGGACAGGGCCGTCACGTCGGCCACCGGCCGCCCCAGGAGCACGACCTGGCTCGAGCCGCCGGCACCGGGCTTGAGCAGCACCGGGTTCATCGCGGCCTCGGGCTCGACCCTGGCCGCGGCCGCCTGCATCACCTGCGCGCGGCCGATCTCGGCGCCGTCGGAGGTGACCATGGAGTTGTTGCTCATGTTCTGCGCCTTGAAGGGCGCGACCGACACGCCCTGGCGCACCAGCCAGCGGCAGATGCCCGCCGTCACCACCGATTTGCCGGCGTCGGAGGTCGTGCCGGCGACGAGCAGGGCGCCGCTCACGCCGCGTCGGGCGGCGTGCCCCACCCGGCCTTCTCCTGGCCGGAGAGCTCGGCGATCGCGACCATGATCCGGTCGGTGACCTCACGCCGGGCGCGGCCGTTGCCCGCCTTGCCGCGGTGCTCCGGAAAGGTGAGGGGAGTGCCGAAGGTGACCGTGACGTGCGCGGGCCGGGGCCAGCTCGCACCGACCGGCTGGGCGCGGTCGGTGCCGGTGACCGCCACCGGCACCACCGGGCAGTCGGCCGTGAGGGCCAGCCAGGCGACGCCGGTCTTCCCGCGTGCCAGCCGGCCGTCGCGCGACCGGGTGCCCTCGGGGTAGATGCCGAACCCGCCGCCCGCCTGGAGCACGCCGAGCGCGGTGTCCAGGGCTGCCTGGGCGGCGCGATGGGTCTCCCGCTCCACGGGCAGGGCGCCCAGGGCGGTGAACAGCGTCCGGGTGAACCACCCGGAGATGCCGGACCCGGTGAAGTACTCGGCCTTCGCGAGGTAGCCGACGCGCCGGGGCGCCACGGTGGGGATCACGATGCTGTCGATGAAGGACAGGTGGTTGCTGGCGAAGATCACCGGGCCGGCCGGCGGTACGTTCTCGCTCCCGGTGACCTGCGGGCGGAAGAGCAGCCAGAACAGGGGACGGAGGATGGCGCGGACGAGGACGTAGAGCACGGGTTCCTCCTCGGCGTCCCGTGCTCGTCGAGCCGCACGGCTGCCTGCGATCCTGCCCGAGAGGTCGTGGCGGGCGCGCGGCGGCCCGCGGCGCCGGGGTCAGTGCACCGGCTGCCCGGTGGGGAGGACGCGTCCGGAGGGCGAAGGGCCGGCCGCTGTCGCACGCGGCGGTGAGCCCCTGGAGGAGCCTGGCCGCATCGGCGGGGTCCTGCGCGGCCAGGACGCCCTCCGTGGTGGCGGGGCGGAGCGGGTCGAGGCCGAGGAGCTCGTGCGCCCCCGGTGACCACCACCAGTCGCGGGCGACGGCGTCGTAGCGGTAGTGCGCTGTGGACGACGGGACCGCCTCGCGACGGCTCGCCGGGCGGCTGCGGTGGCGGTGCAGCGTGGACGACGTCATGGCCAGGCTCCTGGAGGAGGCGTGCCGCGTGGCAGCAGGCGGCTCTTCGACGGCTCTTCGACGGGGTCGGCCCCCGTTCCGGGCGGCCGGGTCCTTCTGCTGCCCGCTACGTCCGGCGGCGTGCGGGCGCAGCGGGTCGCCGTCGGGCCGACCGGACCGTCACCGCCAGCACCCCCGCGGTTCCCCAGATCCACCGCGAGAGCCGGACGGCCCGCGCGATGTCGTCCCGGCCGGGTGCCGGCCCGTCGCCGAGGACGGGCCGGTCCTCGACCCGGCCGCCGTAGACGTTGCGGCCGCCCAGCTGGCGGCCCAGCGCGCCGGCCAGCGCGGCCTCGCACCGCCCGGCGTTCGGACTGGGGTGCGCCGCGCCGTCCCGTCGCCATGCCCGCCACGCCCCGGCAGCCGAGCCGCCGGCCGCGGGGGCCACCGCCACGGTGAGCGCCGCCGTCAGCCGGGCCGGGAGCCAGTTGGCGACGTCGTCGGCGCGGGCCGACGCCCAGCCGAACCGCTCGTACCGGGGCGAGCGGTAGCCGACCATCGCGTCCAGCGTGTTGACGGCGCGGTAGCCCAGCAGCCCCGGGAGCCCGGCGACCGCCCCCCAGAACAGCGGGGCGACGGCGGCGTCGGAGGTGTTCTCCGCGACCGACTCCACGGTGGCCCGCACCAGGCCGGCTTCCTCCAGCGTGCTCGGATCGCGCCCGGCGAGGCTGGGCAGGACCGCCCGTGCGGCGTCGACGTCCCCGGCGGCGAGCGCGCCGTGCATGCGGTCCGCGGCCCGGCCGAGGGACGTGCCGCCCAGGACCGCCCAGGTGGCCGCGGCGGTGAGGGCGGTGCGCAGGACCGGGCGGTGCCGGCTCGCGCGGTCGGCGGCCGCGCCCAGGGACACGGTGCCGCCGACGAGGGTGAGCCAGAACGCCGCGCCGGCCGGACGGGAGTTCCGCCAGGCCCGCCGCTCCAGGGCCGCGGCGACCGTGCCGAAGCCGGCGACGGGGTGGTGGGTCCGCGGATCGGCGAGCAGGGCGTCGGCGAGCACGCCGAGAGCCAGGCCGGCGGCGGTACCGGAGGCGGGACGGCGCACCTCGTCATCCTGCCAAGCCGTGCGAGCCGGTCTCTAGGATCAGCCGACATGCGCCTGTTCGGCCGTTACGACGGCGTCGCCCGGCCGATCGTCACCTACGGCAGCAACCCGGTCCTGCACCGCCGCTGCGCCGAGGTGACCGCCTTCGACGACGGGCTGCGCCGGCTGGTGCTCGACATGTTCGCCAGCATGGAGGCCGCCGACGGCGTGGGCCTCGCGGCGAACCAGATCGGCGTCGACGCCCGGGTGTTCGTCATCGACTGCCCGGACGCCGACGGCGAGGACGTCGTCGGCTACGTGGTCAACCCGGTGCTGACGGTCCTCGACCCGGTGGGCGACGACCCGGCCGAGGAGGTGACCGAGGAGGGCTGCCTGTCGGTGCCCGGCCCCTACGCGGAGCTGCCCCGGGCCTTCCGGGCGCGGGTCGACGGCGTCGACCTCGACGGTGGGCCGATGTCCATCGAGGCCACGGGGATGGCCGCGCGCTGCCTGCAGCACGAGGTCGACCACCTCGACGGCACCGTCTACGTCGACCGCCTCCCGGCCGACGTGCGCGAGAAGCTGCTCGCCGAGGCGGCCGGTCCCGGAGGAGATCTGCCCGCCTGAGGGTGTCCGCCCCCGAGGCCGGGTAGCGGGGAGCCATGGCGCTCCCGAAGGTCCTCGTGCTCGTGCTCGCCGGTGGCAAGGGCAACCGGCTGGAACTGCTGACCGAACAGCGGGCCAAGCCCTCCGTCCCGTTCGCGGGGGTCTACCGGCTGATCGACTTCCCGCTGAGCAACTGCCAGCACTCGTCGATCGCCGACGTGTGGGTGTCGGTGCAGTACCAGCCGCAGTCGGTCAACGAGCACCTCGCCAACGGACGCCCGTGGGACCTGGACCGCACCACGGGCGGGCTGATGATGCTGCCGCCGTTCCAGGGCAGCGAGCGGGGCGGCTTCACCGAGGGCACCGCCGACGGGCTGTGGCGGCAGTCGGAGTTGATCCGGCAGTTCGCCCCCGACGCCCTGGTGGTGGTCAGCGCCGACGCCGTCTACAAGCTGGACTACCGCGACGTCGTCGACGCCCACCTGGGCTCCGGCGCCGAGGTGACGATGGTGACCACCGAGGTCGAGGCCGACGACGCCTCCCGCTACGGCATCGTCGAGGTCGGGGAGGGCGGCCGGGTGACCGGCTACGCCTACAAGCCCGACGAGCCGGCGACGACGACGGCGACCAACGAGGTGTTCGTGTTCTCCCCGGAGCCCACGCTGGACCGCCTGGAGGCGCTGAGCCGCGAGGTCGGCGAGGACGGGCTCGAGGACCTCGGCGACCACCTGCTGCCGGCGCAGACGAAGGACGGGCTGGCCCGCGCCCATCCGCTGAACGGCTACTGGCGCGACGTCGGCACCATCGAGTCCTACTGGCGCACGCACCGCGAGTTCCTCGACGAGGAGCCGCCGCTGGACCTCGACGACCCGCGCTGGCCGGTGCACACCCGGGGCGGCCGGCACAGCGCCGCCCGCGTGCTCGACGACGGGCAGATCGAGAACAGCCTGCTCTCCGGCGGCACCCGCATCTCGGGCAACGTGCGCGGCTCGGTGCTCTCCCCGGGGGTGGTGGTCGAGCCGGGCGCCACGGTCCTGGACTCGGTGCTGCTGCCCGGTGTGCGGGTCCGGGCGGGGGCGACGGTGACCCGCGCCGTGCTGGACGACAACGTGGACATCGGAGCGGGCGCCTCCGTCGGCGGGGACGGCGACATCACCCTGGTCGGCCGGGCGGCACGGGTGGCCGACGGGACGGAGCTGGCCGCCGGGGTGCGGCACCCCGATCCCGAGGACTGAGGCGGGGAAGCGAACTCGGGCCGCGCGCGTTGCAGCGGCCATGACCAGGGAGTTCCAGCTCGACCTGCACTCGGAGTTCCTCCGGGCGGACCTCTTCCTGAACATGGGGCAGCCCGTGGAGGCCGCTCGCGTCCTGCAGCCCGTCGTCGACGCCGAGCCGGGCAACGAGGCGGCGCTGGAGCTGCTGGCCCGCGCCTACTTCGGCTCGGCGCAGCTGACCCGCGCCGAGGAGTCGCTCGCCCGGCTGGTGGCGCTGTCGCCGTCCAACGGCTGGGCCCGCCGGGCCCTGGCCCGCACCCTCGAGCGGCTGAGCCGCCGCGACGAGGCCACGGTGCACCACCGGATGGCCGACGCCCTCGGCGCCGCCTGACGTCCGAGGGCCTCCGGGTGCGGCTCTGGGAGCATGGGGGCATGACCCGCCGCACCGTGTCCGGGGCGCTGCTCGCGCTCTCCCTGCTCCTCCCGCCCGCTGCCTGTGGGGAGGACGAGGGCGCCGGCTCCGGATCGGCGAGCTCGTCGGCGGAGATCTCCGCCGACCTCGGGTCGAAGCCGCAGGTCCCGGCGTCGGACGGGGAGCCGCCCACGGACCTCGTGATCGAGGACGTCGTGGTCGGGAACGGGGCCGAGGCGGAGGTGGGCAGCACCGTCGCGGTGAAGTACGTCGGAGCCTTCTACGAGACCGGCGAGGAGTTCGACTCCTCCTGGAGCCGCGGCGAGGACGAGACGCTGCCGGTGCAGCTCGGCGCCGGCATGGTCATCGAGGGCTTCGACCAGGGGATCACCGGGATGAAGGAGGGTGGCCGCCGCTCCGTCACCATCCCGAGCGAACTGGGCTACGGCCCGCGCGGCCAGGGCCCGATCCCCGGCGACGCGACGCTGGTCTTCGTGATCGACCTGGTCGAGGTCAGCGGCTGATCCGGGATCCCGGATCTGTCAGCAGAGCGCCATCGGGGGCGTCCGCGCAGTCACGGCACGCCGCGCGGCGCCCGACCGGCCGGGTCGCACGCCCGCACCGGGGCATCCCCGTTCCATGAGCATTCTCGGACGACTGATGGGCACGGCGGAGAACACCGCACGGAACGCAGCGAGGGGCGGCCGAGGCGTCGCGCGCCCCGGTCGGAGCAGTGCCGTACCGCGGGGTGGCATGCGTCGCGGACGTTCGGCTCCCGTACCGGCGGCCGGTGGTCTCGGTCGCATCCTGGGTGGCCTGCTGCGCCGTCGCTGAGCTGGGCCTCCGGGCTCAGTCGCAGATCTCCAGGCGGGTGACCGAGCCGTTGTGCGGCGTGACCGCCGGCAGAGCGTCCGGACCGAGCCCGGCGGCCACGGCCTGCACCGCCCGGATCGTGTCGCCGTGGGTGACCAGGGCGACGACGTCGGCGGGTGGCTCGGCGCAGAGCTGACCGAGGAAGGCGGCCACCCGGGCGTGCAACTCGGCCAGGCTCTCGCCGCCCTCTGCCGCCCAGGACGCGTCGGTCCAGTCCACGACGTCCCACAGCTCCCGCGAGGGGCGGCCCTCGAGCAGGCCGTACCCCTGCTCGCGCAGGGCCGGTGTCGTGACGACCCGCAGCCCGGTCGCGCGGGCGCAGTGCTCGGCGGTCTCCACCGCCCGCACCAGGTCGCTGGACATCAGCGCCCCCGGGTGCAGCGAGGCCAGCTCGGCGGCGGCCAGCTCGGCCTGCGCGTGACCGAGGGCGGTGAGCCGCACGTGCGCCGTCTGGCCTTGCAGGAGGCCCTGGGCGTTCCACTCGCTCTGCCCGTGTCGGACCAGGAGCAACGTGATGGGGGAGGCCATGGCAGGAGGCACTGTAGGACAGGGGCCTGCGGTCGGCGAGCGGCCGCCTCGTACCGTCGTCGCGTGAGCATCCCCGTCCGGCCCGGCGCCGCCCGTCCCGCCGCGCGCCCGGCGACACCGGACCCGCTGGTCCCGCTGCTGGACCTGCCGGGTGTGCGCGACGCCGCCCACGACGCCCGGCACGGCATCGACCGGCTGCTGGGTCACAAGGTGCTGCGGCGGGAGTCGGCCGGGGTCAGCATCGAGTCGGCGCTGCGCGGCGCCCGTGCCTCGGCGGCGCTGGCCGGCGTCGACGTCCCGCTGGCCGAGCTGCGCGCCGGGTCGGGAACCGACCCGGTCGTGCAGGGTGCGCTGCGGGCCTCGGCCGGGCTGGGGTCGATGATGGAGACCTGGCCGAAGGCCCCGGGGCAGGTGCTCGCCCGGCTGCACGTCCTGGCCGCCGCCGACCTCGCCGACCAGGCCGCGCTCGGTCGGCCCGGTGCGCACGCGGGGCAGCGGCTGGCGGGTCTGTTCTCACTGGTCACCGGAACGTCCACGGCCGTTCCGGCGGTGATCGTGGCCGCCCTCGTGCACGGCGAGATCGCCGCGCTGGCGCCGTTCGGGGTGGCCGACGGCGTCGTCGCCCGGGCCGCCGCACGGCTCACCGTCATCACCCGGGGGCTGGACCCGAAGGCGGTCTCGGTGCCCGAGGTCGGGTTCGTCCACCTCGGCCGCGAGGCCTACGGCGAGGCGCTCGCCGGTTACGCGTCGGGAACGCCCGAGGGCCTGGCCGCGTGGCTGGTGCACTGCTGCCGGGCCACCGAGCACGGTGCCCTGGAGGGCCTGGCGATCTGCGAGAGCAAGCTCCGCGGCTGAACTCCTAGTGCGGGGCGAGTCCCAGGCCGACGACGGCGACCACCGTCACCGCGACCGCGCCCAGGGCCGCTGCGGGCAGCCACGCCCCGGTGACCGCGCCGATCCCGATTGCGGACAATCCGGCGAGCCACGGGCCGCCGCGGGAGAGGAAGAGACCCGCGCGCTGGACCGACGCGCGGTGGTGCCGGCTGATGCGCGCGCCGTGCCCGAGCAGCGCGGCGGCGGCGCACACGGCCAGGACGGCCAGCCACGCCGCGACGACGGTCACCACGTCGGTGCCCTGCGGAGGTGGGTCAGGCGCCGCGACGACGACGGCGGCCGGGAACCGGCGCCGGACCGTCGGCACCCAGCAGCCCCGCGCGCCCGGCGCGGTGGCGGGCGTACCAGGCCAGCCCGACGACGGCGGCACCGACGCCCATGGCCGCGCCGGTGACGACCGGGGTCGACGGCGTGGGGAAGCGGGACCGGATGCTCACCGGCCGCTCGAAGCGGAGCACCGGCCAGCCCCGCTGCAGCGCGGCCTTGCGCAGCCCGCGGTCGGGGTTGACGGCGGTGGGATGACCCACGACGGCCAGCAGCGGCAGGTCGGTGATCGAGTCGCTATAGGCGTAGCAGTCGGCCAGGTCGTAGCCGCCCTCGGCGGCGAGCCGGCGCACGGCCTCGGCCTTGTTCTCGCCGTAGGCGTAGAACTCGATGTCGCCGGTGTAGCGGCCGTCCTCGACCACCAGCCTGGTGGCGACGACGCGATCGACGCCGAGCATCTCGCCGATCGGCCCCACCATCTCGGCGCCGCTGCTGGAGACGATGACGATCTCCCGGCCGGCGGCGCGGTGCTCCTCGATGAGGTCGGCGGCCTCGGCGTAGACCAGGGGATCGACGATCTCGTGCAGCGTCTCGCGGACGATCTCGGCCACGACGGCGGCGTCCCAGCCGGTGACCATGGCGGTGAGCTGGGCGCGCAGGCGCTCCATCTGCTGTTCGTCGGCACCGGCGAGGGAGAAGACGAACTGGGCGTAGGCGGACTTGAGGACGGCGCGGCGGTTGATCAGCCCGCCCTGGAAGAACGGGCGACCGAAGGCCAGCGCACTGGACTTGGCGATGACCGTCTTGTCCAGGTCGAAGAACGCCGCGGAGCGCGTCACGTCAGTCACGGTAGCTGGATCGGCAGGTCGGCGACCGTTCTGGACCGGTTTCCACACCCGTGGGGGTGATCCACAGTTGTGCCGGAGCCGTGGTGCTGCTCGGGGGTTCCGCGATGGGGTCGGCCGGTGCTCCCTCCACCGTCTGCCCCGCCGTCCCGACCACTCGTCGTCAGCTCCGACGAGGACCTGCTCGACGAGCTCCTCCGGGTGCTCGCCGCCGCCGGGGCCGAGGCCGAGCTCGCGGTCGGCGGGCCGGGGTTGCGGCGGGCCTTCCGGGACGCGCCGCTGGTGCTGGTCGGCGCCGATGCCCTTGCCCGGGGCCTGGTGGCATCGCTGCCGCGACGTCCGGGGGTCGTGGTGGTCACCGCCGGCGAGCTGCCCGCGGACGGCTGGGCCGCGGCGGTCGAGGTCGGCGCCGAGCGGGTCGCCGTGCTGCCCGCCGACGAGTCCTGGCTGCTCGAGCGGTCCGCTGCCGCCGTCCGGGTCCCCGTCGCCCGAGGACCGCTGGTCGCCGTGGGTGGGGCGTGCGGCGGCGCGGGCGCCAGCACGCTGGCCGGCGCGGTGGCGCTCGCCGCCCCCGACGGCGCGGTGCTCGTCGACGCCGACGTGTGGGGCGGCGGGCTGGACCTGCTGATCGGCGCCGAGCGGGCCGAGGGGCTGCGCTGGCCGGACCTGGTGGGGCTGCGCGGACGCGTGGCGGGGGAGGCGCTGCTGGCCGCGCTGCCCGAGGCGGCCGGGGTGCACCTGCTCACCGCCGACCGCGACTCCGCGACGCCGGTTCCCGCCGGCGCCCTCACCGCCGTGGTCGACGCCGCCCGTGGCACCGGGCGGCCGGTGGTCGTGGACCTCCCGCGGCCGGGACCGGAGGGGCCGGGGGAGGTCCACGACCACCGGCC
>NZ_POQU01000084.1 GCF_002938425.1 Blastococcus atacamensis | reverse complement strand
GGCGGGGGACGCCGAGCGGCGCGGTGTCCGCGCGGTCGGGCCCGGCGGAGGTCCGGCGTCCGCCCAGCCGCGACCGCCGGGGGGCACCGGGCGGGCGACGGGAGGGGGACACGCGCCCATGGTGCCGCACCGACCTTGGAGTCCGATGTCCCGTCGGCACCCCCGCGTCCGCCACAATGGGGGACGTGTCCGAGTTCCCCGCCGCAGTCCGGCCCGCATCCGCCGCGGACTTCCCGCTGACCGCCGCGGTCGAGCCGGCCCGCGAGGCCGCCGTCGAGACGGCCGGGAACGCCGCTCTGGTCGGCGAGCACCTGGGTGCCGCTCCCGAGGCCGCCGCCGGTCCCGAGCTCGGCGAGGTGGTCACCCACACGTTCGCCAGCATGCTGCGGGGCTACGTCGGCTGGCACTGGGCCGTCACCCTCGCCCGGGTGCCCGGTGAGGAGCGGGTCACCGTCGACGAGGTCGTGCTGCTCCCGGGGGAGCAGGCGCTGCTCGCGCCGGCGTGGGTGCCGTGGCACGAGCGGCTCCGCCCCGGGGACCTCTCGGTCGGCGACGTGCTGCCCTCCACCGAGGACGACGTCCGCCTGGCTCCCGCCTACACGGTCGACGACGACTCGGCCGAGGACCCCGAGGGACGGGTCGTCGCCGCCGAGCTGGGACTGGGTCGCGAGCGCGTGATGTCCCGCGACGGCCGGTCCGACGCCGTCGGCCGCTGGACGGCCGGGGAGTTCGGCCCGTCGGCGCCCATGGCGCGGCAGGCGCCCGGACCCTGCGCGACCTGCGGCTTCTACCTCCCGCTGGCCGGTTCGCTGCGGCAGGTGCTGGGGGTGTGCGGCAACGCGTACGCCCCGGCCGACGGCCGGGCGGTCACCGCCGACTACGGCTGCGGCGCGCACAGCCAGGCGACGCTGGTGCCCAGCGACGACACCCACGTGGTCAACACCGCGCGCTACGACACCTCGGACTTCGACGTCCTCTGACGTCAGTCGCGCCCCCGGGAGCGCGACCGACCCTGCAGGCGCATGATCCACAGGCCCAGCACCGCCAGCCCGAGCGCCGCGACGCAGGTCCAGGTCCACATCCGGTCCACCCGGTCGCCGAGAAGCAGCAGGACGACCAGCGCCACCGCCCAGACCCCCATGCCCGCGAGCACGACGCGTGCGGTGTCGATCTGCAGCGGGGGCGGGGCATGCTTCAGGGGACCGTGCACGAGGGCACCTTAGATTGCGGGTGGGTCACGGGCGAACCTGCCCGGCCGGGCGTGTGGCACGCTGTCGCCGCTCGTTGCCCCGTACTGCCCCGGAGAGTTCGCATGCCGCACAAGTCCAGTCCCTCCGGTGGCGCCGGCGCCTCGGGCGCCCCCGTCCCTGACGGCGGCACCCCGGCCGACGTCTCGGCCGGCACGCCCACGCCCCGGCGCAGCGAGGGCCCGCGGGGAAAGCCGAGGAACGGGCTGGACCGGTACTTCGAGATCAGTGCCCGGCGCTCGACGGTCAGCCGCGAGCTCCGCGGCGGGCTCACGACCTTCTTCACGATGGCCTACATCGTGGTGCTCAACCCGATCATCCTGACCAGCATCGCCGGTCCCGACGGCACGCCGGGTGCCGACGTCGAGGGCACGGTGCTCCCGTTCGGCTCGATCGCCGCCGTGACCGCCCTGCTCGCCGGTGTGCTCACCCTGCTCATGGGCATCGTCGGCCGCTATCCGTTCGCGCTCGCCACGGGCCTGGGCATCAACGCGCTGGTCGCCGTCTTCGCCGCCACCCAGCTGTCCTGGCCCGAGGTCATGGGCCTGGTCGTGCTCGAGGGCCTGCTGATCACGGTGCTGGTGCTCACCGGCTTCCGCCGGGCCGTCTTCGCCGCCATCCCGGCCCAGCTGAAGACCGCGATCGCCGTCGGCATCGGTTTCTTCCTCGCCATCATCGGGCTGGCCGACGCCGGCGTCATCCGCCCGGGCAACCCGCTGATCAGCTTCGGCGTGGGCGGCCAGCTGGCCGGCTGGCCGATGCTGGTCTTCGTCGTGGGCCTGCTGCTGAGCAGCCTGCTGGTGGTCCGCAAGGTCAAGGGCGCGCTGCTCATCGGCATCGTCGTCACGACGGTGCTCGCGATCGTGGTCGAGGCCGTCGCGGAGGTCGGCCCGCGCTTCGGTCCCGACGGCGAGAACGAGCGCGGCTGGGCCCTGCAGGTGCCGGCGCTCCCCGACGACGTCGTCGGCAGCCCGGACTTCTCGCTGCTCGGCAACTTCTCGCTGTTCGGCGGGTTCGAGCGGATCGGCATCGTCGCCGCCCTGCTCATCGTCTTCTCGATCATGATCGCCGACTTCTTCGACACCGTCGGCACGGTGACCGCCGTCGGCGCCGAGGGTGGCATGCTCGACGAGGACCGCAACCTGCCGAAGTCCCAGCCGGTCCTGCTGGTCGACTCGCTGGCCGCGGCCGCGGGTGGCGCGGGCAGCGTCTCGTCCAACACCACCTACATCGAGAGCACCGCCGGTGTGGCCGACGGCGCGCGCACCGGGCTGGCCAGCATCGTCACCGGTCTGCTGTTCCTGGTCGCGGTCTTCTTCACCCCGCTGGTGGCGGTGGTCCCCTCCGAGGCGGCCGCGCCCGCGCTGGTCATCGTCGGCGCGCTGATGATCAGCCAGATCAAGCACCTCGCCTGGGACGACATGTCCCTGGTCATCCCGGCCTTCCTGACCATCGCGCTGATGCCGTTCACCTACTCGATCACCAACGGCATCGGCGCCGGCGTCATCAGCTTCGTGCTGCTGCGGGTCGCGGTCGGACGGCGGCGGGAGATCCACCCGCTGATGTGGGTCGTGGCCGTGCTGTTCCTCGTGTATTTCGCGCTGGAGCCCCTGCAGCAGCTCTTCTGACCCGACTACTGAGTTAGGCTAACGATCGTGGGCCGCACGACGCTGGACACGGCCGCGCTCTCGCACGAGCTGCGGCTGGCCGTCATGCGGTTCTCCCGCCGGCTGCGCAACCAGCGGGTGGACACCTCGGTGACGCTGACCCACCTCGCCGCGCTCTCCACGCTCAAGCGGCACGGGCCGATGAGCCCGGGGGAGCTGGCGGCCCACGAGCGCGTGCAGCCGCCGTCGATGACCCGGGTCGTGGTCGCGCTCGAGGGCAAGGGGCTGGTCACCCGGACCCCGCACCCCACCGACGGACGTCAGGTCGTCATCGAGCTCACGCCGGCTGCCGAGGAGATGCTCTCGGTCGAGGCGCGGGCCCGGGAGGCATGGCTCGCCGGCCGGCTGCAGGAGCTCACCGCCGAGGAGCGGGCCGTGCTGCGCGAGGCGGCCGAGATCATGGACAAGCTGGCCAGTGGCGGGTGACCTGGACGAAAAGTGACCAGCCGGCGGCGTCGGACCCGGGCACCGGCATGTTCCGCGCGCTCCGGGTGCGCAACTACCGCCGCTACGCCTCGGCCAACCTGCTCAGCCTGACCGGCACCTGGATCCAGCGGATCGGCCAGGACTGGCTGGTGCTGCAGCTCTCCGACGACAGCGGGATCGCCCTGGGGCTGATCACGGCCCTGCAGTTCGGCCCCTCGCTGCTGCTGAGCATGTACGGCGGCGTCCTGGCCGACCGCTATCCGAAGCGCCGGTTGCTGCTGGTCACCCAGGTGCTGATGGGGGTGCTCTCGCTGCTCCTGGGCCTGCTGGTGGCCACCGGCGCGGTCGAGCTCTGGCACGTGTTCGCCCTGGCCGGAGGGCTGGGCGCGGTGTCCTCCGTCGACGCGCCGGTGCGCCAGGCGTTCGTCTCGGAGATGGTCGGCCCGGCGCTGCTCACCAACGCGGTGAGCCTCAACTCCACGATCTTCAACGGGGCCCGGCTGGTCGGCCCCGCGGTGGCCGGGCTGCTCATCGGCGCCGCGGGCGGGAACACCGCACCGGCCTTCCTCCTCAACGCGGCCAGCTTCGCCTTCACCATCACCGCCCTGGCCGGGATGCGCGCCGACGAGCTGGAACCCAGCCCGCCGGTGGCCCGCGGACGCGGCCAGCTGCGGGAGGGGCTGGCCTACACGTGGGCGCACCCGGACCTGGTGCTCGCCATGGCGCTGGCCTTCGTCCTGGGCACCTTCGGCTTCAACTACCAGGTCACCATCGCGCTGATGGCCCGCGAGAGCTTCGACCTGGGGGCCGAGGCGTTCGGGCTGCTGTCCACGGCCTTCGCCGTCGGCTCGCTGTCCGGTGCGCTGCTGAGCACCCGGCGCAACGTCCGGCCCCGGCAGCGCTTCCTGGCCGGCTCGGCGGTCGTGTTCGGGCTGCTCACCGTCGTCTCCGGGCTGATGCCCACGTACCTGAGCTTCGCCTTGATGCTCGTCCCGACCGGGGCGGCCGCGCTGGTGTTCAGCGTGGCCAACAACAGCTTCGTGCAGCTCGGCGTGGACCCGCAGATGCGCGGCCGGGTGATGGCCCTGTACTTCATGTGCTTCATGGGCGGCACCCCGGTCGGGGCGCCGCTCGTGGGGTGGGTCTCCGAGCACCTGGGCGCGCCGTGGGGGCTGATCCTGGGCGGCGCCGTCTGCGTCGCCGCGGGGCTCGGCGCGGCGGCGTTCCTCGCCCGGCACCGCACCGTCGGGGTGGAGCTGCAGCGCGCGCCGCTTCGCCTGCGGCTGCGGGTGGGGCCGCGCCCCGCCGCCGTCCCTGCGCCGGAGCTGCGCGCGGCGGAGGAGACGCTGGCCGCGAAGGCGCCGGGGCAGCAGTCGCTCTGAGCCGGGGGTACCTTCGGCGGCGCCGGTCCCACACCGCACAGGGGGCGCCATGGCCACCGCGCTGGTCGAGCTCGTCGCGCTGCTGGCGCTGTTCGCCGGGGTGGTCGCCTTCTCCGGGCCCACCGCCCGGGCGCTGGGCCACTGGACCGCCCACCGCCGCGCCGCGCGCCACCCGGTGCCGGCCGGCCGGCCGCTGGAGGACATCGCCGCCGACCTGCGCCGGCTGGGCTCCCAGGTCGAATTCGTCCCGGCGGGGGCACCCATGGTCCGCCGCCGCGCGGTCCAGGCCGCCTACGACGACGTGCTGACCGAGGCCGCCGCCGCCCTCGACGTCCCGGCGTCGCTCCGCGCTGTGCCCGAGGGGCGCGCCCGCGACGTGGAGCGCCTCCGGGTGGTCGCGGCCCTCCGCGCCGCCGGACTGCGGGTGCCGGCCTGACTCCTCGACGGTTGTTCTTCGCGGTCGAGCCGCCCGGGCCGGCCCGGCAGCACCTCGACGCCGCGCTCGCCCCGCTGCGCGACGTACCTGGCGCGCCCCGGTGGGCGAGCCCGGAGCGGTGGCATCTGACGCTGCTCTTCCTCGGCTCGGTTCCCGAGGAGCTGGTGCCTGGCCTGCTCGCCGCGGCGGCGCGGGCGGTGGCAGCGGCGCCGCCGATGACGCTGCGGCTGGCCGGGGCGGGTCGGTTCGGGTCGGCCCGCCGTCCGCAGGTCGCGTGGGCGGGGCTCGACGGTGACGTCGTCCCGCTCGTCGCGCTCGCCGGCCGGTTGAGCGGCGCCGCGCGCGAGCTCGGGCTGGCGGCCGAGGACCGTCCCTTCCGGCCCCACCTCACGCTGGGCCGCTGGCGGCCCGGGCGCCCGGCCGACGGTGCGCTGCCCGACCGCCTGGCCGGCTACCGCGGGCCGGAGTGGCCGGTGCCCGAGGTCCGCCTCCAGGAGAGCCGGCTCGGCGCGGCGGCGCGCTACGAGACCCTCGCCGCCTGGCCGCTGCCGCCTCGCACTCCCTAGCCCGGCCCGGGAACCGGTCGAGGGGGGTGCAGTCGGTGTCGATCACCCTGGCACCCTGTGCCCGTGCCGCAGACCGATGAGCAGACCTCCGCCTTCGACCTGGCCACCGCGGTGCGCCGGGCCGACGGACCCGCCCTGCTGGCCGACCTCGACCCCACGTGGGACGTCGGCGGCGGCATCCTCAACGGCGGGTACCTGCTCTCGGTCGCCGGGCGGGCCGCGGTGCTGGAGAGCCCGCACGAGCACCCCGTGGCGATGTCGGCCAGCTACCTGCGGGCCGGATCCGGCGGGCCCGCGACCCTCCAGGTGACGCCCGGCCCGGCCGGCCGGACGCTGGCCCACTCGCTGATCACGATGGCCGACGAGGCCGGTCCGCTCATCACGGTGCAGGCGACGACCGCGACCCTCACCGACGCGCCCCCGGACTACTCGCTGCCCGTGCCCCAGGTGTCCTCGCCCGACGAGTGCCTCGACATGGCGGCCAACGCGCACCTCGCGGCGGTGCCCGTCCAGCTGCCCGGGATGACCCGGTACGTGGACAGCCGCCTGGACCCGGCGACGGCGAGGTGGGCCCTGGGAAAGCCCTCGGACGAGCCGGTGCTGCGCGCCTGGGTCCGCCTGGCCGACGGCCGTCCGGCCGATCCGCTGGCGCTGCTGATGTTCGCCGACGCGCTGCCGCCGACGAGCTTCGCCACCGGGAAGACGGGCTGGGCGCCCACCGTGCAGCTCCAGGTCCTCGTCCGGGCGCTGCCCGCTCCGGGCTGGTGCCTGGTCGAGGCCCGTGCCAGCGAGATCGCCGGGGGCTGGACCGACGAGGACTACCGCATCTGGGACTCCACCGGCCGGCTGGTCGCGCAGAGCCGGCAGCTGGCCCGCACGGCCCGATGAGCACCGACGACCCGCTGGCCGGTTTCGGCTACCGGCAGCAGCTGGACCGCAGCCTCGGCCGGTTCGCCAGCTTCGCCGCCGGCATCAGCTACATCTCCATCCTCACCGGGACGTTCCAGCTCTTCTACTTCGGCTTCGGCGCCGGGGGGCCCGCCTACGTCTGGTCCTGGCCGGTGGTCTTCCTGGGGCAGCTGATGGTGGCGCTGTGCTTCGCGGAGCTGGCCGCGCGCTACCCGGTCGCCGGCTCGCTCTACAACTGGACCAAGCGCCTGGGCAACCGGACCACCTCGTGGATGGCCGGCTGGATGATGCTCACGGCCTCGGTCGTGACGCTCTCGGCCACCGTGCTGGCCTACCAGATCACGCTGCCCCAGCTGTGGTCGGGATTCCAACTCGTCGGCGACGGCACCGGCACCTACGACTTCGCCGTCAACGCCGTGATCCTGGGCAGCGCCCTGATCGTGTTCACCACGCTGGTCAACGTCTTCGGCGTGAAGCTCATGTCGCGGATCAACAGCGCCGGGGTGTTCATCGAGCTCGTCGCGGCCGTGCTCATCATCGTGCTGCTCGCCGCGCGAGCGACCCGTGGGCCCGACGTCGTCCTGGACACCGCGGGAACGGGCGCCGGGCAGGACCTCGGCTACCCGGGGGCCTTCCTCGTCGCGGCGCTGGCCTCGGGGTACGTGATGTACGGCTTCGACACCGCCAGCTCGCTGGGGGAGGAGACCCGCGACGCGCGGCGCACCGCTCCGCGGGCGATCCTGCGGGCGATCACGGCGTCCTTCGTGCTCGGCGGCCTGATCCTGCTCTTCGGCCTCATGGCGGCCGAGGATCTCCGGGACCCGCAGTTGTCCTCGAGCACCGGTGGGCTGCAGTACGTGCTGCTGCAGGCCGCGGGCACCGAGGTCGGCCGGGTCTTCCTGCTCGCGATCGTCGTCGCCATCACCGTCTGCTGCCTGGCGGTGCACACGGCGACGATCCGCATGATGTTCGGCATGGCGCGGGACAACAACCTGCCCGGATCGGCGCGGCTGGCCCGGGTGCACCCGCGGTTCAAGACCCCCGTGGCCCCGGCCGTCCTCATCGGGCTGCTCTCGATCGGCATCCTCCTGATCAACATCCGGCAGCCGCAGATCTTCACGGTCATCACCAGCATCGCGGTGGTGATGATCTACCTGTCCTACCTGCTGGTCACGGTGCCGATGCTGATCAGCCGTCTCCGCGGCCGCTGGCCCGGAACCGGGGACGACGACGGGCGCCGGCACTTCTCGCTGGGCCGCTGGGGGCTGCCGGTCAACGTGCTGGCGGTGCTGTGGGGCGCCGGCATGGCGATCAACCTCGGCTGGCCGCGGCGGGCGGTCTACAACGCCACCGAGCCCTACCACTGGTACCTGCAGTGGGGCGCGGCCGTCTTCATCGGGGCCATCGCGGTGAGCGGGCTGGCCTACTACCGGCTCCGCCAGCGGCACCGCACCGGCGTCCTGCCCGAGCACGCGGTGGTGGCGCCCGCGGAGGCCTGAGAGCCCGCTACCCCCCGGACGGCAGCGCGACGTCGCCGGTGAGGTAGCGCTGCACCGACGGGCCGATCGCGGCGACGAGCTCCTCGGGGTCGGCCGTCGCGAGCGGCTCGATCCGCAGGACGTACCGCCCGACGACCAGACCGATGAGCTGCGAGGCCACCAGGCCTCCGCGGACGGCGGCCTCATCAGGCGGCAGGTCCAGGGTGGCCAGCACCCGGCGCAGCACCTGGCTCACCAGGAACTCGCGCAGCAGCTTCGCGGTCCACTCGTTGCCGACGGCGGAGCGCACCAGCGCCAGCCCGGCCGCCTGCGCCGGCCCGTCCAAGACGGTGAGCAGGGTCCGGACGACGCCGGCGCCCACGTGCTCCCGACCGGCCGCGAGCAGCTCCGGCAGCAGCTCGGCCGGGTCGGCCGGTGCCTCGATCGCGGCCAGGAAGAGCTGGTCCTTGCTGCCGAAGTAGTGGTGGACGAGGGCCGGGTCGACCCCGGCCGCCGTGGCGATCTGCCGGATCGTGGCGCCGTCGAACCCCCGCTCGGCGAAGACCGCGCGCGCCGCGCCCAGGACGGCGTCCCGCGTGCCGGGGCTCCCGCGACGCCGTCCGGTCCGCCGGCGCGGTTCCTCGGTGCTGCTCAGTCGGTCCTCCTCCGCAGGGTCGCCGCCGCCAGGGCGAGGGCGAGCAGGGCCGCGCCGGCCACGACGGCGACGTCGCTCCACATCGTGCCCGTCGCCTCGGCGGAGTGCCCGACCTCCCGGAGGGCCTCGACCGCGTAGGTGAGCGGGAGGACGTCGCTGATCGCCTGCAGCCAGCCGGCCATCTGCTCGCGCGGGACGAGCAGTCCGCAGAGGAAGAACTGCGGCAGCACGATCACCGGCATGAACTGCACCGCCTGGAACTCGCTGCGGGCGAAGGCGCTGGCCAGCAGCCCCAGCGCGACGCCCAGCACGGCGTCGCAGACGGCGATGAGCACGACCAGCCCGACCGGCCCGGCGACGTCCAGGTCGTAGAGCGTCGTCGCCACCGTCACGGTGACCGCCGCCTGCAGCGCCGCGGCGAGGCCGAACGCCAGCCCGTAGCCCAGCAGCAGGTCCAGCCGGGACAGCGGGGTGGTGAGCAGCCGCTCGAGGGTGCCCGAGGTGCGCTCGCGCAGCATCGCGATGCTGGTCACCAGGAACATCACGACGAAGGGGAAGACGCCGAGCATCGTCAGCCCGACCGCGTCGAAGGTGTCCGGCTGCCCCGGAGCGCGGGGCAGGTCCTTCCACAGCAGGTACAGCAGGCCGAGCAGGAGGCCGGGCAGCACGAGCAGCATCGCGATCGTGCGGTGGTCGTGGCGCAGCTGGCGCAGGACGCGGCCGGCGGTGGCTCCGGTCAGGCGGGGTGAGAGCGCCGTGGTCACGCCGGCACCTCCTCGGATGCACGGACGACGTTCAGGAAGGCCTCCTCGAGGTCCTGCGAGCGGCCGTCCGCGCGCAGTTGCCCGGGGGTGGTGTCCGCCAGCAGGGCGCCGTCGCGGAGGAGGAGCAGTCGGTCGCAGCGTGCGGCCTCGTCCATGACGTGGCTGGAGACGACCAGCGTCGTCCCGGCAGCGGCCAGGGCGGCGAACCGCTCCCACAGCTCGACCCGCAGCACCGGGTCCAGGCCCACCGTCGGCTCGTCCAGGACCAGCACCTCCGGCTCGGAGACCAGGGCGCAGGCGAGGGAGACGCGGCCGCGCTGACCGCCGGAGAGGTCGGCGACCAGCTGGCCGGCGGCCTCGCCCAGCCCGACGTCGGCAAGGGCGGCGTCGGCCTCGCGGGTGCCCCTGCCGTAGAGCGCGGCGAAGTAGCGGGCGTTCTCCCGCACGGTGAGGTCGGCGTAGACGCTGGGTGCCTGGGTCACGTAGCCGACGCGGTGGCGCAGGCCGGGGGAGCCGGCGGGGGAGCCCAGCACGGTGACCGTTCCGGACCGCACCCGCTGCACGCCCACGATCGCCCGCATCAGCGTGCTCTTCCCGCTGCCGCTGGGCCCGAGCAGCCCGGTGACCTGTCCCTCCGGAACGGCGAAGGAGAGGCCGGGCAGCACCGCGCGCTTCCCCCGGTGCACGACGAGATCGCTGACGGTGACGGCGTCCATGACGCGCTCCTCGGAAATCAACGGGTGATGAACTCAACGCTAGATGAGTTCCGGGCCGTCCGTCAACGGAGCAGTCGGCGGGAGGCACAATTCCCGTCGTGCCAGCTCCCGTCGTCATCACCGATCCGGCCGACCCCCGGGTCGCCGACTTCCGCGACCTCAAGGCCGGTGACCGGCCGGAGGGGACGCCGCGGTGGGGCGGGCCGGTGATCGTCGAGGGCGTGTCCGCCGTCGAACGGCTGCTCGCCTCGCCCTACCGGATCCGGGCCGTGTTCGGCGTCCCGGGCCGGGTCGCCGCCCTGGACCTGCCGGACGACGTGCCGGCCTACGAGGCGGACAAGTGGGTGCTGTCGGAGGTGATCGGCTTCCGGCTGACCCGGGGCGTGATCGCCTCGGCCGACCGGCGGCCGCCGGCAGATCTCGACGAGCTGCTGACCGGCCCGGATCCGGCGGCGCCACGTCGCCTCGCCGTGCTGGAGGGCCTCAACGACGCGGAGAACCTGGGCTCGATCGCCCGCTCGGCGCTCGCACTGGGCATCGACGGCCTGCTTCTGGACCCCCGCTGCGCGGACCCGTTCTACCGGCGGTCGGTCCGCGTCTCCATGGGCCACGTCCTGGCGCTGCCGTTCACGGTCCTGTCGGACTGGCCGGCCGACCTCGGCCGGGTGCACGACGCCGGCTACACCACGGTGGCCCTCACGCCAGCCCCGGACGCGATCGACCTCGCGGACCTGGACCCGGCCGCCCATCCGCGCACCGCTGTGCTCCTCGGCGCGGAGGGCCCCGGGCTCACCCCCGAGGCGCAGGAGGCGGCGACGGTGCGGGCCCGCATCCCGATGCGCGCCGGAGTGGACTCCCTCGGCGTGGCCGCCGCCGCGGCGGTCGCCTTCGCCACCCTGCGGTAGCCGCTAGTTGCGCAGCGAGAACCGGGCCAGGATGGCGCGGGCCTGCTCGGCGGAGGCCGGGTTGCACATGACGTCATAGCGGCTGGCCGTGATGGTGCTGGTGCTGGTGAAGTCGCGCCGCCCCTGGGTGGCCGCGTACCCCATGCCGCCGAACGCCGCGCCGAACGCGAGCCCGATCAGCAGCCCGCTGAGCACCGAGCCCAGCCAGTTGCCGCCGTCGCCGGCGAAGATGCCCAGCAGCAGCCCGACGAACAGGCCCCACCACGCGCCGCCGGCCGCGCCCGCGGCGAGCGCGCGGCCCATGGTCAGCCGGCCGGTGACCTTCTCGATCATGCGCAGGTCGGTGCCGATGATCGTCACGTCCTCCACGGCGAACTTCTCGTCCGAGAGGTGATCGACCGCGGCCTGCGCCTGCTCGTAGCTGTCGTAGGACCCGACCTGCACGCCGCCCAGCGGCATCGACACCGAAGCACTCATGCCTGGTCAACTTCCCGGACGACCGGAGTGTTCCGCGCTCAGCGGTTGCGGCGCACCCCGAAGACGATGTCCTCCCAGGCCGGGATGCGGGCGCGGGGGTCCTCGGCACCGTCCTCGCCGGTGCGGCCGAGCACCACGGTGTCGTGCTCGGCCACCTCGTCGAGGAGAGCGGTCATGTCGTCGTCCTCGGGCGAGCCGTCGGGGGCGTGCACGTCACGGACGTGCTCGTCCTCGTCGTCCTCCACCGGGGCCGGGGCGGGCGGCTCGGCCCCGGGCGCGCGCACCACGGACACCGGGCGGCTGCGCGGGGCCGGCGCGACCTCCGGCACGACCCGGACGAGCCGGGTCCCCTCCGCGAAGTCGGTGGTCGCCGCGTCGACCGGGGTCACGGTGCGCGAGGGCAGGTCGAACCGCCACCGGGTGGTGCCGGACTTCTCCCCGGCCCGCCACGCGCCGGTGGCGACCCAGCTGCCGTCGTCCCCGCGGAAGGCGTCCCAGGTCACCGCGTCGATGTCGGTGTCGATCAGCCGGAGCCGCTCCACCATGAACTGCTGCAGGGCGACGCCCGGTCCGCCGTCGGAGAGCCGGACACGGGCCTCGCGGGCCTGGTCGGCCACCCGCTCGCGCTCCTGGATCACGGGGTGGGCGAAGCGCATGATCCGCTCGACCCGGGTGCCGGAGGAGGCCGCGACCTGCTCGGGGGTCTCGCCGGCGCGGATGCGGGACTGGATGATCCGCGGGGGCAGTTCGGTGCCCATGTCGACGTCGATCTGGATCAGCCGGCGGGCATCGCCCCGGGCGGCCGCGCGCAGGCGGTCGTCGATGGGCAGCGCGAACTTCTCGCCGTCGGCACCGTCGGGACCCTCGGCCATCAGGACCAGGCTCTCCCCGTCCTCGGAGAGCGCCACGAGGCGCAGCGTGCGCATGGGCGACCTCCTACCAGCCGACGGGGGGCCCGGGAGGGCGCCCGGTCCCCGAGGTTATCCGGGCGCGGCGGGCACCGCGCGGAGGCGACGCGGCGTGGCGCGCCCGGGGACGCGGCGGGGATCCCTCCGGTGGGGGGTGCGGATGAGGGCTTTCCACGCCGATGACAGCCCTGACACACGACCGCAACGAGCGCCCACGACAGTGGGTCCCTCGCCAGCGGCACCCATCCCGAGCCGAGGAGGCGCGATGGCCAGCCCGGTGACCTTCCGGCGGACGGCCGTGCCCGCAGGGCTCACGACCGGCCTGCCCCAGGGCGCGATGCCCGCCCTCGAGGCGCTGGTCCCGCCGGAGACGCTGCCCGCATCCGTCCGCGCCGCCATCGCCGGGATCGCCGGTGCCGCCGGCGCCTGGTGCCCGGCGCCCTCCCCGGACGGGCTGCGCATCGCCTACGTCTCCGACCGCTCCGGCCTGCCGAGGCTGGAGCTCGCCGAGCTCGACGACACCGCTCCGCCGGCCGTCCTCTCCGATCCGGGGGAGGAGGTCATCTCCGTCTCGTGGTCGCCCGACGGTGCCTGGCTGACCTACCTGGTCAGCCCCGGCGGATCGATCTGCGCTGAACTGCACGCGGTCCGCCCCGACGGGACCGGCCACCGTGTCGTCGCCGGACAGGATCCGCGGGCCACGGTCTTCGCCGGCTCGTGGACCGGCCCGCACTCCTACGCCTGCTCGATCGCGTCGGGCGCCGGACCGGATGCCGACGTCGTGCTCGTCGACGTCGTCACCGGCGAGCTGCGCACCCTCGCCTCCGGCGGCTTCCTGTCCGTCACCGCCGTCTCGCCCGACTCCCGCACGGTGCTGGCCCGCCGCGGCCCGCGGGCCTTCCGGCACGTCGTCGTCATCGACGTCGCCACCGGACTGCAGCGCCGGGTGGTCCGGCTCGACCAGCCCGGCGGCATCGCGTCGGAGGACGGCCGGTTCTCCACCGACGGCCGGTCGGTGTACCTGCGCGCCTCGCTGCCCGGCCCGCTGTTCACCGACCGCGCCGGGCTGGTCGAGGTGCCGGTGGACGCCGACGGCGTGCCGTCGCCGGGGCGGCGGGTCCTGTACCGCCCGGAGGCCGACCTCGACGGCTACGTGGTCCGCCCCGACGGCACGGTCCTGGCGCTGTGGAACGCCGACGGCGTCAGCGAGCTGTGCCTGCACGACCTCGCCGGCGGCGACCTCCTGCGCACCGTGGAACTCCCGCAGCCGGTGCTCACCGGTTGGGCGCCGCTGCCCGGCCAGGACGCCGTCGTCGCCGAGCTCAGCGGCCCGCGGTCGCCCCGAGGGCTGTGGCGGGTGCCGCTGGACGGGCTCGGCGGAGCCGGGCGACTGGCCTGCACCCCGCCCGCGCCGGAGGCCGCATCGCTGGTCGAGCCCGTGCTCCACGAGTACGTGGCGCCCGACGGGCTCCGCCTCTCCGGCTGGCTGTACGCGCCGCCGGACGTCCGCGGACCCAACCGCACGGTGGTCAGCTTCCACGGCGGTCCCGAGGGCCAGACGCGTCCCGACTGGTCGCCGATCACCCAGTCGATGGTCGCCGCGGGTCTCACCGTCTTCGCGCCCAACGTGCGCGGCTCGGGAGGCTACGGCCGTGCGTTCATGACCGCCGACGACGGCGCCGCCCGCGAGGCGTCGTTCGCCGACGTGCGGACGACGGTCGACGAGCTGGTCACCGCCGGCATCGCCGTGCCCGGCCAGGTCGGTGCGCACGGCTGGTCCTACGGGGGCTACCTCACGCTGGTGGCGCTGACCCGGTGGCCCGAGCTCTTCGCCGCCGGCGCCTCCCTCGCCGGCATGAGCGACCTGCGCACCTTCTTCGCCGGTACCGAGCCGTGGATGGCCGCCGCATCGGTCACCGAGTACGGCGACCCGGTCATTGAGCGGGACCTGCTGGCCGCGCTCTCCCCGATGACGACGCTGGACCGGCTCACCGCGCCGGTGCTCCTGGCCCACGGGGACCGGGACACCAACGTGCCGGTCGCCGAGTCGGTGCAGGCGCACCAGGCGCTGCAGGCGGCCGGCGCGTGCAGCGATCTGCTGCTCTTCCCCGGCGAGGGGCACGCCGTCGTGGGCCGTGACGCCCTGGTCGACCTGGGCCAGCGGCTGGCCGCCTGGTTCGATCACTGGCTGTGAGCGGGGAACTCTTCGCCGGCTACCCACCTGTCCGCACCGACGAGGCCGTCGATCCGGACGGCCGGCTGCGCAGCGGCTGGGTGGAGCTGGCTGCTGCCCTGGAGACGATGGGGCGCGACCGGCTGGTCCTCGCCGCAGACGACCTCACCGCCCGGCGACGGGCGCTCGGGGTCGCGGTCTCCCTGTGGGTCGACGGTCGGCAGGACCTGCGCCCGGTGCCCATGGACCCGGTTCCGCGGCTGGTCGGCGCGACCACCTGGGCCACGCTGTCGGCCGGGATCGCCCAGCGGCACCGCGCCCTGGACGCCTTCCTCGCCGACGCCTACCGGCCCGCCGGTCGCCGCCGGAGCGACAGCGACCGCGCCGCGGACATCGTGCGGGCCGGCGTGCTGCCCGACTGGGCGGTGGCGCACAGCCCGGGGCGGAACCCCGAGGCGGTCGCCATGGCCTGGCCGGGGCAGCGCCGCGCGGCCATCGCCGGCACCGACGTCGTCCGCACGCCGGACGGGCGCTGGGTGGTCGCCAAGGACAACCTGCGGGTGCCGTCGGGCATCGGGTACGCGCTGGCCAACCGGGACAGCGCCCGCACGGCCGCGCCCGAGCTCTTCACCCGGGTCGGGCGGCAGGTGGTGGACCCCGCCGACGCCGTCCCGCTGCTGGCGGCCGCCCTCGCGGCCGCCGCGCCACCGGGATGCCCCGGTCCTCCGCGCGTGGCGGTCCTCACCCAGGGCGAGACCGACGGCGCGTGGTTCGAGCACCAGGTCCTCGCCGCGGCCCTCGACGTGCCGCTGGTCCGCGCCGGTGACCTGTACCCCCGCGGTGACGGTGGGCTCGAGGCCGCCGTCGACGGCCTCAGGGTGCCGGTCGACGTCCTCTACCGGCGGTTCGACGACGCCTCGCTCGGGGCCTACCGCACCGGGACGGACCGGCCGCTGGACGGAGCCCTCGTCGAGGCGGTGCGGGCCGGCCGCCTGGGCCTGGCCAACGTGCCCGGCAACGGCGTCGCCGACGACGCGGCGGGCTACGCCTGGGTCCCGTCGATGATCCGGTTCTACCTGGGCGAGGAGCCCCTGCTGGACTCCGTCGCCACCTGGGTGCTGGCCGATCCGGCGGCGTGGGCCGCGGTGCGCGGCCGGCTGGGGGAGCTCGACGTCGAGGAGGTCGCGGGGTACGGCGGCCGGCGCATCGTGCACGGGCCCGCCTGCTCACGGGCCGAGCTCGACGCCCTCCGGTCGGAGATCGCCGCCGCGCCGCACCGCTTCGTCGCCCGGGAGCCGCTCGAGCCGTCGACGGTGCCGGCGCTGGTCGACGGCCGGCTGCGCCCCCGCCCGGTCGACCTGCGGATCTTCTCCGTGTCCGGCCCGACGACGACCACCCTCCCGCTGGCACTCACCCGGGTGGCGCCGGACGCCGCTCCGGCACGGCCGGGAGTGCCCGGCGGCGGCAGCAAGGACACCTGGCTGCTCCGCTGAGCCGGGGGTCAGGACCCCGCGCGCCGGCGCAGCCGGGGTGAGCTGATCCGCACGAGCGTGCCCTCGGGGCTCGGCGTCGCGGTGACGTCGGCGAAGGCGCTCATCAGCGTGGAGCCACGGCCGCGGTCCATGCTCGGCACCCGCTCGCGCCACTGGCCGTGGTCGCGGACGGTGATCTCGACCAGGTCGTCGCCGACGCTGGCGGCGACCTCGATGACCGGCTCCGTCGGATCCTGCGCGTGCTCGATCGCGTTGCTCGCGGCCTCGCAGGCGGCCAGCAGCAGGTCGTAGGCCTGGTCGTCGTCCACGCCGGCGACGTGCAGCAGCGCCCGCAGCCGGCGGCGCACCACTGTGACCGAGGCCGGGTCCGAGGGCAGCTGCCACTGCGCACGGTGCTCGCCCTCGCCCGGGAGAGGCGCCGCCGCGACGGGTGCAGGCTCCGCCACGGGCACGACCACCGGCGGCAGCGGCGCGGCCGGGGGGACGGACCCACGCGGCTCGGGTGCGGCGGGCTCGAGAGGGGTGGGGGTGCGGCCGGCGGCGCGCTCCAGGGCGACCCGCACC